>JAKAQP010000004.1 GCA_021822485.1 bacterium
GTTAAAAATTTAATTTTAAAAGACCCTTCTATTCCGGACGCCGCATTTAATAAAAAACAAAAGTCTTTCTTGCAGTCGTCCGGCGACATGTAAGAATTAACGTTTTGACCTAAAAGAGTAATCTCTGCCGCGCCTTTATTTATAAGATTTTTAATTGTCTTATATATAATGCCGATAGGAATAGACCTTTCTCTTCCCCTAACGTACGGCACTATGCAGTAAGAACAAAAATTATTGCACCCTTCCGTTATTTTAACGGATGCGGTTCCGTCGTTTTCCGGTTTTTTGCCGTAAAAATATTCTTCGATTTTTCCGGCGTTTTCTAAATATTCCTCCGGCTGTTCCGTTAAGGAATAATTTTGGTTTGTTTCGTTTGAACCGCCTGTATCGTTGGCGGCGGTATTATTTTTAAGTATATCGGGAATAGAAAAAATTTCTTCCGGAGCGAAACAGTAATCGAAATATATACTGCCGTTTTGTTCTTTTTTCAGCTTAATCTGTTTAGCAAAACACCCTGCAAGAACTATTTTTTTATCGGCATAGTTTTTTTTAAGCCTTCCAAGTTCGGAAATTACTTTATGGTCTGCGTTATCCCTTACGCTGCAAGTATTGAAAACAACTATGTCAGCGTCTTCGACGGAGTAAGCTTTTTTAAATCCACTTTTAACGAGCCCGTTTTCTATTAAGCCGGAATCGTGAACATTCATCTGGCAGCCGTAAGTTTTAATAAAAAATTTATTATTTTCTTTAATCTTCGACAAGGTCATTTTTATAAATTTTACTTACTTTAAATTGAGGAACTACTTTTTTTTCTACCTCTATTTTTTCTCCCGTTTTTGGATTTCTGCCGGTATAATTATCGTATTCTTTAACGAAAAAACTTCCAAATCCTCTGATTTCTATTCTTTTACCCTGAATTAAAGTTTCTTTAATTTCATTAATTATAGTATTGATTATTCTGTCAGCCAATTTAATTGGTATATTGTTTTTAGAAGCTAATTTTTCCGTAAATTGAGCTTTATTCATTTGATCGTAACCTCTCGAATATATAATTAATTAATTTAATTTATATGGTTATTTATATTATTATTATATAATTTTTAACTGCAAATTATCGTTATTAATGCCAGCGGTTAAGTAAAAAAAACAGCTCACGCTATATAATTTTATATTATATATCATATAGAATAGAGTTTTAGTTTATCACATAAGAACGTCGGGGTCAACATCTACGACAATTTTTCTCGACGAAAAGCTTTTAAAGAGATTTGCATCTATTTTTAAAGCCGATACGAGTTTATGTAGATTTGCCGCAGGCGGAGGCGATTTTAAAATAAGCTGATACCTGAAGTCATTATCTATTTTTTCTATGGGGCAAGGTGAAGGCCCCAAAATCCTTATATTGCCGTTATAGCCGTCGCCGGAAAAATCACCCGATTTTATTTTTATATCTATAATATTTTCGATGCTTTTTTTTAAGTTTAAAGCGGTTTCTATTAGAGCGTCGATATTTTTGTCGGTTAATTTCAGGGCAATTATCTTAGAATAAGGCGGATATCCATATTCTTTGCGTATCTCAAGTTCTTTTTCGTAAAATCCTTTTATATCGTGAGCCGCAGTATATCTTAGCAGGTAGTTATCCGGTATAAAAGTCTGAACGGCTATTTTGCCTTTATCCGTTCCCCTGCCGGCTCTTCCGGCTACCTGCGTTAGTATTTGAAAAGCTTTTTCGGCGCTTCTAAAGTCTGGCAGATTAAGCAGACTGTCGGCAAAAATTACCACTACGAGACCGACGTTAGGAAAATCATGACCTTTGGCTATAATTTGCGTACCTATGAGTATGTCTATTTTTTTATCGTGCATTTTTTTAAAAATTTCTGCGCCTGTTTTGCCTTTTTTTGCGATATCCGAATCTATTCTCTCGATTATTATCCCGTTTTTTTTATTTTTTTCGCCGTTTGATTCTAATTCACCGGCGGCCGTATCCAAGTCTTCGCCGTCATCTTTACATTCGGTTTTTTCATATCCGTAAGAACGGCGGGAATAGTTCGAGAATAAAGACTTAACGTGTTCTTCTAATTTTTGTATGCCTATGCCATAAGGCTCTATAGTGTCCATGCCGCATTCCGGACAGAGCTTTGGAACTTTTTCTTTATAGCCGCAATAATGGCATTCTAATATTTCCTGCGATATATTGGTATTAATTTCCTTTTTCTTTCCGTCTTTATGTTTATGATAAACCAAAGATATAGCGCAATTTTTACATAAAAATTGATGTCCGCAAGAAGTGCATATTAAAAACGTGGAAAATCCCCTTCTGTTTAAAAACAGCAGAACCTGCTTTTCGGCCAAAATGTTTTCGGTTATTAATTTAATAGTTTCTTCCGATAAAATTTTATCTTTAAATTCTTTTTTAGTAAGCGTTTTAAATTCGGATTTTAAATTTATAAGTTGTATATCAGGGAGCGTTTTGCCTTTAACCCTGTTTTTTATATAAATATATTCATATTTTTTTAATACGGAGGCATTATAATAAGACTCCAAAGAAGGCGTGGCGGAACCAAGTATGCATACCGAGGAAGTTTTCTTAGCTATCATAACAGCAACGTCCCTTGCATTATAAAGAAGACCTGACTGCTGCTTGTAAGAACCGTCGTGCTCTTCGTCGATTATTATAAGTCCGGGATTTATTAAAGGAGAAAAAACTGCCGATCTGGCGCCCAGAATTAGCTTGACGCCGCCGTTCATTATCCTTATATGGTTTATTAGTTTTTCTTTTCTTGAAATTTTGCTGTGAAATACCGCAAAAGCGTTTTGTTTTACAAGATTTTCAAAACGTTTTTTTATGAGATAAATAAACTGGTTCGTTATAAAAATTTCGGGAACGGTAATTATAACCTGTTTATTTAAAGACAATACATAATCTATCAGGTTAAAATATACTTCGGTTTTGCCGCTTGCCGTTACTCCGTGAAGCAGAAAAGTTTTATAGAAGCCTTCCGATATAGATTCTTTTATAAAATTTACGGCGTTTTCCTGGTCTTTAGTCAGTTCGTATCCTGCTTTTGAAAGGAAACCGTTTGTTAATCGTTCATTTAAAATATCGGAATTATTTTCTTCATGAAAATCCTCAGACTTTTTTGAAATATATTTTGAAACCCGGCCGGAAGTTTTATTAAAACTTTCAGCCTCTTCAAAGTATTTATCTAGCAGGTCAAATCGTTTTACGTCTATAGAAGGCAAAACAGCATCAAAAACCCCGGATATATTTTCGTGATAATAACCGGCTAAAAAATTAAAAATATCTTTACGCGATTCTGTAAAAAAAGTTGCCTTTGAAATACGCAATACATTTTTTAATTTTATAGGTTTATCCTGCTTTAGAAATTCTTTTCTTACGTCGTAAATAAATCCGTAAACGGTTCTGTTTTTTAACGGAACAAGCGCCGCCCTTCCCGTTTCCGCTTCGCTTTCAAGATTATCCGGTATTATATAGGTAAACTTTATGTCCGTTCCGCTTTTAGGTATAACTATTTCTGCCGTGGTCATAGTTTTATATTATAATATAAATGGAAAGAATATAAAACTATATGCGTTGCAGATCAATTATTTAAACTTTTTTATTATCTTCTTTGTTTTTACCTCCTTTAAGCGGATACAACTGTTTTCTATAGTAATCTTCTTCGTTTAATTCTAATTTTTTGCCGTCGTAGGCAGTGAAATATTTACCGTTTCCAAATTCGGTTTCCCATACTTTGTCGGCAATTTTGGCGTAATTTTGGGAATATTCGTCCATCTTGTCTTTAAGTTCCGTAATTATGGACTCTCCTCCTTCCTGTGCAGCCTTTGCTCCGCCTTCGGAGACTACTTTTCTTAGTATTTTGGGATGGTCTATTATCATGCATGGACGAAGCCTGTTCTTGACCTCCATCTGCTCTTTTCTGATTGATTTAAAATACATGGAGTTTAAAATTTCTTCCATAGATTTATCGAAAATATTGTCTGCGGCAAACTGGGCAAATACGCAAGGCTCTACTCCGCCGTTTGCATTTACGTGAAGATATACGCGTCCGCCCGAAAGGCATCCGTGGGAAAGTACGCCGTCGTTCCAAAAATCGGCAACCACTATCGGTTTTGTTTCCCTTATTTCTACTACTCTTTTTCTTCTAAAATTGCGCTGTTCCGGCGTCGGCATAAGATTTACGTCGGGTTCGCGTCCGATTGGTATATAATTAAAATACCAGCCGAGAAAAGCGCCTTGTTTAACGTAAAAATCTATAAATTCGTCGCTTACGATTATTTCATTGTTATGGCGGGTAGCGGTCGCCGAAAATCCAAACAATACTCCGTTGTCATTAAGATTATTCATAGCGGCTACTACTTTTTTAAAATGTCCTTTGCCTCTTCTTTCATCTGTTTCATCCTCAAATCCTTCGACGCTTATACACGGAAAAACGTTTCCGAGATTAGACAATCTTTCCGCAGTCTTACCGTCTATAAGCGACCCGTTTGTATATATCTGAAAATAACAGTCGTTATTTTTTTCTAAGATATCAAACAGGTCTTTTCTTACGAAAGGTTCTCCGCCCGATATAGTATAAAAGAATATGCCGAATTTTTTGCCTTCGTCGATAATTTCGTTAATTTTTTCAAAAGAAAGTTTATCGCTACGTGTATAATTGGCGGAATAGCACCCGTAACATTTTAAATTGCAGTGCATTGTAGGGCTTATAACGTAAAAAAGAGGCGGATAAAATCCGTTTTTTTCTATAAACGCTTTTCTTCTGTCACCGCTGAGCAAAAGAAAGTTTGAAATAAAATTATCCACTATCCCATGTTTTACGTTTTTAGATAAATGCGGAAATTTTCTTTTTAATCCTATAAAAATATGGTCGAAAAAAATCTTTCCGGCAGGCGCTTCAAAATTATTTATTTTATCGGAAAGTTTAATTATAGTTTCGTCGCTTAATTTTGGTAATACATAGTTGCCCGCAAAGTGAAACACGTTTTTTACGACCGAACTTTTAACGGACTGCTTGAATGAAGCCAATCCTTCCATTTTCCCCCCTCCTGATTTAATTATTTAATTGTTTATATTTTATAATTAAACTTTATATATCAATTAATTATATTAATTCAAGAAATTATTAAGTGTTTAAAACAAGTAAAATATTTATCGTTTCTTATTAATATTTTATCGCAGGTATTCAAAAAGTCAAGAGCGAGGTTGAATTTTGGTTGCAATTTTAATTTTTTTTTGGGATAATTATTAAAAGTGGGGGGTTAGCCCAGTTGGTAGAGCGACGCCTTCGCATGGCGTAGGCCGCGGGTTCGAGTCCCGTGCCCTCCACCACTTAAAATAAATATTTAAAACAGCGCAGGTAACTTTTTGTATAAATTTTTTTATAAAAAACGAGGAGTTAACATGAAAAAGATATTTTTATTAATAAGTATATTTATAAGCATAGCTTTTGCTAACAGTGCATTTGCAAGCAGGCTGTTTTTGCCGGGATTATGGCAATATACCTCTACAACAACTGTTTTGGGACTCCCGTACGCTATGCCTCCTGTAACCTCGACTTATTCATCTTGCATGGGTAATAAACTTAAACCGCCTATGCAGAAAAATCCCGATATACCGGCTAACTGTCCAAAGCCTATCGTAACTGTTAACGGAAATACTGTCGTTACACGCTTTGAATGTTCTACTGGAGTCGGCACGGAGATAAAAGAACTTATGTTTGAATATTTTCCTACCGACACAACAATGCATATGCATGGACATATTAATATTATCCACACATATCAAGGCAGGACCATGAATTTTAATACAAGCATCGAACTTACCGGAAAAAGAATCGGCGCATGCAGGGTGAAATAAACAAAAACCTTGGTTAATTAAAAAAAATGGAGAGCTTCCAATATGAAAATCAATCGCTTTTTTATTTTTTTACTGTTAATTCCTGTTGCCGCAACTGTAATTTCAGGCTGCTCTAAAACGCCGTCAAATATTTCAGCCGATAAATCCGTCGCATCACAGAGCAATAGCGGTATAACCATGGCTAAGCTGACCTCGCTGAAAAATTACGAATCAATCACACGAGCGATGTTTGGAACTACCATAGACAAAATTTATAATTTAAATAACTGGCAGGAAGAAATAATCGGAGGTACTAAAGCAAAACCAGCCTATACATTCACCAGAAACATAAATGGAGTTTTTTACGCAATTATAACACTTCATTCTTCGCCGCATGGTTTAAAATGGTATAAAGAGCCTTCGAGTTTTAGAGAAAGACCCAAGGGTCAGCTACGTTTATTCTCCGAATCAGTAGTAAGAGACATAGCCCCTCCTATGAAACTCGTATTTGTAAAATATGCCGTAGTAGCAAACAGGCAGTCTATTGAATACCGTGGAATAAATCCTTACAATGAATACTCCGGAACTTTCTGGATAGACAAAAAAACCGGTGCGCTCTTAAAATACACCAATCCGTCTGTTAATATAGGATCTAATGGATTAAATTCAGGCATGAAATTCATAGTTAAAAAAATAGGAAAAATCCATGCTTTTAAAACACCTTTAATCAGTTCAATTCCTTAATAGATTATCTATTATATAGCCGCAATAAAAATTAAAAAGTTTTTTACTGGTATAAATCAGCGGCGAAACAGGGATTTTTTGTCCGCACTCAGAACAACACAGGCGATGTTTCATTATTTTTTTGGGATTAGACGAATCGCAAAATGGCGGCGGGTGTTTAATATTTTTTGCAGCGCCCTTCTTTAAGGTTATATGTTCCGTACTCATCAAGATCGTTAGATCCATACAATTTGTTTATTTTGACCGGCTTTAACGACAGAATGTATCCATTTGAGCGCCTTGCTATGCTGCCGTCTCCCGTGTTTCCCCACCCGTCTATAAATCGAAAATAAATATCACCCTCAGATTTTTTCTTAAAAGGTACTTTTCCTGTGTCCAAAAGATGTCCCGTCCATGAAAATTCAACCTGAACATTCACATATTTAAACCTTTTATTTACTTTGGCGCAAATTTGAAGATTGCCTATGGGGAAATTTTTCCCGTTTCCGGTATATCCCATAATCTGCTTATCATTAAAGTACTCAACTGTTTTGGAATCTGTCGCGCTTTTAACATTATCAGAAAGCTTCTTTAACCACCTAACGCGATCTATTAGCATACTTCTCAAGCACGCCCCTATTTCTAAACCTTTTAAGGCTCCGCCGCCGTACATCATCTGGCCGTCGGCATCGCAATTATACCTGCGGTAAAGAATCCAACTGATTTCCGATTTTTTTAGATATTTCCCGTATTTGGACGGTAGTTTTTTCATTAGGCCAAAATACTCTTTATTAAGTTCCAAGTTCCATTTTTCCACGCTTTTATAATAACAACTGGCCCAACCTGCATTAGATTCATGCTTGCTCATACATAACCTGTATTCTTGACCTGCCGCCGCCGTCAAAGGAACACCTATCATTAGTAATAACGCTATTATAAATATTATAATTTTTAGCATTTATCCGCAACTATTAAGAATTCGATTCACATCGCTATTAATGATTAGTGCTGCCTGTTTGCCGGCAGGAACGGTTCTAAATCCTTAACCCTATCTATTAACATTGTCCTGAGGCAGGAGTCTTTCTCTATAATATTACTGCTGCTGCCGAACATAATATCTCCTGCGGCAATGCAATTATACCTGCGGTAAAGAATCCAACTGATTTCCGATTTTTTTAGATAACTGCTGGAGTTTGGGCCATCAGCTTTCATTATATCATAATAAACAGCGTTAAGCTTCATATTCCACTTCTTAATGCTTTGCACATAACACCCATTTATCCCTGCGGTAGATTTGTTTCGCCTAATGCACGATTTAAATTCCTGCCTAGCGACAGCTGTTGATGAAAAGCTTGCTATCAGGATAATTGCCAATATGTATTTCATCATAAAAATCTATAAACGCAAGTTGGAGATTGAAAGTTTAATATTATTATATAGCTTACGTTATCTGACGCTGGTCAACTGCCCATAATGTAAATTATATCAATTTTCAAAACATTGTCAAACGGTTTTCCGCTACTGACTGGACATGCTATAAATAAACACACGGTCAAGACTATTTTAAAATAATTAGAATAATTGGAAGTTTGCGTTGACAATACGATATATAATATTATAATATTATAACTATTATAAAAGATTTAAGATATAAATAATATTATAATATATGTCAAATATTAAACTGCGAAAGGCTAAAGCAAGTCTGTCAGTATAAAACACACCCTTATTCTAAAATTATATTAAAGGATATACATATATAAATGATTAAAACCAAAATAAAAATAATATCGGTTTTATTATTTTCTATTATTTTTTTATATCTGTCGCCGGCCTATGCGGCACAATCTTATGCCGTCATGATAAAAAAAGTTAATAATGACTTTGCAAAGCATCATTATGAAAAAGCGTTTTTGATTCTTAGAATGTTAGCGGACAAAGGAAATATGAAAGCTCAAAGAAAACTTGGGTTTATGTATGATAACGGTTATGACGGGTTTCCTAAAAACTTTAAAAAGGCAAACCGCTGGTTCGAATTAGCCGCAGAGCAAGGAGATGCTGAATCTCAGCTTAATGTAGGCAATGCTTTCTTTTGTGGATTTGGGGTTCCTAAAAACTTTAAAAAAGCTCTTTACTGGTATAAATTAGCGGTAAAACAAGGAAATTCCGCAGATGTTGAGGGTGAAGGCAACGTGGGATCCAATCTGTATCTTTATGAAACGCATAAATACGCAAGTTATCCAACAACCTACGACGGCGAAACTAACATAGGGGTTATTTATTATATGGGAGGATACGGCATCCGCAAAAACTTGAAAAAAGCGATATACTGGTCAAAATTAGCGGCAAAACAGGGAAACGAATATGGGGAATATAATATTGGTCTTCTGTACTATAACGGCGAAGTAATTCCAAAGAAATGGGCAGAAGCAAACTTCTGGTATAGATTTGCCGCAAAACAGGGAAATCAAGTTATTAAAATGGAATTAAATAAAGCATATCGTTATGATTATATTCAAGAAGACTTTAAAAAAGCGGCCTACTGGTATAAATTAGCGGCAGAACAGGGGGATATAGATGCGCAAACCGATTTAGGCCATATCTATTATCACGGAAAAGGAGTGCCTCAAAATTACAAATTAGCGGTCTATTGGTATAAATCAGTGGCAGCAGGGGGAGTCTCAACAGGGCAGGCAACCTTAGGCTATTGTTATTACAAAGGGTACGGGGTTGCTAAAAACTATATTAAAGCCCTTAAATGGTTCATCATAGCAAAAACTAACGGTTGTAAATGTATTAATAAATATATTAACGATATTAAACATCGCCTGACCGCAAGCCAGATTGCCGAAGCCAAGCGGGAAGCTCAAGAGTGGCGGTTAAAACATCGTGAATAATATTTATTCAAATTTCATTTTTTTTGTGTTAAATTAAGTAAACGGCGGTAGAATAATTTAAATTTTCGCACCCACTCTTGAGCTCCCAGTCTGGCTTCGGCAATCTGGCTTGCGGTCAGGCGATGCTTAATATCGTTTAAAAATTTATTTTTATAGACAAAGCCGTAATGTCTCGCTATAAAAGACAATTCAAGGGCCTCAGTATAATTTTTAGCAACCCCGTACCCTTTGTAATAGCAATAGCCTAAGGCTACCTGCCCAATTACATCTCCTTGCTCTGCGGTCTTATTCCACCAGTAAACTGCTTTTTTAAAGTCTTCTTGCATATAATTGTAACGATAGGCTTTATTTAATTCTGTTTTGACAGTTTTATTTCCTTGTTTCGAGGCAAATTTATACCAATAGTTTGCTTCTATCCATTTTTTTGGAATTACTTCGCCGTCATAATACATATATCCAATATTATCTTGCGCTGCGATATTTCCATGAGCGGTCGCTTTTTTCCACCAGTAAACTGCCTTAGAATAGTTTTTCGGCATGCCTTGACCTTGTTCGTAAGCATAGCCCAACTTATTTTCGACCATGCCCAAATGATATTTGGCTGCGATATATCCCTTAGCGATGGCTTTTTTAAGCAAATAGAAGGCTTTGAAATAGTTTTTAGGAACGCCGTGGCCTGCATAATAGGCATAAGCTAAATGATCTTCAGCCTTGGCATATCCCTGCGCGGCAGATTTTTTAAGCCAGTAAACTGACTTGGAATAATTTTGTTTTACCCCTAGACCGTGTTCATAAGCATAAGCTAAATTGCTTTCTGCAGCTGCGTTTCCCTGAGCTGCGGCTATTCTGTACCAGTAGAACGCATTATGATAGCTATGCTTTACACCGCCAAGACCGGAATGATAACCATTGCCCAGCTTATTTTCTGCTTTTGGGTTGAGGGTTTTGCCGCAGCTTAAAGAAGGCATTATAAATATTAAAAGCAAAAGTAAAAATGCAACAATTGTACTGTGGTTTATTTTCATTGCTTTTTTCCTGTTTTAATTGAAGTAGAAGCGGACAAAATTATCCGCAATTTTATAAATTTTTATAATTGCTAAAATATTTTTTTATCGCTTCCGAAATAATAGCAACGGTTTTGTCTAAGTCGGATTTAGTATGTTTGGAACTTACAAACATTGCTTCATACTGGGACGGAGCAATAAATAATCCTCCGTTTAATGCCGAAGCAAAAAAATCTTTAAATCTGTTTGTATCGGATTTCATAACGTCGTTAAAATTAAGAACCCCTCCACCCTTAAAAAATATAGTCAGTATCGAAGAAATAGAATTAACGGTTATTTTATCGCTAAAATTTTTAAGTTCGTTTTTTAAACCGTCTATTAAATAATTGGCGGAAGAATCAGCCTTAGATACGGCGTCGTCGCTTTCTATAGCTTTTAAAGTCGCAATGCCGGCGGATACGCATACCGGATTACCCGATAACGTACCGGCTTGATAAACAGGTCCGAGCGGAGAAAGAAATTCCATTATGTCTTTTCTGCCGCCAAAAGCTCCTATGGGAAGTCCTCCTCCTATTATTTTACCGAGACAAGTAATATCCGGTTTTAAACCGAATAATCCCTGCGCTCCACCGTTAGAAAGCCTGAAACCCGTTATAACTTCGTCGAAAATTACGAGAGAACCGTTGTCATGAGCTAAATTGATTAATTCGTTTAAAAAACCTTCCTTCGGCAAAACGACTCCCATATTTGCCGCAACCGGTTCTATTATAACAGCCGCTGTCTCTTTTTTGTTCGCGGAAAAAAGTTCTTTAACCGATGATATATCGTTGTAAACGGCGACTAAAGTATCCTTTGAAAGGCTTTCCGTTATGCCGGCGCTTGAAGGAACGGACGTAGTCAGCGCTCCGGAGCCTGCTTTAACAAGCATAGAATCTGAATGTCCGTGATAGCATCCTTCAAATTTTATAATTTTGCTTCTTCCGGTAAAACCTCTTGCAAGCCTAAGCGCGCTCATCACGGCTTCCGTTCCGGAACTTACGAGCCTGACGGACTCTATGGAAGGAAAATGTTTATTGATTAAACCTGCAAGCTCTATTTCGGCTTCCGTCGTGGCGCCGAAGCTGAAACCTTCCGACGCGGCGGACCAGACGGACTTGACTACTCTTTCGTCTGCGTGTCCAAGGAGCATCGGGCCGTAAGACATTACGTAATCAATATATTCGTTTCCATCTATATCGTAAATTTTATCGTCTTTAGCCCTTTTTACGACTATCGGCGATAACCCGACGGATTTAAATGCCCTGACCGGACTGTTAACGCCTCCGGGCATAAGCGATTCGGCATGTTTTACGGCGTCTAAGCTTTTATCTCGTTTCATAAAATTCCCTTTAAAATTTTTTTATATAATAAATACGGCAGCATAATTGAATTCTGTCACCGTATTAAGATTGATATTATTATAAAAATTTCCTTCCGTTTTTATTGCTTTTTATATTTTTTTTAACGGCGTTTTTATCGTATTTCGGCAGATAAGGAGCAAAAAATTTAAAAACTTCCATATTCCAGCCCGGAAGCACGACGTGACCGCTGTTTTTTGCGACAAAAAGCTTTTTCTTCGATTTAATCATTTTATAAACTACCAAAGTGCCTTTAGGCGGACAGTCCTCGTCTTTAAGTCCTATGCCTATCATTACCGGAACTTTTATCCATTTTGCAAAGTGTTTAGTATCCACGTAATATAAAGAGCGCATAACTTTAGATTTGTCGCCGGGATGTTTCTTTAAAAAAGCCTTAACTTCCATATAAGGACCCATTTTTGCGAGCGGCATCTGCACCGGAATATCGCTTAAAAACGGAACGTCTCCCGCCGCCGCGGTAACGTGAGGATCGATAGCGGCGTCGATTAAAGACAGCCCTCCGCCCATACTTCCGCCGGTAACGAAAATATATTTATTGTTTATATCTTTATAGTGTTCAAGGAATCTTAAGGATGCAAGAGAATCCATTACTATTTTAACCATAGAAAAACTTTTTACGTGAAGAATTCCGTTAGTCATAAGACCCGGAAAACCGGGATGATAAACCGTAGCGCTTCTGCCGTGACCCCTTAAATCTATGGAAAGAGCGGCATATCCCCTCCTTGCAAAAAAATGCGCCCAGCCCGGCGTTCCGTAAGAGCCGTAACCGTGAAGCAGCAGAACCCCCGGATATTTTTTTCCTTTGACCCCGTACGGAATTGCGAAGTAGCCCTTCAGCTGAAGCCCGTCGTAAGAAGTAAGGGTTAGGCTGTATGTTTCTATTTTATTAATTTTATCGTTATAAAGCGGCCTTAAAGAATAAATGACTTTTTCGGTGCGAAGATGGGCGTACATTTTATGCCAAAATTTTTTAAATTTTTGATATCTATTAAGTTTAATTTTAGAAATTTTTGATTTTGAGGCAGATGTAGAGGCGTTAGGTTTTGCGTTAAAATTTTTATACAGCAGCGTTCCTGCGGCTAAAACGACTGCGACTATTAATAATATTATTAATACGGTTTTATTTTTGTTATTTGTTTTCATAATAAATTTTTCTAATTTTTGTATATATATTGTTAAGATTAATATGAAGAATCATGTAAAAAGGCATCTATGAATTTAAATTTATTCAATTTATTCATAGATGCCTTTTATTGTTATTTATGTTAATTAATTTTGCGCGATGATACGATTGTAAAAACTTATTTTAAAGATTCAAGATATTCCGCAACGGTTTTTAACTGAGTCGGATTTAGGTTATGATTTGGCATCATAGTGGTCTTATCGTGAACTTTAGGAGTATTGATCTGAACTTCAAGCCAATGTATAGAATGGCCTTTTGTTCCTTCTTTGTCGAGATTTGGACCTATAGTTCCGCCTTTTCCGTTAATTACGTGACATCCTTCACAACCCTGAGCGTTAATAATTTTCAATGCGGCGGTTTTTAAATTTGCTGCAGCCGGTTTTAAAGCAGATACGGTTTTTGCTTTAATTTTAACCTTAACTTTAGAAGTTTTTGATACTTTTTTAGCGGCTTTCTTGACTTTTTTAGCCGGTTTAGCCGGTGCAGCCGGTTTTTTTGCGCAACCGTAAAGACTGAAGCTTACCAATACTAAAAATAATGCGGTAAATAAAACGGTTAATCCTTTTTTTCCTTTCAATACTTTCAATTTCTTACCCTCCCTAATTAATTAAAAATTAAATTAAATTTATAATCATATTACCATCACCTGTTAAATTAATTCAAAAAAAGGATTAAAATTATATGACGTATGTTTTATACTGCATCTATCAATATGCAGTATGGTATATTTATAAATACGATATAACATTTGTTTCAGTCTTTCATTGGCTTATTATCTTAATATATAATATAACTATTTTTAAATTTGTCAATAAATTTTTTTTATAAATTTATATTTATAATTTTTAATCCTTCAGGCAGCAAACCGTTTATTTTATCTTTTAAATCGGTCAAATTCATAGATGCGGCATGAATTTTTGGAATTCTCCCCTTAATGTACAGCCCGTCGCTTTCCGACATAAAAGGTATCGGGTTGGAAAAACTTAGTTTCGGTCTCAAAGTATATTCGGATTCTTTATATAACAGCGGAATTTTTATTATCCTGAAAGCTTTAAGCAGTATTTTAACGGTTTCCAAATGTCCGAGATATTTTGCTATTCCTCTTTTTGAATATGTAAAAGTTATTTCTGAAAACGGAACGGTTTTAACTTTAATATCATTATTGCCGTTAAAATTATAGAGTTCTACTTTTTCATTTTCATTATTTTTAATATTATTTTTATGCATTTTTACATTTGCGGCTTTTGATGAATAAATCGGACTTACGGTTTTAAAATCGCATACTCCGCATAAGCAGCATATTTTTCTGCAGTTTTGGGTAGAAAGGTATTCTCCGTCTATTTCGGAATTAAAATAATAAATAGATTTTGCATTTTGCATGCAAGATTTTTTATATTCTTCTTTCAAAAATTTTTTATCGACCAGAATATCGATAAAATCCCACGGCAGCGGGTCGTTTATATTTTTTTCTTCATATAGATATTTAAAATAACCCTGATAAGATTGATAATCGTTTTCATAGCTAAACTTGTTTTCGTTTTGATTCCGGTTTTCGGTTTCTATCGCCTTTATCCATGCATTATAGTTGAAAAGCCTCGACTCACTGTCGTAAACGGCTCCAGATTTGTACGCCTTATATATAATTTTAGACGAAAATTCATTCCCTCTCGATATCAGCGCTTCTACAAAACTCACCCGGGGGTCCTGATATTTAAAATTTACGTTCAGCGGTTTTAATATCTTTTTTAAATAATTTATTTTAAAGTTAAGCGTTTCTTCTTTTTCCATCGGAAACCACTGAAAAGGAGTATGCGGTTTTGGAACGAAGTTATTTACGTTAACGGTAACGTTAAGTCCTCTTGCCGCTTTTTTTATTTTTATTATTAGGCTAGCTATTCCGTCCAAGTCGGCTATTCTTTCAAAAGGAAGACCTATCATAAAATAAAGTTTTAAAGACTTATATCCTTTTTGGGAAAGCCCTGCGGCTTCTTGAAGCAGGTCTGATTCAGATATATTTTTATTTATAATATTTCTAAGCCTTTGAGTTCCGGCTTCCGGAGCCAGCGTAAAATTTGTTTTTTTGATTGCGGCGGTTTTTTTAAGTATATCTTCGCTTAATGAACCTATTCTCATAGACGGAAACGACATCGATATTTTCTCTTCGGTAGTTAATTCCGCTAACTCGGAAAGAAGCGGTTCTATTTCGGAATAGTCTCCGGTAGAAAGCGAAGACAGCGATATTTCCTCTAAACCGGTCGTATGCAACCCGTGTTTTACGGCATTTACTACGGTATCTTTTTTCCTTTCCCTTACCGGCCTGTAAATATAACCGGCCTGGCAGAACCTGCATCCGGAAGAACAGCCCCTTGCTATCTCGACGGTAAGCCTGTTGTGGACGGTTTCTATAAGCGGTACGATATGCTTGTTAATATAAACATACTTGTTGGTTTTAAAATCAAAGTTATAATTTAAATCTATATCGTTATGTAATGATTTTTTTACGCTTTTTGAAATTCCAGGCACATAAACGCCGCGTATTTCGGCAAGTTTTCTTTTAACGTAATTTCTGTAATCCGATATATCGACAACGCCTGATTTTAGGTCGTTTTTTGCTTCCAATATCGCATCGCATACCAGAACGGTAGTAATTTCGCCGTCTCCTATTATGAAAAAATCCATAAAGTCGTTTAACGGCAGAGGGTTAAAAGCGCAAGGTCCGCCCGCTCCTATGAAAGGAGAGTCCGTTCCGTTCCGGTCTTTAGAAAATAAGGGAATACCCGAAAGCTCAAGCATTAATAATATATTCGTATAGGATAGTTCATACTGAAGCGAAAAACCTGCTATGTCGAAATTTTTAATTTCTTCGAAAGATTCTAAAGAAAATAAAGGAATATTATGCTCTTTAAGTTTTGCGTTCATATCCGGATAAGGCAGATAAACCCTTTCGCAGGCAATATAATCTACGGAATTTAAAATATCGTATATTATTCCCATTCCTATATGGCTCATGCCGAGTTCATAAAAATCTGGGAAAGCCAGAGCAAATTTTAAAGGAATATTTTTGATATCTTTTATGGTAGTTCCTGTTTCCAAACCTAGATATCTAACCGGTTTCTGGACGAAAGGCAGAACGTCGCCGTTCAGTTTGCTGTAAAGTTTATGGTTTGTTTTCATGTTTATGTAATATATTATCATTATATAATATTACGGACAAAAAATTAACGGGAAAATTAAAATAAAATAATAAACATTACTAATAAACTAATAAAATTATGTTGATTTATAAGGAAAAATAATCGTATAATAGTTTAATATGAATAATACGATTCAGCTAATAGTAATTGCGATAATTCCGGTTTTATTCGCCATAATACTTCACGAGGTTTCACACGGCTACGTAGCCCATATTTTCGGCGACGATACCGCAAAAAATGCCGGCAGGCTGACGCTTAACCCTATTAAGCATATCGACCCGTTTGGAACTATACTTCTCCCTTTATTATTAATTTTGGTAGGTTCTCCGTTTTTATTCGGCTATGCAAAGCCTGTTCCCGTAAATTTTAACGGGCTAAAAAATCCGAAAAGAGATACTGGATTCGTTGCGGCGGCAGGACCGGTCACTAATTTTATTCTGGCTTTTATATGTTTTGTTTTTTTAAAGATTATACTTTTTGAATTTCCGACTATACATGGACATCTTGTATACTTCATAAATCATCTTCACTTCCAGTCGGTTCACGGCACGCCTTTTTTTAAATTTTTCGTTTATCCCGTAACTTTTATGCTTTTTATTGGTATCATAATAAACGTAATACTTGGAACTTTCAATTTAATACCTATTCCTCCTTTGGACGGCGGCAGGATAGCAGTTAGTCTTTTACCAGAGCCTTTTTCTGGTTATTTAAGCAAATTAGAACCTTTCGGCATATTTTTAATTTTAATACTGCTTTTAATCGATCCGGGCAATTTTTTAGCGGCTTCTTTTAAATTTATAGTAAAACATATAGTTTAAAAAATCTTTATTTTTAATGAATTTACCGTATTTTAATACCTTCCGCAATTAGCACTCTAAATGATTAATTATATATAATATTATAATAGTTTATAATCATGCAGTCGATTACACGACAAGATACCGTAACTATTTCTTTAAATTCAAATTCCTTTTATCCCAAAGTAAACCTCGAAGCTTATAACGGACCCTTAGATCTGCTTTTAACTTTAATTAAAAAAAATAAAATCAATATATACGACATTCCGATTGTCGAAATAACGAACCAATATTTGGAAGTCATAGGCATCAGCGAAAAAAGCGGAATTTTGACTGAAGAAGAAGGAGAGGCCGGGGACGGTATTAACGGCGGCAGCGCCTTAAATTTAGATTCAGGCGGCGATTTTATAGTAATGGCGGCACAGCTTATATATATTAAATCGGTAATGCTTCTGCCTAAACGCAATACCGAAAACGGCGAAGACAATGACGGCGATATAGAAGATCCGAGAGCCGAATTGACGGATATGCTCTTAGAATACAAGAAAGTAAAGGAAGTTGCCGAATTTTTAAATAACCGCCCTATACTCGGCCGCGACGTATTCGGAGTTAAAATTATTCAAAGCGATGAAGCTGAAGACGAAAACGGCGCTCTCATCATACAAAATCAGAATAAAAATAACGGAGTCGTTTTTGAAGCAAATATCTTCATACTTTCTAAATATTTTTACGATAAAATTAAAGAAGCCCAAAGCAGAATTAGCGTATACGAAATAGCTAAAGAAAATTTTTCCGTAAAAGAAAAAATCATAGAAATAATGGAGAAATTTAACGATAATATTTATTATTTCGAAAATTTTAACGCCGCAGGAAATAACAATAATGCTATTGCTAATAAGGGCAATATAACTTTTGGAATAATCGTAAAAAACAGCCGCACCAAAGATGAATTTTTTACATATTTTCTTGCGGTATTAGAAATGGCAAGACTGCTACTTATAACTATCGACCAGTTTCAATTATTCGGCGATATATACATAACCCCAGTTTCCGGCAGTCTCGAAACGTACCGTTCAAAAATAGCAAGCATGAACTAATTTTTAAAGGGGACAGATTTATTTATTTCTTTACTCCCGACTGCGTTTGCTGGTTAAGTCGATAAATCGAAAAAGGTGAATTTTCCGCAAGCGAAAAAGGTGTCATGAAAAAGGTGTCAGATATTATTTTCCGCATACGTAATAGTCAATTTATAAATAAACTACTTGCGGAAAATTAATCTGACACCTTTTTCGCTTGACGGCAAACCGAAGCAGAAAAATATTTATTTATTTGCGCTGCCTCATATTAACATATTAATCCGAGTCTGCGTTAGAAATAGCTAATTCAGCGGTTTTTTTGTTTAATATGCGGTATTCGCCCGAAGGCAGGTCGCCGATATATAGCCCGCCTATTCTTACTCTTTTAAGCATTAAAATCTTAAGATTAAAAAACTCCATAAGACGTCTTATTTCACGGTTTTTTCCGTGAGTTAAATCGACCGACAGTATAAACTTATTAGG
Organism: bacterium; assembly: GCA_021822485.1. Taxonomy (GTDB): domain Bacteria; phylum SZUA-79; class SZUA-79; order Acidulodesulfobacterales; family Acidulodesulfobacteraceae; genus Acidulodesulfobacterium_A. The sequence continues at coordinate 18,636 of JAKAQP010000004.1, forward strand.
ATTTTTTCTAACAATTCTTACGTCGTCCGGCTTTAATAGACCGGTTTCTTCGAGTCTTATGCCTTTTTTTATCCTGTTGAAAAGGTCTGAGGTGAGTTCTCCTTTAACCTCTACTATATAAGTTTTTAATACATCGAATTTTGGATGCGTCAATTTATAAGAAAAATCGCCGTCGTTGGTAAGTATCAGCATGCCCTCGCTCATAAAATCGAGCCTGCCTGCAGGAAATATATGCTTGTATTTCAAGGTTTCTTTTTTCACCAATTCCATGACCGTTTTAAAGCCTTCTTCGGATTTTACTGCGGTAATATATCCTTGGGGTTTGTTAAGCATGATATAAATTTTAGGTTCTTCTTTGAATTTAATTTTTTTACCGTCGACGGAGACCTCGTCGCCGGGTTTAACCGAAACCGCAAGTTTATTTATTTTTTTTCCATTTATTGCGACTCTGCCTTCTTCGATGATTTCGTCTGCATTTCTCCTTGAAACGCCGGTATGAGTTGCTATGAATTTATTTAACCTTATTATTGCGCTTCCTGCGCCTGACGCAGGCAACGCCGATTTTACAGACTTTACAGACTTTGATTTTGACGGATTATTATTAGCAGATTTAGGAATCGCGGAATACTTGGAAGTCTTGTTTATTTTTTTTTCTTTTGTCAAAATACTATTCCCTCCATTTGGGTTGAAGCCTGAGCATAAAGTTTCATAGGGATTCGTCCCGACAGGTACGCTTGTCTGCCTGCTTCTACCGCTTTTTTCATAGCGTCTGCCATATTAACGGGATCTGCGGCTCCTGCTATTGCAGTATTAATAAGAATGCCGTCTACGCCGAGTTCCATGGTTTTACACGCATCGGATGCCGTTCCTACCCCCGCGTCGACTATTACGGGAACGGAGACGGTTTCTTTAATTATTTTTATGTTATACGGATTTCTTATGCCTAAACCGGAACCTATAGGAGAAGCAAGCGGCATAACTACCGGACATCCAATGTCTTCAAGTTTTTTTGCAAGTACCGGATCGTCCATCATATAAGGCATAACCGTAAATCCTTCTTTAACTAAAATTTTTGCCGCCTTTAACAGTTCTTCGTTATCGGGATAGAGGGTTTTTTGATCGCCTATCACTTCCAATTTTACTAGGTCTGTTCTAAAAACGTCTAATTCTCTCGCAAGCATTAAAGTGTTTACCGCGTCTTCCGCCGTGTAACATCCTGCGGTATTCGGCAGAAGAATATACTTATCTAGGTCAATATAAGACAATAAATTTTCTTTGGCGTTAAAATCGATTCTTCTTACGGCGACGGTTATTATTTCTGCTCCGGAAATATCCGCCGCCACTTTCATTGTTTGAAAGTCTGGATATTTTCCGGTTCCTATTAGAAGTCTCGAGTTAAACTCGTATTTTCCTATTTTTAAAATATCGTCTTTTTTTTTCATCGTTTTATATAACCTCCTATTTTATTTAAATTAAAATAAATAAATCTGACACCTTTTTTTTGACACCTTTTTTTTATTTTTTTTTATCCGCCGGGAGCTATAGTTACCATGTCTATTTTATCGTTCTCTTTTAACATGAATTCTGCGTAAGAACTTTTGGAAATTATAGTTTTATTTACTGCAACGGCGGTGCTTTTTATATCCAGTTTGAGTTCGTCGATTAGTTTTTGAATCGTAATGCCGTTTTGTTCGACGCTGTATTCGTTTCCGTTTAATTCTATTTTCATAAAATTTTATTATATATTTTTTCGTAAATATAATTATATACGGTGTCTCTTCTGACCGGAATTTTACCAGCATGTTTTATTAAATTTATTATTTCTTTTTCCTCTAAAAATTCGCCGAATTTACCTCCGGCGCTTTTAGTTATATTTTCTTCCATTAAAGTTCCGCCGAAATCGTTAATGCCGCAATCAAGAGATTTTAAAGCCGCAGGCACGCCTATTTTCGGCCAGCTGGTTTGAATATTTTTAAAGTTGTCTAAGAAGAGCCTTAAAATTGCATAAAATTTAAATACTTTATTTTCGCCTATTAATTCATTCCTTTCGATTGACTTTCTTAACGACGTTTTTGCCGAAATAAACGGCAGGGCGATAAATTCAGTAAATCCTCCCGTTTCATCCTGAATCTGCCTTATAATACTTAAATGATAAGCCAAATCCCCGCTTGATTCTAAATGTCCGAAAAGCACCGTAGCCGACGTTTTAACGCCGAGCATATGTGCCGTTTTTATTATTTCAATCCACTTCGTCGTATTTATCTTTTGCGGGCATATTTTTTTTCTGGTTTCTTCGGCTAAAATTTCTGCCGCAGTTCCAGGCATAGAATTAACGCCGCAATCAACTAATTTTTCGATAACCTGCGCATATGTCATGCCGGTTGTTTCGGAAAGTTCATAAATTTCCTGAGGCGAAAACGCATGTATATGGAGTTTCGGAAAATTATTTCTTACAATTTTAACTAAATTAAAGTAATAATCGGGATTAGCTTTCAATTCCGGATTTATTCCGCCGGTTACGCATATTTCGTCAATGCCGATGCTTTCTATGCCATCCGAAATTTTCTCGATTATCTTATCGTAATCCAGTAAAAAAGCGTCTTTAGAATTTTTTGTTCTTTTGTATCCACAAAATTTGCAATTTAAACCGCAAATATTCGTAAAATTAATATTTCTGTTAACGACGTAAGAAACTTTATCCGAATTAATTTTTTTATTTAGCGTATCGGCCGTAAAAATAATTTTCTTACCAGCTTTCTCTTTCTGTTCTTCAAGCAGTATAAGCAAATCATCGCCATCAAGTCTTTCGCCGGACAAAGCTTTCTGCAAAATATCGTCCGGTACGATTTTATGTGTTTTATTATTCGACAAATTAAGCATTTTAATATATCTTCAATTTATTACTTAAATAATACATTATGCCTGAAGATAAAGCTTTTGGAAAGAAAAACTGCAGAAAAGAAATAGTAAGCAGAAAGTCTATCTTCCCTACGACGGCATTATCCGTATCAGGTTCAAAGGGTTGCGTGCTTTAACGGCTACGCTCTCAGCCATAGTTACAATAATACGGCACCCCTGATTTCATTGCATACCGACCTAAAACATATAAACTATCGATATATTATAAATTATACCATTATTATTTTATAATTCCAACCAAAAAACTTTTGCTTTTATTGTTATAAACTTTAACGCAAAAAACTTTTACCGTTAAAACGTCGTGTTTTGCCGTTAAAGGAATAAAATTATAGGATAGAAAAACGGATTTTTTAATATGTCCGAATGTTCCAGTCCTTTTATTTATAAACTTTTCAGCTTTTTTAGCCGGAATTTTTAAAAAATTAAATTTGCCTGCATTTTTGTAAACTATCGTTAAATTTTTTGAAAAATAATAAATATTTCCGTGTTCTATCTTTACGAAATCAATATTTCTGTCGGTTCTCATGTCGTTCATTATGACTTTATTTTGATTGCGGTACGTTAAATAGAAACCGCCTTTATTCATTATATAACCGCTAAGCGACGCTTTTACGTAATTTTTAAAATATTTGACTGAATCGACGTAGCTCATAAGTTTATTCAGCCTTGCCTTATCTTCAGAATATAGCTTATTCCATAAAAAAACATTATTCCTGTCATGCTTATATTTTGCCGGATTAACTATTTTTATATAGGTAACCACGTCGTTTTTACTTATAGCCTGTCCTTTCGCCTTTAAATAAAGCGCATAAATTATAGGATTTGTAGCATAGACTCCATTGCACACAGTATTGCCGTTTCCGTCGGCAAACGACTTTCTGGCCGACGTCGGATTAAAATTAAGAAATACAATCGCCGACAACACTAAAATAAATAAAAATGAGGTCTTAAAAATAGATACGCCGTTTTTAATCGTTTTATTCTCAGTCATTTTATGATGCTCCTTGTTTTTTTAAATTTTTAATTAATTTAATTAATTTACTTAATTTTAATAAAATTAAGTATAATTTGTCAAATCAATAAAATATTAGGTAGCAAATAATACATTTTGCTTATTTAAAAGTAACGAAATCCTTTTTTCTGCAAGGTCGATGTACTCTTGTTTAATATCATAGCCTACAAACTTCCTTCCGGATTTTAATGCCGCCGCCGCAACAGTTCCGCTTCCCATAAAAGGGTCGAGAATAATGTCGTCTTTAAAAGAATAGAGTTGAATTAAACGAAACGGCAGCTCTTCCGGAAATGGCGCAGGATGCCCTATTCTTCTTGCGCTCTCGGCTTTCATCGTCCATATAGATTTAGTCCACTCCATAAACTGCTCTTTAGTAATAGTGTTTTGCTTGCCCTTGCCGATTCTGCTATAATCGCCTTTTGAAAAAACTAAAATATATTCGTGTATATCCCTTAAAATAGGATTTGCGGAACTCATCCAACTTCCCCAAGCCGTCGATGGACTTGCGCTTGAAGACTTATTCCATATAATTTCGCCCCTCATATTGAAACCTATATTAATCATCATCGTAGAAATATAATCTGAAAGCGGTATGTAGGGTTTACGGCCGAGATTAGCTAGATTTATGCAAGCTCTGCCGCCGTTGATTAAAACTCTATAAGTTTCTCTAAACGAATTTTCCAACAGGCTTAAATACTCTTGCAGCGAAAGATCGTTATCGTATTCTTTTGAAACATTGTACGGAGGAGAAGTTATCATTAAATGTATAGAATTATCAGGCAACTCTTGCATATTTTCCGCAGAACCTAATATAAATTTGTTAACCAATTCTTCGGGCAGTTTTCTTTCGGCTTTGTCTTCTATTTCTTTAGTTTTAAGCGTTGAATATAGTTTGGAATTATAAAAACGGGAACTGTCGTGGTTTATTCTTCCGTTTGTTCCAAATGCGCTTGATTCGGTACCTTTTTTTAGTTTTACTGCAGACGATTGTCGAAATGATTTCGTATCCACAATCTGCTTTTTTTGCTCTTCGTTTAACTCTTTTATGTCAATGGATTCGTTTATGGTTTTCATGATTTTTCTTTTTTTAATTATGTATTATTTATTAAATTTAAAAATTTTTCCGCTTTCGCAATATTGGTAGATTCTCTATCCGCTTCAGCAATCAATTCGCCAAGATTACGTTTAGAAATCATAGAAGAAAAATAGTTCATATCGCTTTCTATCAGATGTCTTATTAATCCTAAAAGCATTTCCGGTCTTTCGATAGTTTTAAAGTCTCCTTTCGGAGTTGTTTTAATAAATTCTTCTTCCGTAGGTTTAGGATTGAGCGACCAAAAACCCTGAATTACTCCTGATGTTTTAAGAAAATCAACTTTTTTAATATAACTATCAGTAATAGGACTGTTACCTAATATTATTATCGGAATTCTTGTCGAAGCATTGCCGGAAACTCTGATATTTATGGATTTACCTGTTGCTTTTAACATAGAGTCGGAACGAAGGATAGACGGATTGCCTTTATGACGCTTATAATCTCCTAAAAACTCTATTTCATCAGGTCTATGAAATTTGTAATTAGAAATTATGCTCATTTTAACTTCAAAAATTAATTTTATATTTTCTGCACTTTGGTTATCATTTTCAGTTGTACAAAACGCAAGATCTGCTCTTGATCTTTGCGTCAACCCCAATTCTTCGCATATGACGCCGTTTACGGCATATAATCCTAATTCTTCGGCAACTGGTTTAAATAAAGTTTTACACCATTTTTCCGTAAATTCGCCTATAAGCGAATTTCTGCTCTGCAAGGTCTGCCCTTCTGCACGCATACCTTTAGGAATATAAGCATAATATTCGTTGTTTAAATTATAAAAAAGTTTTTCCGGAGAAGCAAAACTTTTTAACGCCTCTTTAAAAAAATAAATTTCAGTTTCGTTATTCCATAAAGTCATTGCAAGATAATATTCCTAAATATAAATTATTAAATTTTATATATTATAACATATTTATTTAAGCAATTTTCTGTAATAATTGTAATACTTATATACCCGCATAATATAAATCTCAGTCTGCCGGTACGGCGGAATTATAAATTTGCGGCGGTTTTTGATATATACCGTGCGGACAGAATCTGGGCCCGCGTTATAACAGGCTAAAGCGGGGACCGGCCTTAAACCGAAACGTTTAAGGCATAAATGCAGATATTTTGCTCCCGCTATAATGTTAGATTCCGGATTGTCGACGTTAATATCCATTTCTTCTCCTGTTTTAGGCATTACCTGCATAAGTCCGACGGCGCCTTTAGGACTTAAAGCCATAACGTTAAAGCCGCTTTCGGCTTTCATAACCGCAATAAAAAAAGGAAGCGGTATGCCGTATTTTTTTGAAGCGTAAACTATGGTTTCGGCCAATCTTTTTTGATTTAAACCCTCGGCATATACAGGACTTAAACAGGTTATAAAATTTGCTAAAAAGATGCAAAGCAGTAAAACGGATAAAATAAAAAACGGAGCCGAAAACTTTTTAATTAATCTTGTATTTAATAAAAAAATTGATAACATTATCGATAGATACCAAAGTATGAAAATTAAAATTATTTTAGGCAAATTATATTCATAATTTAACGGGCAGTTTTATAAATCTTATTCCGCCTTCATAAAGGAAGGCACAATATAACCATTGTTTAAGCCTGTTTGCTTAATTTTGCCCTTATGCCAGTATTTTTCCAAACGCTCTAAATTCTTAATTTTTCTTCCCGAAACTTTGTTTAATTTTAAAGAATAGTATAATACGCTATTTTCCAGCGCTTTTTTAAGGTTTTCATTTTTTTCTAAAAAAGCGCCGCTTCCGTTGCTGCCGCTTTCTCCATTATTATATCCGTTATTATAATTATTATAAGTCGATGCAGAACTATTTCTAAATAAAGAATTTGAAGCGCAACCAGAAAGAAAAAATTGCATCGATAAAATTAATGTAAAACATAAAATATATATCTTTATATTATTATATTTAATAATTTTTTTTATTATTTTTATACCTATATACTTATTCTTGATTTTCATTTTTTTATTTAAGATTTTTATTTATGATTTTAGCTATCGAAATATAAATTAAAATAGAGATTTAATATCGATTATGGGTTAATACCGTTAATTTTTAATTTTATTAATCTTTTACCGTATAAAATATGAAAAGAAAGCCTCATATTCGTATATCCCGACGATTGCGCCGAATATCCGCCGCCGCTCGAACCGCTTTCGCCGCCTTTTTTAAAAATTATTACGTTTTTTATTATTTTATAAGGCATATAATATTTGTTATGAGGCGTTTTATTTATAGCCGAAATTTCTTCTAATTTATCGGGCGTGTATCCGTTGAAAAAATTGCCGCCGTATTCTTTATAAAGATAGACGTTTCTTACGAAAAATTTTCTGTTTGAATTATTAGTCAGCTGATACTGCAGGTAATAAAAATTTTTTATCCTGCTTACGGCAAGCGCAGTCAGCGTAATACCGTCTTCGGTAAAAGACTTGTTGATTATTTTTCTGTTAATCATAAGGATAAGATTCATAACGCTTCGTTTTTCTTTTTTTAATTCTTCGGCTTTTTTGCTTAAAGATAATTCACGAGTTTCATATTTTTTGGACAAAGCCGTTTTTAAAGCGTCAATTTTGTTTTTAACGTAATTTTTGACGAAAACGTTTTTTATAGTATTTGCAATGTTTAAATTATAGGTAACAGATTTAGCGTTGCGTATCCTCAAAAGCACGTTGATAAGGCCGTATTTAGTGTATATTTCAAGGTTGCTGGTTTCTTTATAATCGTATGTAATAGGTTTTATGAATATCTGCCTGCCTACTATCTGTTCGAAAAAAGCTCCCGTGTTGCCCAGCGCAACGTCCAAAGGTATAACGGGAAGAGTTATAACGGAAACATATCCTGGCGACGTGTTCAATTTATATATTATGCCGGATTTTATTCGCAGTTTATGTACCCAAAGTTTTTTCCTCATCGTATATTTTTTTAAAGGCGAATAACTTACGGCGAATGAAAGCTTGGCGGTAAAATTTATATAATATGCCAGAAATAAAATTAAGAAAAAAGGCAATATTCTATATAATTTAATGCCGTTAATACAATCAGTTATAGTATTATATTTAAACTTAAACTTTAATTTATACTTATAATTTTCTTTCAAATTCTGGTTTGAATTTAATTTCAAAATATTTCCTCCTTTTTACGGTTTCATGCCATTTTCATCGTTATTGCCGCCGTTATATTTTTCTAATTTATTAAACATTTTTAGCTTTGAACCGCTGACCCTTATTTCAAAAATTCTAATGTATAAACCGTGAAGTCCTGCTAAAAAAAGAAACATGTTTAAAGCATACAATATTACTACTGCAGGATAAACTTTAAAAGAATAGGCGATAAACGCATAAAACGAATTTATATAATATTTAAAATTTAAATTCGTAAAATAGAAAAGAGCGAATAATCCGCTGAATACAAGAAAAGCTATTTCTATAATATCTAAATCGTCGCCATGTCCTCCTCTTCCGTTTCCGCCGTAGCCGTAATTGCCCATATTATATTATCTAACCTCCAACCTTATTATTTCAAATTTCAAAACGCGTCCGTTTTTACCCGATAATTGATATTTACCTCACCCCTGCCAATTCTTATGCAACTTAAATAAATTTTAATAATAACAAAACTAATCGAAATAACTCTTATTTTTAGGCCTATATATAGGATGAAGATATACTACGCCGGGTCCTTTTACTTCGCCGCCGGAATAAACTCTGTAAACGGCCTGATTTAATCTTAAATTTGCAAAACCGTCGGTATCGAAAGACTGCATTTTTTCGTAAGTCTTTGTGGTTCCCTGAGAAATAGTATTGTCGTCCGACAGCAGTTTTCCTATATATGGATTAAAAACCGCCCTGTCGTCCTGCTCGGTTATATTTTCCGTAATTTTAAGCTTATATTCCTTATCGCAAATTTTAGAAGCTTTTTCCCTTGAATAATCGTCGCTTAACGCAAGCCAAATAGTCGATCTTATATTTCCTATCAAAGAATTTAATTTTTCTTCGGAGCCGAGTTTCAACTTTAAAGAACTGTAACTTTGGGTTAAAACTATATTAATCGCTTTAGACTGTCTGCATCTTGCGAAAAATTCAGCGTCCGATTCTATATTGCCGGAAGTCACGTAATTCTGATATTCGTCGCATATGAACAAGACCGGTCTTTTAGTATTTACTTTATCGTCTATGACCGATTTGTAAACCCTGTTTAGAACCGTCCTGAAGTAATCTAGTTTCATCATTATGCCTATAATTTTTCCGGTTAAACCGTATTTTGATTCCGGCATGTTTAATATAACTATTTTCCCGGAATTAACGACTTCATGAAAGCCGGGAAAATTAAGCTTTTCCTGAGGAGCGCAGAAAGTATCTTTAAAAACAGGCTTTATAAAATCGCTGCATACCCTTAAAGATTCGCTCTTTATAATGGCTTTTGTCCTTTCGTCGAGACCTGCGTAATCCGCTCCAGAAAAATAAGACACCGCTAATTTAAGCTCGTTTGCGTAAGTTTCGGTTTTATTCGATTTTATTTTTATTAAATTTTTTGCATAATCTATAATGTTGCTAAGTTTATTTTCGTCGGACAATATTTCGTAAATATCGCTTAAGGCGACGTAATCAATGCAAAGCCTTATTATATCTATGGAATTTGCCAAAAGATTTATAGATTTATCTTTCCAGAAACTGTCCTGTCTTCCGTCGTTTGAATTCATATTTTCTAAAACGGAATATAATCTTTCTGCAATAATTTTGGCATCTAGATGCGGATAATGTACGGGATTAAAGTAGTAACCGGACCCGGGTTCGATTATAACTATATCTTCTGCTCTTCCATTTCGTTTTAGTATATAAACCGCCTCTTTCCAAAAATCGCCTTTAACGTCTAGTATAAGCCCGCCTATCTTTTCTTCCTGCGACTTGTTTTTATATTTAGCCAACTGGTCTAAAAAAGGGTATGCGCAGGCGGTTGTTTTTCCGGTGCCCGTAGAGCCAAATACTAATACTCCGGTATAAAGACCCTTTGCGTCAATTGTAAGCCAATCCGGTTTTTCTTTTCTGTTTCCGTTTTTTTCGTGTATTTCTCCTATCACCAACTGAAGTTCCGGGCTTTCCGGCCATATCAGGGCTCCTGTATTTTTTGATTTTTTGACCGTTAGTTTATTTTTAATTTTTTTACCTTCGTCAGGTTTAAAATATAAATATTTGTTGAAAATTATATTAGTCAAAGTGTATGAAGACGCAAACCATGTGGTTAAAGGAATAAAAATAAACGCAAGCTTTACTCCTTTAAAATAAGCAAAATAGTAAGATATTTTTTCATCGAAGAAAAATCTGGATATAAGAAACAGATAAACTAATTCTATTGCGAAAATTCCGCCGGAAACCGATAATTTTACGATAAAAGCACCGTTTTTTTCGCCGTTTTTCATTTTAAAACTCTCCCTACGATATTTCTTACTGCTCTTATATCAGAATAATATGTCCATAAAGAAGGTTCGAGCATTTTTAGGTCTTCCGCCGCAACATAAGACCTTTTATTTAAAACAGCCGCCGTTTTTAAAATTTTGACAGTTTCCCGCCATCTTCTGTCGGAAACTATCACCTGCTTATTTTTTAATTCTTCTCTGATTAAATACATTTTATTTAAAATTTCATCGTTAATTTCTACGTTTTCCGCCTTTTTGTTTAGGATATTTATATCTTCCCTTTGCAAAAAAACTTCTTTTCCGTATTTAGAAATTTCACATTTTTCAATATCTCCGTCTTTAATTCCAAGTAATTTTTTAAAATTTTCTTCGCTTCTGACGGGCAGAATTTCCATTCTAAATAAAAATCTGTCGTAAAGAGGCAAAAGATTTGAATCGGAAGACTTGTCAGGCCTCTCGTTAGACGACGCAAAAAGGCTTATTAGCGGAATTTTCACGGGTTCGGAGTTTCCGTTATAAAATATTCTTTCATTCATTATCGATAACAATGAGTTTAACGTGGAATGATGACCTTTAAAAAATTCGTCTATCAAAGCAATATCGCAATTGTCGATGCCGATTTTATTTTTATTCCGGCTGCGGCTATCGCCTATTCCTTCACAGGAAAGAAGTTCCTCTATTTTAGTTGCCGGCGTCATTTGAAAATCAAAAAATTTTAAACCTTTTATCCTGCCTGCAAGCGCTTTTAAAACAGCCGTTTTTGCGAGTCCTGGGCCGCCTATTAAAATTGAATGTTTTCCTGAAATAACGGATAAAACTATCATATCTACGGCATTTTTTCTTTCCAGAAAATTTACGTTTAAGCCGTCTTTTATGGCGTTGATTTTATCTGCTATCGTATATGCATTATTATCGTTCATAATTTTATTTTGCGTTCAAGCCGTTAAATCCCGTTCATATATAAAGGTCTTAAAAAAATTATCTTAATAGGAGTACCCGCCGGCAAAGTAATACTAATGTTTTGATTGGACTGCGCATAACCGTTAAGTCCGTTTTCTGCGTCGTTAAGTTCGTTTTGCGCTACGTTTTGCCGAACCTGATCCTGAAAAGTATATGGATTAGAGGAGTTAACGCTTGACCCTCCTCCTACGAAAATAGACGCCGCGCCGACTATGCCCTGCGCTATAGAAGTTAATATATTTCCTGCATAATGATTATGGACGTCGCCCTTTACGCCGCCGGAACCGTCGGGCATCATCGCTATTGCGTCTATGGTCAAAGATTTTCCGGAATGCTCTATAATCTTATTAAAATTTATGTTAAGCCTGTTTAAAGAATGTTTTACGCTTACCGTTCCAAAAAATTCGGCTCCTTTTTCGAAAACCCGTTTGCCGCCGCGATAATAACCCGAAACGGATACGGCTATTACCGGAACGGACGTATTATACGAAAAAATTTTATATTTCGTGTAGGCGTTTATTACTGCGCCTTGCGGGACGGCTATTTCTGAATAAGCTGTTTTCTGCGGAAAACCGCCGTTTTTTCGCTGGCCTTTGACGGTTTTTAAACCTCTTTCTTTATTTAAAATATATTTTCCGTAGCTTGCTTTTATAAAAACTACGGTTTTTTTCGTTATCTGAGCCGCCGAACCGCTTCGAGAGTTCAAGTCGTGTCCGCCGTATCCGTTACCGTTACCTACGCCCGAATTAAATTTTATCCTGCGGTTCAAATTATCTGCTTCTTTTTTAAATTTAACGTTAAATTTTTTTCTTCTTATCTTATTCGACTTGGAACTTAAACGATTTTTTTCTACGGAATTACTTTTACCGCTTTCATTAAAAACCGCAGGAGAAAACATTTTTTTATCGTTTATAACGGTATTGTTCTTCACGACTTTTTTCACGACTTTTTCCGGTTTTCCGCTTAATATATATTTTATAAAAAGCAAGGCGGTAATTAATATAGCTAAAATTATCAGCGGTAATTTAAAATAGCGTAAAAAATCTTTTCCAGATAATTTTTTTGGAACTGCAGGGTTTGAATTATAAATATCTTTGCCGTCGTCGGCTCCGTCGTCATATATGGCGTCGACCGTTTCATTTTTGTTTCCGCTTTCATTTCCGCTTCCGCTTTTACTTTTTCTTTTACTTTCGTTAAAATTAACGTAATTATCGTTATAACTGTCGCCGTTCTCTAATTCTTCTTCTTTGATTACGTTAGAATCGTTTAAATTTTCAAACATCCTTTAAGCTCCTCCAAGCTTTAAACTGCTGAAATAAACCACTTCTAAACCGAATGGATACTGAACGCTTCTTTTGATTCTTTTAAGAATTAATTTGTCTTCGTAGGCCGCCGCATTCTTCGCTGAAGTATCGGAATTAGATATTACGGTTCGTATAACGTAAAGTTTTAATTCGTCGTGATTGACGGTCTGCTTAATTAACTTTATTTTTTTAAATTTTATTTTTGAAGTAATATCTGCTTTCTCCATTTTTTGAACAAACCGGCTTCTTATTATAGCCCTGAGCGTTTTTTTGCCGTATGTTTCCGACATTTTATTTAATGCGCGGGAAAGTTCCGTTTTTATCATTATCGAATTAAATCCGGTAAATTCCCTTACGAAACTTTTTGAAAAATATACTATTTCACCCATTCCCGTTTTATTATTAAAGGGCAGATTTCTCAATACCTTTGCGTTTCCAGCCGAATTAACCCTTATTACTACCGGAATTCTGTTTGCTTTATAAGTATAAAAAGCAGTCAATAAAGATGTCAAAGTAATTAAAGACATTAAGACTATTATTATTTTTAGGGCCGTATTCTGTGCTTCCAAATCGCCCCATATTTCGTAAAACAACCTGCCGTTTCTTTTTTTATGACCGTCTTTATAATTAAAAAGATTAGACATATAGTATTTATCCTGATTTTCTATATTTATAATTTTTAATATTTATTTTTTATAATTTTTTTATATTATGAAACGGCGGCAATTCCTGCAGAAACGACTTTTGATTTTACGTTTTTAATTTTTTCATGCGCTTCGCCGCTTATACCTTCAAATAATTTTGCTACTAAAAAAGGAACCGAAACGTTTATTACTATCATTACGATAAAAACGGTTATAACTTCCGCAAAGGTAAATAATCCAAGAATATTGCCTATTCCGCTTCCCGTAGAAGGCATATTTGCAGATTCCATTTTGCTTAATATAGTAAAAAAAATAAGCTGTTCGAGAGCAACCATAACCCCCCAGAACGATATTTCTACAAACATTTTAAACCATTTACCGAATATTCCTCTCATATAAGGTATAGTTTCAAAACCGAGTATTATTGGACACATCGAAAATAAAAGCCCTAAAAATACAAGCTGAATTAACGCCATAAAAAGTTGTACCGCAAGATAAATTATATTAAACAAAAACCATATTATACCCATAAGAACGGCTCCGGTTATGGCATGCATAGCGCCGGCAAGCCACGAAACCGGATTGAGATTCCAGCCGCTTTCTACTGATGCAGTACCGTTTGAAGAAATGGTCGGTATGGAAACCGAATGAATGCTGCCCGAAATAGAAGAAACTATCTGCGAAACAGACTGACCTATCCCCAATATGTTTTGCTTTATCAGATAAAGCTGAATTTTATCGGCTAAAGTCAATATAAGCTGGGCAAAATTAGACTGCCCGGTCTGCTTCCATGAAAGAAAGCCTATAGCTATCAAAGCCGTTCTTAAAAATAATCCGTAATAATTAAAAACAGCTCCCGTTAATTCTGCGCGGTATCCTTCAAAAAAAGAAAGGACTATTCCAAGCGCAAATAAAAAATAGAACATATATGTAACGAAGGTACTCAGTTCGGAGTCGTTATTCAATGCCGAAGGAATAGAATCGATAGAAAGCATGCTTAAATCTTCGCCGTTTTTAAGTTTTGAAATAGAAAGGGCGGATTGACTCACCGCCGTATCGTTTGATTTTGCCCCTTCCTTTTTAGAAGAAGCGGCTGAGGCGGGAGGATTGGCCGCATAACATTTTTTTGCGTTAAAAATAGAGGAAACAGACCAAAAAATTAACAATATAGATAAAATTACCGCCAAAAATGCAGCAAGGATTATAAAAAAATTATAGCGCAAATTATGCTTTAAACCTGTATATATTTTCATTTCCATGTTTTTTAATTTCCATTTTTTTAAACATTTTTTAAAAATATTTGTTTTAATTTTTTTTTAATTATTAAGAATCGGTTAAGGTTAATGGGTAATGAGTTGAATATAAAATTTACATAGTAGTTTTAGTATAATAATTTAAACCGGGGGTCGGATTTGTTTGCGGCATAATAACCGAACCGGTATGTTCTTTTTTAATTTCTTCCGCCGATTTATCTAATTCTATCTGCTTAAGCTGACTTTCCATATAACCTAAATTCTTTAAACTAGATGCGTTTTCTTCAGCCATAATAGTTAAAATAGAACTTTGATACGCATAATAATTTGAGCTGTTTTTTAATGCCTCCCCGGAAATTTCGTTCATAAATTCAGAGCCTTCCAACTCCGTCTTGTGAGCTCTTGCCGCGGATAATCCAGCATTATAAAGCCCTGAAGATGCGGTATCGATTAGCAATCCGCCGGCTAAATCGGTGCATCCTCCTACGGGATTTCCGTTATCATCAAAAGAATAACCGTAGTCAAGGGAAGAACAGTTCAGAGTTTCGTTTGCATTGCCAGAATTTCCTCCCGAATTGAAAATTGTCTCCCGGGAAAACAAAGCGGAACCGTTTTCAAGATTAGATTTATTTAAAGAGCTCTCTGGGTCTGCCGAACCTCCCGATGCAAATACTTCGGGATTATAAGCGTTTTCTCCCGAAACAACGGCGCTGAGATTGCCGTATTCCGACGATTCGTAATTGATATTGGAATTAATACCTGATACAAGATTTTGTAAAGAGTTCGTTTCGGTATCGCTTCCGGTCAAATCCTGCGGAATTTGATTAAAAGCCGAATTAATTTGACTGTTTAAATTATTTATACTGTCTACGGCATCTCCTACGGAATTGACTAAATGGTTTATTTTATCGAAATTTATTAATATATTCTGATACTCTTCCTGCATATTCGAAACGTCTGCAGTCAGTTTATCTACTGTTGCCATTGCTTCCGAAAGTCCGGGTCCGGGATTAAAAAGAGGTCCCCCGCTTGCCCCCGGCGCGTAACCAAGAGTCCCCGCCAGCCCTTGAAGGGCAGAAAATGCGCCGTTTGCCGCAGTTTCGACGGACTGTATCTGACCGGATATCGCGCTTATATCCGGAATCGGCAGGGGCAATCCGTAAGAAACTCCCGTCAAATATGCCGAAACTGTAAAAATAGCTATAACCGATGCTATCAGCGGTTTATTTTTTAGGTTTATCTTTATTTTCATTCTATTTTCTCCGCTTATATAAAAAACTTTACAAATTTTTATTGATACCGTAAGGTCCGTTAGGATATTTTTCCGCCAGAATATAAAGCCGTTCCTTTAAAGTTTTATTCGGATAAAGCCGTTCTATCCGCCTTTCTAATTCTTCGTCTTCGGACGATTTACAGCAAAGCCAGTATTCAAAAGGGTCTGGGGAATTTCTTATAACCGACGAATCTTTTCCGAATTTTAAAAGATATTCGGAATAATGTCCTTTGACTACCTTAAGATTTTTTACTATATTTATCTCTTTTTCGTTTAGTCCGCACGTTTTTAAGTCGTTTTCCGAAACTTCTCCGTCAAGCTGGCAAAATATTTTTACCGACGAATTTTCTATTATGCTTTTACCTACGGCACCGGCCTTTAACAAATCGCCCGGCTCCTGCGTAATGCTCCATACCATAGAACCCCATTTTGCGGACGTTTTGTACAGATGCATTATCAGCTCCGCAAGTTTAGAGTCCCCCATAAATTCCCAGCATTCATCGTAAAAGAAAAAAACTTTTGCCGATTTATCGTACATTTTCTTAAAAGATATATTTTTTATAATTGCGAACACTACTTTTTGCAAATCTTCGTGTCCTTTTAACTTCTGCAGGTCAAATATTACTATTTTATTATCTATATTTATACCGTTCTTCCTGTTTATAAGCATTCCGTAAGGAGAAGAAATATCCGTCCACTGAAACAGATTTTTACCCATTTCCATAGCTCTTTGTTTATCTTGAATATCCCTGGCTTCGCCGTAATCGAATAAAATGTTGTTTATATCCGATATTATAGGCATATCTTCATAGTCATCTATATTGTCGTAAGCCGCCTGCACGGCTCTCGATATTATGGTTCTGTCGTTGGGCGATAATTTTTTTTCCGGTTCTACCATTAGTCCTATTATACCCGTCAGAAAAACCATAATATCGGGGTCGAAAGCCTCTTCTCCGTTTATTTCTTTGACGAAGTATTTTTTCGGAGGGAAAGGATTTATGCAGTAAGAGCCGTCGAGGTCGATTTCGATATAGTCGCCGTTAAATATTTTGCAGAATTTTTTGTAAGTTCCTCCTATATCAACCCCTACTATATGGTAATCGTCTCCGGATATGTAAAAATTGCTTAAAAATCCGTTCAGCATAAAACCTTTTCCGCTTCTCGTTTTGCCGAAAACTATTCCGTGTTTCGACGGCAGACGGTTTTCGTAAAGGTCGAGTCTTACCGCTTCCCCTCTGTCGTTTATTAACGGAATAGCGCATCTTTCCGTCCCTCTAAACCCTTCGTTAAGCGGTATGAAAGGCGCTGCCGCAGTCGAAATAGACGTTTTAAATCTCCTGTTAAAACGCGACTGACCGGGCAAAAAAGAAAGATAAAGTTTATGATGCTCCATGTCGTCTATTATGCCCTCCATTCCGTTAAAATTTTTAAAGGATTCAAGGAGTTTTACAGCCTTCATATTCAAGTCTTCCAAGTTTCTGGACTTTATTCTAGCACATAAAGAAAACTCTACGACTTTCTTTTTAAGTTTTGAAACCGATTCTAAAAATTCATCCAGTTGTTCGGTGATATTAACTCCTTTATAATCGGTATATCCGCCATTTACGGCTTCCGTCAGGCTTGCCTTTATATTCCTGTCGGTCTGTATTTTTTCCATAGTTTTTTCCTGTTCCGGAATATTAAAAGATACTGCTATATCGTAAGGAAAAAAATCATCTTCCGTCCCTGACCCGTTTAAGTTTAAAAGGGGCGTTATACCGAATGAATCTATTTTTGACGGAAGTCTGTGCATGTTTATAAATTTATAATAATATCCGTCTATATAAAAAAAATCTTTTTTAATTTCGGCATACGAATATATAATCTGACTCCTGAAAGTAGAACCATCCAGCATATTTTCCCATTTCGGCGCTTTAACTCCGGACGTAAATCTTAAAGGGTTTAATTCTTCGTAAAAATAGTCCACAAGCTCCTGATTATCCATTCTTTTTAAATTTAAATCCAGATTGGAAGATATAAAGCCGAGATTATTCTCTACGTTTTTTAATTTTCTTTTTATAACTTTTTTATCGCAGCCGGCGTTTAATTTTGCGATAGAATTAATAGAAGACTTTAAATCTATCTTAATAAGGCTGCCGGCAAAATCGGCAAATTTAGACGTTAATCCGGTTTTACCCGTATTTGAGCGAAGATTTAAACCGTTAATAGTGCAAAAAAGATATATATTAACGTTTTTAATATTTTTAGACCATAGATGCTTTATCTTATTTTCTTTGATATATTTAAAATTTTCGGGCGGCACGGAAGAGCTTTCGTAGTTAGAAATAAATTTTTTATTTTTGTCGTCTATTTTGTAAATCCATTGAAGACTAATGTTTTCGTCCATAAGATTGAGCAGAAGATCGTTAACGTAAGCAGCGTCGTTTACCGTTTTATTTTCGGAGAGATAATAATCAAATCCTTTTACCGAAAAACCTATCGTGAACGACCCGTCCGCTCCGACGGCTATGCCGTCGTTTACCGACAAAAGGTTAACGTATTTATTTAATGAATCCGAAGGCTCTATTTTTTTTAAAACTGAATTTAACAGCATAAATTTATTCTTATTTCTCCTTTTCAGAATTTAAAACGTACAGCTCTTTTTTCGCTAATATAAAAGATAAAAGCGAATTCGTATAAAAATCCGGTTTATTTTTCTTATACTTTTTTATAAATATTAATGTTGCGGTATCCAATAATATCGCTATAATAATAGCTTTTTTAAATATTAATATAGAAGCCGTAGTCAAAAAAATAAAAAATGCCCAGTCATAAATTTCAAGCCCGAATCTAGTTATTTTTCCGTATATTTCGCTGTATATTTTAAATTCGGTATATCCTTGCGCATTTATTGCTTTGTTCTGTTTTTTTTGAGTCATTTTTTATTTTATTTATATGTATTGTTATAATTATTTTTATTTATGCAGCATTTTAAGGCTGTCCTACAGTAGTTGCGCCATTACCGGCTCCAATATTCATACCTGCTACTGAGCCTCCCGCATTCTGGACTATTCCGAGTATTGCCCCTGTTATAGTCGGAGCAAGCATAACGCCTGTTCCTGCCGCCGCAGTTATAAACGCTTTTCTTGCGGCATCGGGTTTGTGCTGTTTTATATCGTAAAACCCTTTAACTAAACCTATTGTAAGGGTAGCGGGAGCAAGCCTGTAGCATATCCACGTCGTAGCTTCGTTTAAAATGCCTGAAGCGCCTATACCGAGCGAACCCTGATTTAAGTTTATCATCGCGGAAGCGTTTGAAGCGACGGAGATAATACTTCCGAAAGCAAAAACCGATAACAAAACCTTGCCGTAAGATACATTAGTTGCCTTATTTTTTTCAATTTCGGATTGAATTTTCGCGGCGATATTTATTGAAGCGTTAAGATAAAAATTTTTAAACGTTTCAATAGTTTTAAATGCTTTAAAAGGATTAAAATAATTAAAATAAACGGCGTTTTTTAATTTTTTTGCGGACATTTCTGCGCCCCTCCTTAAACTTAACGATTAAATTAATTTAATATCAATACTAAAAACTAAAATAATTTAGATAATATTATTTAATCATTTTAATGTTTCAGGATTATGACGAAAATGTTAAAAATATGTTAATTTTTTGTTACATTTACGTTACAAAATTCCGCAAATAAGGAAGGAAACGGCAATAGCGGGAAAAGGACATAATTCAATTCTGTCCCCGTCAAAAATATTAGTATTTTTCAAAATCTTTAATCGCTTTTCTAAGATATTCGGGAATACGTTTAGGTTTAAAATCTACGTTGTCGACGCAGACTAAGACCGTATATCCGGAGGCAATGTCGGTATGTTCGGTATATGTTGAAGGCAGAGTTTGTTTAAGTTTCGAGGTTATAGGATATCCGCCGTCTTTCGGCGGATTTTCCGTCTTATTTTCTCTTACTATTTTATAAATAAAGTTAAAACTTGAATTTTTTATATATTCTATTTTTGTATATATCTTTAAATCGTCGTCGTATTTCGCAGGATTAAAATATTTGCAGTTGGATTCGGCTACAACGAAGTAAAAGCCTTCTTTTTCTATGTCGGTATATTTGTAGCCTATATTTTTAAGATATTCCGTCCTTGCAACTTCGAAAAAAACGAAATATTTACCATAATAAACGACGGACATTGCATCGGTTTCTTCGTATCTGACCTTTAGTTCGGTGTAAAATTTGAATTCGTCCATTTTATCCTTCAATTTTTAAATATTCCCTTATTTTTTCGTAAAGTATGTTTTTATCTATAGGTTTTGCGATAAAATCGTTAAACCCAAGAGACATCAGATGTTCTTTATTGCCTGTCATGGCGTGCGCCGTAACCGCAATAACGGGAATATCTTTGTATGCTTCATTGCATTTCAGCCTTTTAAATACTTCTATTCCGTCTATTCCTGGAAGTCCAATGTCAAGCAGAATTAAAGAAATATCATGATTTTCGTTCGTTTTTTTAAGCGCTTCGTAACCGTCTTCGGCAGTAAATATATCTAAGTCGAAAGGTTCAAGCATTGCCGTAATTAAATCAAGATTAATCGCATTATCTTCTACAATAAGAATTTTATGGCGCATATTGATTAATTTAATTATTTTTTAATTTATTTTTTTATTTTTTAATTATTCAGTTTACTTCCGCTACGGCATTTCCTCCAGAATTCTTAAGTCCGCACAGCCTGTTGTATATTTTGGAAATCAGCTCTTCCGGAGTTTCCCCGTCTTTCGGAAACGAAGCGACTATAAAAGAAGCAGTTAATTTTTTTAAATTCAGTTCTTCTTCTTTGTAAAAAGGATAATCCCTTACGACAGAACAGAACCTGTTTGCAACTAATGTAGCGGCATCTTTTAAGGTATTATTTAATATTACGGCAAATTCATCATAGCCGAATCTTACTACTACGTCTGAACCTCTAAGCATTTTCTTCAACATTTCTGATATTTTTTTAAGCGCTATGTCGGAATGAAAATTTCCTACTAAATCACAGTATTCTTTAAAATTATCTATATCTAAAAATACCACGCTGAAAGCTATATTATATCTTTTGGCCCTGTTAATTTCCTGCGCCAATCTTATATTAAAATAATTATGGTCTAAAAGACCGGTAATTTCATCGAGTAAACCGGCTTTTTGGGGATAAATAAGCTCCAATTCCCTTATAGAGCGGCTTAATTCTTCGGCGGAAAAAGATTTTTTGCCTATTATTCTTTCAATATTGCCGGAAAGTTTAAGCCTTTCTTCTACCGTCAAATCCTTGGACGTTATAATGAATATAGGTATTTGAGCAGATATAGGATGTTTTTTTATGTTTTCGGCTACTTCGAATCCGTCTATGTCCGGCATTACCAAATCTAGCAGTATCAAATCCGGTTTAAGTTCTATAGCCATTTTAAGACCTTCTTCGCCGTTGTATGCATGGACGAGATTAAAACCTTCATCCGCCAAAATTTTTCCTATCATTTTATGAACTATCGGGTCATCATCGACAAGCAGAATATTAACCTGTCTTTTTTTTCTTTTAGACGTAAGAGTAAACTGCGAAAGAGTATGAATAAGCGTTTCTTTTTCTATAGGTTTTATAAGATAATCCGTAGCGCCTAGCGCAAATCCCAAGTCTTTATTGTCTATTATACTTGTTATAATTACTGGTATGTTTTTGGTGTCTTTGTCGGTTTTTAATTCGTTTAAAACGTCCCATCCGTCATTTTTCGGCAGCATAATATCTAATAGAATAGCGAAAGGTTTTAAACTTTTCGCCTTTTCGACGGCTTCTATGCCGTCGTATGCGTGGGCAACCGAATATCCCGAGTTTACCAAGTTTATAGTTAAAATTTCAGAAGTAGGGCGGTCGTCTTCTGCAACCAGCACTAAAGGTTTATTTCTTTTAGCGTTATTGTTCCTGAAAAAAGTTTTTGCATCTACCGTTATTAAAGTTTTTTCGGTTTCTTTGACGCTCATTGCAGCAGCTTTTTCGGCTTCGAGAGGATTTGGCAGGATAAAAGTAAAATCGGTTAAACCGTTTTTGACCGATTCAAAGTTTATATGCCCTCCGTGCAGTTCTATTATTTTTTTCGTCAAAGCAAGTCCGAGACCCGTTCCTTCATACTGCCGAGAGTAATTATTATCCGCCTGAGTAAATTCTTCGAATATTTTATTTTTAAAATTATCGTCTATGCCTATTCCGCTGTTTATAACGTCTATCTGTATGTATTCAAACAATTTATCGCGAGATGTTTCCGGTTTAATATTTACGGCGGGAGAAATATTTTTGCACACTACTTTAACTTCGGTATTTTCAAAAGAAAATTTTATGGCGTTGCTTAAAAGATTATATATCACCTGTTTAAATTTAATTCTGTCGGAATACAGTTCGTAATCTTGGGAACATTCGTAATCGACGGTTATCGTAAGATTCTTTTTTCCGGCAAGCGATTTTAAAACGACGATAGCTTCGTCTATAGCTTCCTTAATAGAAAAAACTGAGTATTCAAGAGTAAACATTCCGGCTTCTATTTTCGATATGTCGAGAATATTGTTTATAAGCTGAAGCAGATGTTTTCCCGAAACTAATATATTATTGGTATATTTTTTATGTTTGTCGCTCAGGTCGAAAGAATCTTTCAGGAGGTCTGAATAGCCTATTATAGCGTTAAGAGGCGTCCTGAGTTCATGAGACATATTTGCGATAAATTTAGATTTTAATTCGTTTGCCCTTCTGAGTTCCCTGTTGCTTTCTTCCAACTGTTTCGTTCTTTCGATAACCTTATTTTCAAGATTTTCGTTCAGCTCTTTCAGCCTTTTTTCCTGCAATTTTATGTCCGTAATATCTTTAGAAATGCCTATAGTTCCTATTATATCTCCATTCTTATCCATAATGCGTGATATCGTAAGGGATATATTAACCGTATTTCCGTCCTTTTTTCTAAGCAGCGTTTCGTAATTTGCTACGAATTTATCTTTTTTAAGCTTTTCTAAAATATCGTCTCTTTCTTCCGGATTTATATAAAATTCGGATGCGCGCTTTCCTATAACTTCTTTCTGGGAATAACCTAGCATATTTTCGCCGCCCTTATTAAATTCGGTAATTATGCCGCGGCGGTCGGTGACCATAATCATATCGAAAGAATCGTCTAATATATTTTGAAAGTATGCCTTCTGCTCTCTTAACTGCTTAATAATGCTTTCTTTATCGATATAATTTTTGTGCCTGTCGTAAAGCAGGTCATAAATAAGTTTGGAACTGACGGAATTAATAATCTCTATTCCGTGGTCGTGAAGCAACGCAAGCTCGGCAAGTTCTAATTCAGGTTCTCCGGTCAGATTAAATATTATATTATAATTTATATTAGCGTCGTTAACTTCCTTAATCGTTTTAAAGCATTTTATTCCGGATTCTTTTGCATAAACGGCGCCTTCTTTATCTAAATTTCTGGCGGTTAATGCGGCTATCTCGACGTTTTTATCGTCTCGAAGCATTTCAATTATAGTTTTGGCGGCTTTGCCGCCGCCGTATATCAGGATTTTTGCCATGACACCGTTCATAAAATTATTCAGTTTCTTCAAGCTAAACTTATTTCTCCTTGATAGTTAAGTAATAAATATCTATTTATACGTTATACGCAACGATAATAAATTATAAATTTGAATTATAAAGACTGGCTGTTAAGCAGAAGGCTTATTTTGTCTCTGAGCAGTTCGTTTCTTATAGGCTTATCGACGTAATCGGTAGCTCCGTCTTCAAAACTTTTTTTTACGGTTTCTTTATCGTTAAGAGCGCTTATCATTAAAATGGGAACCTTGTCGTAAACTTTTCTGATAGTCCTGAGAACTTCGAGTCCGTTTATTTTCGGAAGCATTATATCGATAATAATAAGGTCGAAAATATTTCCTTCGGTAATTTTATCCAATGCGTCCCTGCCGTTTTCTGCTATAGTTACGCCGGCGTCAAAAGACGATTGTATAATAATTCTCACAAGTTCCGAATGCATCCTGTTGTCTTCTACCAGAAGAATATTTTTTTTGGGAATAATTCTGTTCGCTAAATTTATCATAGCATTATCCTTAATAAATAACAGCCGTTGGATTAATTTTGATATATTATGTAATACCGTTTTTTAATATTATTACTTATTCTTTCTTTTTTCAAGTTCTTCCTGCTTAGTTTTGCAGGCAATGCATAGAGTAGCTTCCGGCCTGTATTCCAATCTTTTTTCGGAAATTTCTCCGCCGCATTCGTCGCATATTCCGTAAGTTCCGTTTTCTATTCTGGACAGCGCTTCCTGTATTTTAGGAATCAGTTTCCTTTCTCTGTCGCGTATCCTGAGTTCGAAGTTTCTATCGGATTCTAATGTTGCCCTGTCGTTAGGGTCGGGGAAATTATCGTCTTCTTTCGTCATAGTATCAACAGTTTTCATAGCATCGTCAAGCAGAGACTCTAATTTTTTGTTTAAAATATTTTTAAAATGTAAAAGCTTTTCTTCCGTCACGGAAATTATACCCCCGCCTTTTTATAATATAATTTTATAATATAATTTGTTGTTTAGTTATAAAAATTATAACATAATTTTAATTTTTAAAAAATATCTATATTTAGCTATATTTTTTTATTAGCGTATAATTATTGGTTCTCTGCGCAGGAATAAAACCGGCGTCCTTAACCAGCCGAACCATTAATTTTTCATCGACTGTTCTGTTTGCCGTTCCCGCCGCTTTTACTACGTTTTCTTCAAGCATTGTGGAACCCATATCGTTAGCTCCGAAACTTAACGCGATCTGCCCCATTTTCGCCCCCTGCGTTACCCATGATGCCTGAATATTATCGAAATTGTCTAAAACTATTCTTGAAACCGCAAGTACTTTAAGATAATAATGACCGAAAACACCCCTTGGATTAAGCGACGTATTTTTGCTTTGAAAACTCCAAGGAACAAAAGCCTTAAAACCGCCGGTTTTATCCTGAAGGTTCCTTAGTTTTAAAAGATGCTCCACTATATCTTCGTCGGTTTCTATAGTTCCGAACATCATGGTGGCGGAAGAATTTAAACCCGCATTGTGAACTTCTTCCATGACTTTAAGCCACTGCCCGCTGTCTATTTTATTCGGACTTATTTTTTTTCTTACCCTGTCGACTAATATTTCTGCTCCTCCGCCAGGGACGGAATCCAAGCCTGCTTCTTTCAAAAGATTTACGGTTTCTCTGATAGTCATATCGTTTAAATGGGCGATAAAAGTAATCTCCGGCGGAGAAAACGCATGTATATGTATATCGAAATTTTCTTTAATATCGTTTAACAGATTAATATAGTATTCTATAGTTATATCGGGATTTAATCCTCCCTGAAGAAGAATTTGGGTGCCGGAAAGCTCTTTTGTTTCCCTGATTTTATCGAAAATTTGCTCTTTAGTCAGCACGTAAGCATCGTCGTCCCGTATTCCGTATTTTTTGTAAAAAGCGCAAAATTTACATTCCGAGGTGCAGACATTGGTATAGTTAATATTTCTGTCTATAATAAACGTAACTATATCGTCCGGATGTTTTTCCTTTCTTATGCCGTCGGCTATTTTTCCAAGTTCGATAATGTTATCATTTTTAAATAGCGCCAAAGCATCTTTTTTGCCTATTCTATTTTTATCCATATTTTTTTATTCTATTTTTATTTATATTTCGTTTGCGGTTTATTTATTTAATTCAGCAGTCCGGCCATTTCGCCAATGCTTTCCTCGAAAGAATATTTTTCGTCGGGGGTCTGTTTTATAAAGTTTTCTATCTTAGCTATATGGTCTATAGCAAAATCTATCGCTTCGCTGGAACCTTTGGAATAAGCGCCGATGTTTATAAGGTCTTCGTTTATCCTGTATTCCGAAACCACTTTTAAAACCTCCCGTGCGGCCAGCAGATGCTCTTTTGAAACTATGTCCGGCATAACGCGGGATAAACTGTTTAAAACGTCTATCGCCGGAAATATTCCTTTTTCCGCCGTCTTTCTCGAAAGAACTATATGACCGTCGAGTATAGACCTTACCGTGTCGGAAATAGGTTCGTTCATATCGTCGCCTTCTACTAAAACCGTGTAAATTCCGGTGATGCTTCCTGCGTCGGAATTAGCCGCCCTTTCTAAAAGTTTAGGCAAAACGCTGAAAACGGACGGCGTATAGCCTCTTACCGTCGGAGGTTCTCCAGCCGACAGCCCTATTTCCCTCGAAGCCATCGCAAACCTTGTAATGGAATCCATAAGAAAAAGTACGTTAAGCCCTTTGTCCCTAAAATATTCCGCAAGAGCGGTGGCCGCAAAAGCTCCCCTCATTCTGACCAAAGGTGATTTATCCGACGTAGCTACTATAACTGCCGATTTTTTTAAACCTTCTTCGCCTAAGTTTTTTTCTATAAATTCTTTAACTTCACGGCCTCTTTCGCCGATAAGCGCTATAATGTTTACGTCCGATTTTGAATATTTAGTAAACATGCCGAGAAGAGTGCTTTTGCCGACCCCCGAACCTGCAAATATACCTATCCTCTGCCCTTTGCCTATCGTCAAAAAAGAATTTACCGCTCTTACTCCTACGTCCATAACTTCGTTAATTATTTTTCTGGATAAAGGAGATGGAGGCTCGTTGACTATCTTTGCGTAACCGCCGCATTGAATTTTTCCTTTGTCGTCCAAAGGATTGCCGAACGGATCCACGACTCTTCCAAGCAGTTCTTCGCCTGCGGGAAATTTTTCTTCTTCTTCTAAAAGAATAACTTCGCTTTCTAAACTTATGCCTCCTATATCGCCGTAAGGCATAAGAACGGCCCTGTCGTCTTTAAAACCGATAACCTCTGCGGTGATACCTTCAGGCGATACGTCGTTTTTACCTTTAATGCGGCAGATTTTTCCTATGGAAAGATCCGGATGTTTAGCTTCAAGGACGAGTCCGACGGCTTTAACTATTTTCCCCTTTATAAGCATAGGATTGGAGTCTTGCAGCAAGCCGGCGTATTCTTCTAAATTTATAAGTCTTCCCATAATATAAAATAAACGATATAATAAAATTTATACGATAATAATCCTGCTTAAAATTAATCAAGAGTATTCTTTGTAATAAGCAAGAACTGTTTTTACGTAATTTTCCGTTTCTTCAAAAGGCGGTATTCCGTTATATTTCTCGACGTTGCCTATACCTGCGTTATAAGCGGCAAGAGCAAGTTCGGTATCGCCTCCGTAACGGTCTAAAAGCTGTTTAAGGTAAAGCGTTCCGCCTAAAACGTTGCCTTCGGGATCGTAAGGATCGACACCCAGTTCTTCCGCAGTTTTAGGCATTAACTGCATAAGTCCGACGGCGCCTTTATTGGAAACGGCATAGGGATTAAAATCGGATTCTGTTTTCATTACGGCTTTTATTAAACCGTACGGAATGCCGTAAATTTCGGAAGCTTTTTTTGCAAGACCGTCGGCGGTAACATAGTCTCCGGTAAACACGGCGGCGTCCGAATCGGAATCGTTAGCGGATGCACCGTTTGATTCTAAAGCGTTAAGTTTCAGCCCTTCGACACCGGCGCCTCCGTATTTTGAAGCCAATCCGTATGCCTGAAATAAATTGCCGGTAGCGGACATAGAAGCGACGGAAGAACCTAATTCTTTTATTCCGTCCCTTGCTATCAATGACGGATGCTCTTTAAAATAATCGACTATCATTTTTGCTATTCCTATGCCTTTACCGTAGCTGTTGTTGTTAGCTACAGCTTCGTAAAAAAGAGAATTGTAAATTTTATAGCCGGTACCTTTATCTATAAAAGAGCCCTTTTCCACTTCCTTAGACATAGAATCAAAAATCATATTTAAAAAAAGGCTTTCGAATTTAACGGCTACGGTTTTTATTTCGCTAAGTTCTTCCGGAGTGATATTATCTTTACTCTTATTTTTAACGGACGTTTCTTGTGAAATTTTCGGTTCCGAAGAAAAGGGAATATTGAGATTATTATTTAATTTTTCCATTGTCGTTTGAAATATGCGGCATTAACGCAATTTAAATTTAATAAAAATTTTAATTTTTATATTATATCATAACAGGAATGTTAATAAAAGATTAACCTGCGGATATAAAATTATCGTTTATTATTGAATGTTTATTATCGAAATTAATTTATTAAGATTTATTAAGATATTTAAAAAAAATATTTTTTGTATTATAATATAGAAAATTTTTCTATTTTGATTTATATTTATTTTAATACAAATTAATCTTTTTCTAAATACAAACAACAATGGATATAGCATCTATTATCGGCTTTATATTGGGCATCGGCGGAATAATATTCGGAAATATCCTTCAGGGTTCAACTGTAATGCAGCTGATTGATCCCATAGGTTTCATAATAGTCATAGTAGGAACGACTGGAGCCACTATCGCCGGAAACAGGATGGAAAATCTTAAAAAAGCGCTAACATCCGCAAAAGGAGTTATTTTATCAAAAAAAATCGATTATGAAACTACTATTTCCGACCTTTTGAATTATGCCACTAAAGCAAGAAAAAACGGCGTTCTTGCATTAGAATCGGAAATAGAAGCGTCATCCGACCCTTTTATAAAAAAAGCGCTCCAGTTAGTCGTGGACGGCATAGACCCTCAGGTAGTCATGGATATTATGGAAACGGAGTTATCCAACATAGAAGAATTCGGCGACGAAAGCGTTAAAATATTCGAACAGGCGGGCGGCTATTCACCGACTCTCGGCATCATAGGAGCAGTCTTAGGGCTTATACACGTTATGCAGCATCTGAACCAGCCTAACAGGCTAGGCGCCGGTATAGCGGTAGCATTTACGGCCACGCTTTACGGTCTTGCCTTTGCAAACACAATACTTTTTCCTATATCCAGCAAACTAAAGATGAATCTTAAAGTGGAAGTTTTAAGATACGAGCTTATCCTGATGGGCATAAGAAGCATTCAAAACGGCGAAAATCCAAGGCTTATAGAAGAAAAGCTCAAGTCTTTTTTAAACGCCGAGCAGAAAAAAGTTTACGAAGCGAAAAACGGAGAAAAATAAAAATGGTCAGAAAAAAGAAAAAATGTCAGGAACATTCCAATTCAGAAAGATGGATGATCAGTTACGGAGATTTTCTTACTACTCTTCTTTCTTTTTTTATAGTAATGTTCGCAATTTCGAAAGTAAACAACGTGAGGTTGAAAGAACTTGCAATTTCAATACAGCAGGCATTCGGAGCCAATAAGTTTATAACGGTTTCGCGTTCAAGGCCGAATATAGCTTCTACCCCAAAGTTAGTAGTGCCTAAGGTTTCGCCTTCCAAATTTAAGGTATCGAAATCCAATAAAAAACTCATTAAAGAAGAGCGGCAGGAATCGGCGGTATTTACTGGAATAGAATCAAAGATAAAATCTTTTGCCGCCGGAAACGCATTGTATAAATCTTCGCTAAGAGTTTATAGATCTACCAGGGGACTTGTTATATCTCTTAAAGGTTCAAGCTTTTTTAATTCCGGCAGCGCAAGAATAATAACGAAATATCATCCGTTATTAAAATATATAGCTTCCAAACTTTTAAAAATAAACAACAATATTTCAATTGAAGGATATACGGATTCTACACCTATTAGAACCTTAAAATATCCAAACAACTGGATGCTTTCAACCGCAAGGGCGGTCAACGTCCTCAGTTTTTTTATAAAAAGCGTTAATTTTCCCCCGCCTAGGCTGTCTGCTTCCGGATACGGCAAATATAAACCTGTAGCCAGCAATTCTACCGCCGCCGGACGCGCCCTTAACAGACGCGTCAATATAGTAGTTCTATCCGATTTTTTAAACAACGAACTTCCGAGGTCGTAAGGAAATTACACTTTGAAGAAAGACGTTACAAGAAAGCGTCGGATGGCGTCGCAGTCATTGCGAGCGTTAGCTAAGAAATAGAAAAATGTGAGAGATTTTATTTTCCGCATACGAAACGGTCAAATAACTTAAAAGTTATTTGCAGAAAATTAATCAGACACCTTTTCTCTATAGATGCTCCGTCGTATTCTGTTTAGCTATCTGCCGTCTCTGCTGTTCAAAGGTGAATTTAATTATTTCATCTCTGTCCGATTCGTTTATTGCGGTGAATTTGCATGCAAAAGAAATCTTAGCTTTATTTGAACTTTCGTCGAGTGGATATTCGGAAACGTTAACGACTTGTGCCAGAGCTTTTACTACGAATTGAGGAATGGAAGGAAACAGCATAGTAATCTTTAATATGTCGCCGCGTTTTAATTTCAAATCCTCTTTATTTTTCTCTTTATTTTGAGCAGTATTGTTTTTATCTGTTTCTTCCTCTGTTTCTTCTGTCCACATAATTCCGGAACCGCTTATGGATACCCTTTTTTCTTTAACGTCCGAAAAAATAGACGCTTCAGGATTTAATATGGACAAAATAACATCCAATTTACTGTTTATGGCTATCAAAAGATTTTCTAATTTAGGATTTATAGGGGTATCTTCGTCCTTTTCGCCATGCGTTCCGTATACTTTCGGCGAAGCTACGCCGTAAATTCCATAGACCGACGTAGTAAAAGAAGGTCTGGAAATATACGACTCTTTAGTTTCAAGGAATTCGTCCATAGAAATTCTTTGATAAATAAACTGGATAACGGCAATTACCCTGACAAACTCCCTTCCTTCCCTTTCTTCTATATGCCGGCCGGAAACATTTGCCTGAAGAAAAATACCGCCCGTATTTCTAATAATTTTCTCTGCCGCAATTTTATATTTATATGTCTTAGAAAATCCATAGCTTATTATATTTATATCGGCCGCCTTTTTTATAAGTTCTATATATTTTTCCGTATCGCAATCGTTTAATTCGAATTCTACGACTTTTTTATCTTCAAAGCAGGCGTATAAAACGATGCTTAAAAGATTTTTATCTGTTTTAGTAATATATCCTTTAAATTTCTTTTTCGGAGTTTCTAAAACTATCTCCTGATTTTCATAAAAAAAATTATCGTAATCTTCCGCGCTATTCATTTATCGTCCGTCCGTTTTTATTTAATTTAATAGTTTTTAGTTTGATTCATAAGCTTTTACAGCCGAAGAAATTTTATTAAGCACCGCTATTTTTTCGCCGACGGTTTCTTTCATACCGCCCAGCATATTGATAATTTTTTTATCCGATTCTATAATATAAGATAATTTATTTTGCATATCGGTTTTATAAACTTCTTCGTTTATGTTTTTAAATCCGCTTAAATCTAAATTTTCAAAGCGTATGTCGGATTTAAAAAACAGTTTCGTCAGCAAAACTTTTCTTTCGAATATTTTTTTTAAACTAACCGGATTTTCTCTTTTTTCGGATAAAATTAACATTATATAATTATTCAATATAATAATATTATCGGCAATTTTTAATTTCAATAAATTCATTTTTTTATTTATTTTTATTTATTTTTATTTGCTTATTAATTATAATAACTATTACAATTTTATAATATGATATAATATAAATCAACACAAAACGGAAAAATATGCAGAAAGTTAAAACCGACAAATTAAAAGCAGGGGACGTTCTGGCAAAAGATATAGTTTCCGAAAAAGGTATAACTGTTCTTAAAAAAGGAACGGAATTAACCGATAAATTTATAGAAAATATAAAAAAAATAAGCGGCGAATATTCTTCTCCCGAAGAAATGCATATATTTATAGAAGGAACCGGCCGCGACCAGGAAAAAGATAATAAAATTTCCGTAGAAAATAAAGAGAAAATGGAAAAAGAGATAGCGTCTTTAGAAAAAAGATTTAAAAATATCGAAGGTTATGAATATATGAAGGAAATAAAAGACGCAATTAAAAATCAGATAATTAAATTTTACGGTGAAGCTCATCATTCAGAGGAACACGGCAAATGAAAAAAATAGACAGCTTGGACAAATTAATAGCTGCCGTAAAAAAAACGGAAAATATACCTACCCTGCCTAAAGTTTTAACTAAAATTTCGGAAGAAATCGATAACGATAATTTTTCTATCAAAAATATCGGCGACTTGATGTCCCGCGACGTCAGCCTGTCCGCAAGAATATTAAAAATAGTCAACTCTCCTTTCTACGGGTTTCCGCAAAGAATATACAGCATTAACCATGCTATCGTACTTCTCGGCGCAAACGTCTTAAAGAGCATCGTAATTTCTACATCGGTTTTCACCGCAATGAAAGAAGCTATGACCGGTCTTTCAGAACATTCCCTATTCTGCGCATTTACTTCTAAACATATAGCTCAAGAAATAAACAAAAACATAAAAAAAACCGGCGAAACCTGCAAATTAAAATCAAACGAAAAACAAAAACAGCAGCAAACTATAGACCCGGACAATATGTTTGCGGTCGGTTTACTGCATGACATAGGGAAAATAATTATAGCAACGACTTTTAAAGAAGATTTTAAAACTATATTGGAAATAGCGCAAAAAGAAGAAAAACCTTTGGAAAAAGTCGAGCATGATATTCTCAATATATCTCACGACCAGCTGGGCTATATGCTGGTAAAAGAATGGAATCTTCCTTCCGCTATATATATACCCATAAAATATCATCATAACCCCGCTCTTGCCGACGATTTTAAAAAAGAAACAGCGATATTAAACATTGCAGATTTTTTAACAAGGGCTATGGGGGTTGGATTTTCAGGCTCCGCTTACTTAGAAAAAATAAATACCGATTCCATGAATATTTTAGGAATTAATATCGATTTTATAAAATCGGCGATAGAAGAAATTTATCTGTACAAAGACGAACTGAATATATTCGACTGTTAATAAATAAAATAAAAATTGAATAATAATGCATGAACAAAGAAAAAAATAAATCTTATAAAATATTTGCGGTACTCGACGAATCCGAAAAAAACTTTTATAAATCCTTTATAAAAGACGAACTAGAAGAATACAATATAATGATGTTCGATTCTTTTAACAGGGCATATTATTCGGTTTACGCATCCCCGCCAAATTTAATTATAATAGTAATCGGTTCTATAATGCAAAAAAACGAACTTGAATACAAAAAAGAACTGAAAATGATTAACGATATGCAGATAGACAACATGCTGAGCAATATTCCGATTCTTTTCGTTATTCCTCCTGATTTTGATTTTAAATCTATTGCCTCGTCGGAAAAATATATCTTAAAAGATTACATTAAAGAACCATTAAGCAAAAACGAATTTAAATATAAGATAGAAAGCATAATAAAATCTTCTAAATCGGCATTAGACGCAAATCCTCTTACTAAACTGCCCGGAAACTCGTCCATAATAGAATCGGTAAAAACCAAATTAGACGAAGATATCGATTTTGCTTTTGCTTATATCGATATAGACAACTTTAAATCGTATAACGACAAATACGGTTTTTTGAGAGGCGACGAAGTTATAATGATGACCTCAAGGCTTATTGCTACTACCGTTTACGATATTTCCAAAGCAAAACGCAGAAATATCGAAAAACATGTATTTATCGGACATATAGGCGGGGACGATTTCATAATAATGTCCCACAACGACGACATATTGGAAATATCAAACAATATAATCGCTAATTTCGATAAAATAATCCTTTCTTTTTACGATAATACGGATAAAGAACGAGGATATATAGAAGCTTACGGAAGGCAAAAAAATCTTCAAAGATTTCCTATAATGAGCCTGTCTATAGCAATTATAGAAAACGTAAATAAAAAAATTACGCATTACGGACAGATAAGCGAAATAGCCTCAGGACTGAAACAAGCCGCAAAAGATATGTCCGGTTCAAATATAATAACCGACAGAAGAAAACCTGAAAACGGCGACGTTTAGTAATTTAAGATTAATGGATTCATGGATTAATTTTAGAAATTATTATTAAATCATGATTTAACGGGATTTATGGGAAGTTTCTGTTTAACGTCGTATAAATCGTTATTTAAAACGGATTGTATAGCTTTCCGGCTTTTAACGTTGATTATTATCGGAGCTTTTAGATTAACCGTAGAGGAATATAAATCTTTAAAAACGGTTACTATAACGAATATAATAGCGTCGGTTTTATCTTTTAATCCTATAAGTTCTTTATCCTCTTCCGTAATACCCGCAGTATAATCCTTAAAGAAATAGTTCGGGTCGGCTACGATAAAGCAAAGTTTATCGTTTTCGATACTTTGCAGTATAAAAAAAGGAAGATTTTTTTCTTTATTTATATTTAATACGCAATATTTTTTTAAATCGTTAAATCCAAGTATAGGCCTAACGAATTCTAAAATTTTCGATTTTTCTACCGCAACCCCTTCGGGATAATATATACTTTTTACTAAAATTTCGGAATCCATTAATTATAAAACTCCTTTTATATTTTTTTATTTTTATCCGGTGATAAAGCGTTTAAATTGTTAATTCCGTTTAACTGGACGAACTTTTTAAAATTATTTAAGTTATTAATCTCATTCAGTTCGTTAAGTTCGTTCAAACCCGATATATCGTCTAAGCTGACTGCCGAAGCGTTTATATTTTCGTTCTTAATTATATCGTAAAGTTCTTTTCTTAAAATATTTATTGATTTAGGAGCGTTTATTCCTATTTTTACGCTGCTCCCCGACACAGATAATACTTCTATAGTTACGTCATCGCCGATTTTAATGCTCTCTCCGGCCTTTCTCGTAAGAATCAGCATGATTAAAATTATTTATTATATTATATGATATATGATATTTTTATTGTTTTGTATTGCTTTTTATTGCATATTGTTTATCGTTAAGAGGCTTTTCTTATATATACTCTTATATTATATACTATAGCATATAATAAGTATAGAGCATATAGTGAACATATGGCTTATTTTAAATACTGGAGAAGCATAGGCGTAAGCGAAGTAATATCAGACGAGGCTTCAAGCGTAGCCTGATATGAATTTTGAGCCTGCGTAAGATTAGTCATGGCCTGCGCTACGTTCACGTCCTGCGTCTGACTTAGGAGTTGGGAAATATTTGTCAAAACGGTCTGATAGCTCGTCTGCTGTTCATTAAGCCTCTCGGTTACGGTTCCTATAGTCGCCTGCGCGGCAGTCATAGTGCTTAATCCGTTCTGTATGCCTTGAATAATAGATGAGGAATTTTGCTGATACACGTTATTCTGAAGTTCTGACTGAAAAAGCGAAAGGACGGAAATGAGACCGGAGGGAACAGCGTTTGTGGGTTTTGCAGATGTAGAAGTAGATTTAGGGTCGTTTCCGAATATAGCATCGGCGGTAAGCGTAGGCGTTACCGTTTCATTTTGGGTTATCTGATAATTCTGGCTCGTATCCGTTCCTTGATAGGTGTAAACGCTAAATTTTACGGGAGTATTTGTACCTGAAACAGTTGCTGCGGAATAGTAAGACGTTGACGACGAATATGCCGAAGATAAATTAAGATTGGTCCCGGTAAAAAGATTTTGTCCGTTATAGGAGGTATCCGCATACTGCGTAAGTTCGTTAATCATCTGCCCTACCTGCTGGGCTGCCGCCTGATTATTTGCAGGAGTATTCGACCCGTTTGCCATTTCGACGGCAAGAGAATTTGCCTGATTTACCACGTTCATCGCATTTGTTATTGTAGAAGAAGCTAAAGAACCGATATTGCCGGCGATACTAACGTTTGAATTGTACTGCGTGACGAGTGCAGTACTGTTGTTATACGACAAAACGTTAACCATGCCGCCAGGATTATCCTGCGGCGACATAATCTGCAAACCGCTCGAAATCTCGTCCTGAAGGTTATATACGTTGGTAGATTCGTTAGACAACTCGTTATTAATGTTATTGTATATCATGCTATTAGTTATCTGTATCATTTTATTTGCCTCCAAACACTTTTTTTGACGCTTTGGATAAAGGTGTCAGATTAATTTTCCGCGAATAACTTTAAACTAAGATTGAACGTCTCTTATGCGGAAAATAAAATCTGACACCTTTATCCTTTATGTCTTTTATCGCTATATACCCTCAGGTGCAGACGAGAGTAAGAGAATAAATAAATCTGACACCTTTTTTTGTCATTCCCGCGCAGGCGGGAATCCAGTCTTTTATTAATTACGGCACCGTGCTTAAAAGCGCCGTCATAATTGCCTGAACGGAGCTTGTAATTGCCGCCGCCGCCTGATACGAATTCTGGTAATTGACGAGGTTCGTCATCTGCTGGTTCATATTTACTCCGACGAACGATTGGAGCTGATTCTGCAAATTCGTCAAAACCGACGTCGAATTTGTATAGTTTGTGTTAGCGTTCTGAGCCTGCGTTCCGATATTTGAAACTATATTTGAATAATACGTCGAAATAGTCGAACTAGTCCCGTTAATAGGCAGATTGTTATTTTGAAGCGCGCCGAGGGCAAGCGCGTTTTCGTTATTGCCTGATAAACCGGCAGAATTCATATTGGATAGGGTCATAGATGTTAAATCATTACTATTAAGATTTGAGCCGTTCGTAGTAACTGACTTAGATGGACTTAAAATGTCTGCAGTGAATGAATCATTTTTGACTGGTGAACCAGTTATGGTAACATGAAAATTTTCTGGTTGACTGCCGTTAGAAACGGAACTAGAAGTTGATGGCGGATTACCAAAAAAAATAGAATATTCGGGTTGACCTGACGAATTTGTCGTAATTGGTATATTATTTATTTTTTGAGTTAAGTTTGTAGTATTGTTGGTTATTTGAAAATCAGCATTACTTGAAGACGAACCCTGACCTAAATATGTTATAGTATATTGTCCACCCATATTGCTAGTACTTGAACTTGGGGAAGGATACGGATTAATAACCGCTCCGGCGCTAATAGTTCCGTCGCCGGTATTGTTAGGATTAACCGCTGTTGAAACGGCTGATGCTGCCGCTACTTGAGATGTCGTCAAGTTAGGATTGACCGCCATAGTAAAAGCAGGGGCGGTTGTCAATTGATTGACGGTAAAAGTGTCTGTACTTGCCGGAGCACCTCCAGTAGCATTTGGTGCTATAGAAGTAGCAGAAGGCACAGGCACGGCAGTAGTAGTTATATTTACCGATACCCCGTCAAAGTTAAGCGTATATACATTTTGCCCGTATTTATTCTGGGTCGGAGTTACTGTTTGAGGGGCAATTTTATTTGATGAATTAGTATTGTCGGTTATGTTAAAAGTTGCACTTGTAGAAGAAGAACTTGAAAGTTGTATCGTATATTTATCCCCCGTCAAATCCGCGGGATTAGTTACCATGCCGGTAGATATTGTGGCATCGGTTGCAGTTGTAGACGTCGTCAAATCCGGTTTAAAGAAATAATTCCCCGTCGAACCGTCCAAACCGTAACCGTTGTATTGCAGGGAATTTACGTTATCCGTTACGGAAGCCGCAAGGGAATTAAGCTGGTTTATGTAAGACGGCGCTACGTTTTGTTCAAGATTTACGTATGCACCCAGAGTGCCGCCGGTTACCTGGCTTGTTACCGACTGGGCGGAGCCGTCGGGTCCTGTCCACATTACGTCTAAGTTTGAAGCATTAGACGGGTCCACCTGCGTAGAAAGATTAAAAGAAGTATCGCTCGATACTAGCGGCACGTTGCCGAGTGCTATATTTGTTTTTCCGTTATTATTGGTATAATATGAAATATTTACAAGTTTGGAAAGACTGTTTATGGCGTTTGCTTGTTCATCCTGCAGTTCGTTTGCGTTACTGCCCGCGTTAATAGCATAAGTAATCTGTTTATTAAGACCGGCAATCTGCGTAGTTAAATTGTTTATTTCAGGAATTAAACCCTGTATAGAATTATTTGTTGATGCTACCGTGTTTTGAATAGTCGTATATGCATTGTTTATAGAACCGGTAAGCGACTGAGCGTCGGATAATAAAGCCGTTCTCTGCGAAGTATTAGAGGGATTGTTAGCAACGTTTTGAAAATCGTTGAAAAACTTCGAAATTTGAGAACTGAAACCGGAACCCGTCTGGTCGTTGAACAGATTCTGAATTTGGTCCAAACCCTGATATAACGTTGTATAATAGCTGTTTTGTCCCGTTTCGTTGTTTACTTCCGACTGTACGAAATTATCGGTGCTTCTTTGAACTTGATTGACGTTTACGCCGGTGCCGTATGTATAAGGAGCTCCTACTACCGCCGGAGCTTCTGTTTCTATCGGGGTTTCGCTGTTGTAAAACGGCGTATTGACGTTCGCTACGTTCTGCGAAACCGTGTTCATAGCCGCCGTATTGGCGTTCATAGCCGAGTCTGCAATATCGAGTATATTATTGACGGTTATCATTTTTATATCCTCACGCCGGATTTCATTAAAACGTTCTTTAAAGGAGAAAACGATGCATTGTTTGAACCGGATCTGTTGTAAATAGAATTTCTTTTAAAAGCATCCGTAATAAAAGAAATGGTCAGCTGGTTATAGTTTATATTTTTTCTGATCAAAGAAGAAAATGCTTCGTTAATCTTGGAAAGTTCGTAAATTTCAGCTTTTATAATTTCTTTAATTTCTTCGGCTCCGTCGTCGTTTCCTTTTGAAACTTCGTCATCCTGCTTAGATAAAAATATACCGGATTCTTTTATTTTTTCGGTTATTTCCTTTAAAATAGCACCTTTTTTTTCAAATAAGCTTATATTGCTTAAAGGATTAAAACTTGTTTTTAAAACGCTATAGCAACCGGAAAGCTCGCTTTTTAATTTAAGAACGATATCTAAAAGTTCTTCGTATGTTTTTAATTTAGTTTCGTTTTTCATAGTTTTGATATATATAATTTATATTCTGTCTTATGCTTAATTTTATATATAAATTACTACGTTATTATTCGCCGAAAATATTTAGCGAATTAATCAAGCCTTCGGCTATTTTTGAACTGTCCGCATACGTGCCGGAAGCTATTTTTTGAATTATATCGTTAATTTTAGACGGAGAAGACGTTTCGGAAGAATCTATCTGCCCTTTTAAATTACTAATGAAAGCCGCGTCTCCCGATATGCTTACTTTATCGGAAGAAGACTGGACGTTTTCAGATGAAAGAGTATCTTTTTTCTTCTGAACGTTCCCGTTTTGTATAATCTCGCCGACTACAGGCGTTACGTTTGAAATTTCGATTGCCATAATTATATACCTTCTTAAAATTTAAGATATTTTACTTTCTTGTATATAACAATCGGCATTTTCAAACCGTAACTTTAATTTTGCCTCCTATAATACATATAGTAATAAGTTAAGTAAATTATGTTATCTGGTTCTATGCTTTTTTGATAATAAATTAATTTATACATTTTAATTTTATAAATTTTTATATAACTTTTATTTCGGCGGACAGCGCTCCCGCGGCTTTTATAGATTCCAGCATTGAAATAATACTTGAGGTAGAAGCTCCTACCGCATTAAGGGCTTTTACGAGATTAGCAACGGTTAAGCCTTTCTTTAAATAAAAAGCGTTTGGCGTTCTTTTCCCGTTTATTTTAAGCGTAATATTCCTGTTTGATACGGCAACCGGGTTTATTTTTATATTGCCGCCCATCACTACCGTTCCAGACCTTTCGTCAATAACTATGATTGCTTTAGAATGAGTTTTTACGTTTATAGCGTTAACGACGGATACGAACTGAGATACATTTCCTGAATAAGAAGCCGGAACTGCGACTTCTATGCTTGCTGAATTTAAAGGCTTTGCGGTTCCTTTTCCGATTTTTGCGTTTATGGCGGCGGCTATTCTTGACGAATTGGTAAAACTTGGGTTTTTAAGAATAAGTCTGACGGTTTTAAAAGTATTTAAACCGATAGAAACTCCCTTTTCTACTATTCCGCCGTTATCTATAATGCCTGCAGTTTGAAAATTCTGCGATACAGGAACGTAACCCGGAAGAGGCATAACGTTTTGAGCCGCAACGCTTCCGCCGGTCGAAATAGAGCCCTGCGCAAGGGCGTAAACTTTTCCGTTAGGACCTTTTAGCGGCGTCATAAGCAAAACCCCTCCTTCTATGCTTTCCGCATTGCCGATAGCGCTGACTGTAACGTTTATCTTTTCGCCCGGAACGGCAAACGGCGGAAGTTCGGCCGTTACCATGACGGCGGCGGTATCCCTGATTTCGTAAAGAGAAGCTTCGTTAGTATTAATGCCGAGTTTAGACAGCATGGTAACTATTGACTGCTGGGTAACGTTAACGCCCCACTGGTCGCCGGTGCCGTCGAGGCCTGTAACTAAACCGTAGCCTACTATAGGATTACTCATCGCTCCATAAACGGAAGTAATGTTGCCTATTGTAGCGGCGTAAGAAGAATTAGGAGCAAAAAAGATATCTGTCGTTAAGCCCCAAAACAGGAAGAGCAGAAAAGCTAAAGATATTAATAATATTTTTTTATTCATTTATTATTGCGGCCTCCAAAAATTATTGCAATATATATCTTATATTTATATATCTCAAACCTTCACTTAGTAAATATTTATATTGCTTTTAAGCAATCCTTATTCTGTTAGAACGGCCATATATCCTGCATAATTCTATACAGCCAGTTCGGACTTTGCGAACTGTTGACGTAACCTCTGCCGTTTATCCATATTCTTTCGTCTGCAAGCTGGGTGGACAGTACCGTATTTGCCGGCGATATGTCTATAGGACGGGCTATCCCTTTAATCAGCAGAAATCTTGTTTCTCCGTTCACAGATACTTCTCTTTCTCCTTTAAGTTCAACGTTGCCGTTGGGAAATACTTTCACCACCTGAGCCTGAATCGTCGAGTTTATCTGTCCTGATTCCGCTACTCCGCCGCCGCCGTTAAAAGTTTCGTCGTTAGAACCTTCATAACCGGTAGGTTTAGAAGTAGAAAGCGTGCCGAAAGCAAACTCTCCGGTGCCTGACGAATTATGCGAAAGAGACGTGCCTGACGAATCGGAAACCTGCGTCTGATCGTCAACTATAATAGTTACGGTATCGTTCAGCCTGAAAGCTACGTTATCAGCATAAAGATTAGTTCCGCTTCCCGTACCTGTCCAGAGAGAACCTAGAATCGGCTTAGATTGCAGTCCTCCGTTTTTTGCCGTAGGCTTGACGTATGTCGGAGGAATCATAGACTTGGGAGGATTAACTCCGCATCCCGTTAACGCAATAGTCAATAAACCCGTAAAAAATAAAGTTACGACCAAAAATATTTTTACTTTTGATTTAGATTTTATTTGCGTTCGCGTTTTTTTAACTTCCATATAATTTATACCCCTCTTACTTTTTTCTTTTCAGTTTCCACTTCAATATTTGTCTGCCGCTATTAATTTACTTCTGCAACTTTAGGCGATTTTACCGAGCATTTTACTATTTCTCCCGATTCCAAATTTTTTACCCTTATTTTTGAATTTAAAGCGCCGGATTGCAGAGCCATACCTTTTGTCTTTAAAATTAATCCGTTTTCGTCGTAAATTATATTTACCCTGTCGCCGAAGTTTATTATCCTGCGCCTTTCGGTGTTTGCATTATTTAAAGACGACCCCTCGGCAATAAAAAACTTGGCTTCCTTTCCTGCCGCTTTTTTAACGTTTAAAAAATAGCCGTCGTTTAAACTCGGAATATTTTTGTAAGATATTTTTATCTCGCCGCTTTTTATAATCTGAAATTTTCCGATAGTTTCTGATGCTACGGCGACGGGAGCATAAATAGACGTTTTAAAAGTAGCGGCATCCAAACCCTGCATTTCGCCGTTTTTTATATTTATAATTTTTATTAATGCCGTATGATATCCGGAATATCGGGTATCGGCAATATTTATCCTTAAATTTTTGAAATTAAAATTTTTATACGGCATATTGAAATGAAAATTCCAGAAGTGAAAATACTTTTTAAATTTTAAAGGAACTTTTTTTAAGTAAGCTTTTATTATTAAACGTTTTAGTAAAATATAGCTGCTCTTATTGCCGATGACGGTTGCGCCTGAATATGCCGCCTCCGCATTTTTAATAGTAAATACGCGCGGCGATATAGCAACTGTCACGGCTAACGCTATTAATGCAAAAATTAATTTCATTCTATTCATCTATTTATTGTTTATTATTTAGCTGTTATAATATCCGCACTTATCACTTATATTTATTTAATAAATTAGTTTAATTTAATCATAGTAACTAGCTTAATTTATTAAAATTTATTACGGTATTAAACCGCTCATTGTTTGAAGCATCTGGTTCGCGGTGGTAATAGCCTTCGAATCTATTGTATAGGCATTTTGAGCCGTAATCATGTCAACCATCTGACCTACAAGATTTACGTTAGACATTTCCAAAAACCCCTGCTGTAGCGTTCCAAGCCCGTTTTGATTTGGCGTGCCGACCTGCGGAACGCCTGAAGCCGAAGTTTGAAGATAAAGATTGCTGCCTATGCTGTTAAGTCCCGCCGGATTAATAAAATTTGCAAGGCTGATAGTTCCGATTTGAGCCGGATTAGTTTGTCCGGATATGACCGCCGTAACCGTTCCGTTTTCGGAAATAGTAACCGACGTAGCGTTAGGCGGTATGGTAATAGCCGGAATCAGCGGATATCCGTTAGCATCTACTAACTGACCCTGTGAATTAGTATCGAATGTTCCGTCTCTGGTATATGCCGTTTCGCCGTCAGGAAGCTGCACCTGAAAAAAACCCTGACCCGAAATTGCGATATCTAATGGATTAGAAGTCTGCTGAAGATCGCCCTGCGTAAACTCTTTTTCTATAGAAGATACTTTAGAACCGAGACCTATTTGAATTCCGGTAGGCGACTGAGTATATTCCGAAGAATAAGCGCCCGGAGATTTAATAGTCTGATAAAAAAGGTCTTCAAAATTGACCCTCGATTCTTTAAAACCGGTAGTATTGGTATTTGCAAGATTGTTTGCTATGTTGTCTATTTCTATCTGCTGTCCTTCCATTCCCGTAGCCGCCGTCCATAAAGCTCTCATCTAATGAATAACCTCCGTAATTGTATAATTAATCTATTAATATATTAATTTATACCGCCGCTCCAACGGTGTTAATAGCGGTATTATCTACCGTCGAATATGATTTTAACGCCTGCATCATATTGTTATACGTTTCCGAAATATTTATCATCTTGACCATACCTTTGATTTCGTTTACGTTGGATTCTTCGATATAACCTTGAAGTATATCGGGATTTTTATTTTCGACAGGGGCGCCTGAACTTTTAGTTTCGGAAAACAGGGTGTTTCCGTATTTAGATAAATACTGCGGGTTTTTAAAATTAGCAATTAATATCGTACCCGAATACATTTCGTTGCCGGTCTGCGGATCGGTAAGACTTATTTCGCCCGAACCGCCGATAGTTACGTCCGAACTTCTTTCGTTAAGAAAGATAGGTTTTTTAAACGTGCTTAAAACCGGATACCCTTCCTGAGTTACAAGCTCTCCCGCCTGATTAAGCGAAAATACGCCGTTTCTAGTATATTTAACGCCTGTCGGAGTTGAAACTACGAAATATCCGCTGCCTTTAATGGCAAGATCGA
Organism: bacterium; assembly: GCA_021822485.1. Classification (GTDB taxonomy): domain Bacteria; phylum SZUA-79; class SZUA-79; order Acidulodesulfobacterales; family Acidulodesulfobacteraceae; genus Acidulodesulfobacterium_A. The sequence goes on from JAKAQP010000004.1 coordinate 62,019, forward strand.
GTCTGTTGCCCGTTTTTTTTAATGCACCCTGGGACATATTGTTATAAGTATTTAAAACAATAGGATATGCTTTATCGACAAGCGGTTTATTTTCGCCGGATTCGTTTGCGTTTATGGCTTTTTGCGATAAAAATTCCGCAAAATTAACGTTTGTGCTTTTATAACCAGCCGTATTGACGTTTGCAAGATTATTGGTAACGGCGGAAAGTTGTCGTTCTACCGCCAATATTCCGCTCAAAGTTATATAAGAACCGCCGTTCATCTTTTAAAACTCCGGTAATTACAATGGTAATTGCAATAATTAAATTAATCTATTAAAAAATCTAAACAAAAACTATGGAATATATAAATCTTATTCTATATAATTCAATGCAATAAATGTGCCATAAAAAAGGGAAAAAATTTCCCAAAATAGTTAATTTCCCGCAAACGCAGGCGGGAGTGAGTAAATAAATAAATCTAACACCTTTAAAAGATACCTTTAAAAAAAAATTGCTATTGATATAGCAGGTAGGAATGATATACAATATTAATGAATATTATGGAAAAAAATAAACTTGCGGTTATAATTTCCGAAGATAAGCATTTAGGTCATATTGCCGGATTGATAAAAGCGGCGGCGAAAAAAGGCGGCGATATATCCGTGTCTGTTTTTATTACCGATAAAGGTGTTTTTTTGACGGAAAATAAGGAATTTATTTCCCTTTTAAAAGAACTGGGCGGTATAATTGATAATATTTCCGTTTGCGAACACTCCTGCAACGTAAACGGCGTAGTTTTTCTTGATGAAATTTTTAACTATTCTTCGCAGTTCGAAAACGCAAAAATTATCAACGAACTTAAAGAAAACGACAGAGCTTTGCTATTATAATATAAATTATATTTTTATTTCTATTCTTAACACAAAACATGTTCGATATAAAAAAATTAAAAGAAAATCCTGATATCAATATATATTCAAAAAAGCAGGAAATACACTCTATACTCAAGGGTTTTGCCAATCAAAAAAAACCCGTCATTATTTACCCCGTTCCGTTTAACGACGAATATACGACTAATATTCTCAAAGTAAAAGACGATACTATAACCGTCGATTCCCTTATTCCAAAGTCCGGAAATTTAAAAATAACGGAGTCGTCTTATTTAAAAATAGCGTTTAAGTTTTCCAATAACGACCATTTTTTTCTGTCTAAACTTTATAGCTACGAAAAAGACGGGGATTATTTAGTATTCGATATTTACAAGCCTATTGAAATATTATCTTTAGAAAAAAGAAAATTTTTCAGGATAGAACCCTCTATAAGCGAACCGGTTATCATATCGTTTTTTTATAGCAATAAATATATAGAAACCCGGCTGTACGACCTGTCAGGCGAAGGTTTTTCTTTTTTATTGGATTTTCCTTTAGAAAAACATACGGTACTGGAAAACGTTAAGATTAAGTTTCCGCTCGGACTTCCTGAAGTTACTCTGAGGCTTGAAATAAGGTCTAACGTCAGGCTGGATAATTTAAAATATAAAACCGGCGCTAAAGCTATAAATATAAAACCGGCGCAGCAGGATATACTGTTTAACTATATTTTTAAAAGGCAGAGAGAGATAGTAGCCGTAATGAGAGGAACGGTTTAGCGAAGGCTTATTTTATCGTCCAGTTTGTATAAAAACGCAAAAATATTCGCTATAGCTTTATAAAGTTCCGGCGGTATTTCCTGATATATATCAAGTCCGTCGAGAATATCCGCAAGTGCGTCGTTTTGGGTAATCGGTATATTTTCTTTTTTAGCTATCTCTAATATTTTTTCGGCAAGCTCTCCCCTTCCTTTTGCTACTACTATGGGAGCGCCGTTTTTTTTAGGGTCGTATTTTAATGCCGCCGCTTTCTTGTTTTTTTTAAATTTTTTCATCGATTATTTTTCCGTTTAAAAATACGTAAGAGTTTGGGTCGTTTATATTTACGGATGCCGGATTAGCCTGTCCTACTGCGGACTCTGCATCATCGCTCTCCATTTCGTTTGACTTATTTAATTCCATGTTTTTAAAAGAAATATCGTTAAGTTTTATTCCGTCCGACGACATCATTTCTTTTAATAATTCTAAGTTTTCTGATAAATTTTTTTTAAAAACGCCGTTATAGCTTTCAAATTTTATGCTTAAATTTTTGTCGTAATAATAGGAAAAAAGTTTGAGCCGCCCTAAATTTTTTAAGTTTATTTCTATCATAAACAGATATTTTTTTTTGGAATTAGATAGATTTTTTTTATTATAATTAGAGCCGTCGGTCGTTAATATTACCGTCGAAAGACCGAAGGAGCCTTCAAAATCTATATGTATAAAGGCAAAATTGCCTTTAACCGAAACAGATATATTCTGAGCCGCATTTTGAAGAATATTTTGTATTTCGTTTGATAAACCAGAACTTATTTGGGAATTTTCGGAACCTAAGGAATTAAGCAGGGTTTCAAATTTACCCTGAATATTTTCGGCTAAGGCTTTTCCGTATAAATCAAGGGTTCTTTGAATACCTGCCGTATTTTGGCCCGACGATTCGTTTAAAACCTTAAAAACTATATTAAATTCAGAAGATGAATTTACGGAATTTCCAGATATATCTTGAGTTTCTGTTCCGCTTGAAGCTTTATTCGTTCCGCCGGAAGATTTTCCGCCGATACTGCTTAGCTGAAGTTTTATTGGAATACCGAATTCGCCGTTAAACGTTTTTCCGGTAACGAACTCGTTATAAAGGTCTTCGGTTATAACGGATTTTAACAAACTTCCGTTTATATCTATAATTCCGGTAAAAACTCCTCCGTCCTCGGAAACAGAAGCATCGACTAATGAGGCAGATATTATATCTCCCGCTTTGACTAACGTTCCTGATTTTAAGGAATCCCCTTTTATGGCTCCAAAAAGTATCCGCGTAACGTCTTCAGAAGCATTTTTGGCTAAATTTTGCGCATTCCCTATGACATTAAGATAATTTGCCTCGCCGTCTATAATAAAGTTCATGCTACTATATTGATATGCACTTTTCTGTCTTCGGCTTCCGTTTTGTTTTCTTCGTTCATTTCTTTTTTATTTTTTTCTTCGTTATCGTGTTTCTTTTCTTTTTCCTTATCGTTGACCGCTTCCAGCGTTTCGGTTAATTCGACGACCGTATTAAGCTTAGTCTCGTCGACTATTTCCATTTCTTTTTGAGTTATAGCGTTTGAATTTGCCGCCAGTATGTGAGAAGAAGCCGCCGTTTTTTCTATCTGCGGAAGATTGGTAATAATCTGCTGAAGTTCTACGGTATCTATCATAATAGCACCGTTTGTTTATATGTTACGATATTAAATAAGAATAGACGTTTTTTAAGTCTATAACCGAATAAAATTTTCCTTCTGCGTCCTCGAAAACTCCGGAAGTTATGCCGTTAACGTTTCTGAATTTGAAAGACGAACCGGCTATAATGTTTTTATTTTTTACGGCCGCTATGTTTTTTATTTCGTTTACCGCCAATCCGAAAAACTTGTCGTTATATATGCACACGACAATATATTTTAAGGGTATTTTGATGTCCATGTTTCCGTTTGAAAGCAGGTAGAAATCATAAACGGGCACCATTCTGTTCCTGTATAAAATTATACCGAGATGAGCTGCTTTTTTTGAAAAAATACTAACCGGAGTCCTATATTTTATAATCTCGTTAATATTTAAAGCGGGAATGCCGTAAAAAGAACTTCCCGCAATAAACGTAAAATAAGAAACTTCTTTTTCAAGGTCAAAATAAGGAATTGGCTGAACGCTTTCCGCCTGCATTTGAAAATTTGCAGGCTTCTGCATTGCCTTGAAGTTATCTACAGTAGTCTTTGATACTATATGTATATCGGGAGTTTGGTTTTCCGATGCGGGATTTAACGGAGAAAATTCAGGCTCGGCCGTAAGCATCCTTTCTACCGGATAGGATAATATCTGAGCCATCTGCTTTTCTGCATTGACGTTTTCTCCGTTTTTTTTATCTAAAAGGTCGTCTATCCACGGAGTAACTATATCGGAACCAGCAGCTTTCGCAAATTTTAAATCAAGTAAATTATAAGTGTTATTCATATCTTGCCTTCCTCCCCCGATCCGACGGAACTGTTAAAACCGTCTATTATTTCCCTTGCTACGTTAATATAGTCCATAGCGCCTCTTGCATGCACGTCGATATAAGTAAGAGGCTTTCTGAGCATGCTTGCGTCTTTAAATCTGGTATCTATGTTAATTATACTATGAAAATGTGTATTTTTATATTTATTTTTAAAGTATTCAAGAGATTTCAAAGATGAATTCGTCCTTTTATCGAACATAGTAATTAAAAGCCTGTAAGAACATTTATAGTCGAGAGCCTTTTCTATTTTATCTATCGTAGAAAGCAGAAGTTCGACACCCCTGATCGATAAAAAATCGGACATTACGGGAACTATAATTTCATCGCATGCCGCTACGGCGCTTATAAGCAGAACGCTCAACGCAGGCGAAGAATCTATTAATATATAGTCGTAATTACCGTAGAAAAACTTTAATTTCTCTTTGAGCCTTAAACCGCCGCCTTTAGAGTTTGAAAGTTCCGCCTCTATTCTCGCGAGATTTATATTGGAGGGTATAAGGTCCAAGCATCCCCCGTTTTTAAGCCTATACTTATTGATAAGAACGTCTGCCGGATTTATAGAATCCGACATTATAAGGTTTGCGACGGAATATTCAAGCTTTTCCGGCTCGACGGCAAGGTGATTTGTAAGGCTTGCCTGAGGGTCTAAATCTATCAAAAGTACTCTGCATCCGAAAACGGAAAGGGAACTTCCAAGCGTAATAGTCGTAGTAGTTTTGCCTACTCCTCCCTTCTGGTTTGCGGTTGCAAAGATATACGGAGATTTCATTTAAATCACTTTATCATGCCTTCTATAAGTTTATGCTCTCCGGTCGTAAATATCTTGTCTATATCTAAAAGTATTATCAGTCTCTCGTCAAGTTTCCCGACGCCTTTAATGTAGTCGGAATCAAGACCGGCTATTAACGGCGGAGGCGGCTGTATAGTCGAAGAGTTAATCCTTAAAACTTCCGACACGCTGTCCACTATTAAACCGATAGTTTTATTCATTATGTTTACTACGATAATTCTGGTTTCTTTAGTCGCTTCTTTAATTTTAAGATGGAATTTCTTTCTTATATCCACTATAGGTATAACCCTTCCTCTTAAATTGATTACGCCTTCTACAAAATCGGGAGCTTTTGGAACTTTTGTAATTTCGACTACCCTGTTTATCTCCTGAACTTTTAAAATATCCAGCGCAAATTCTTCATTGCCCAATTTAAAAGTAACAAGCTGGACTATTTCGTCCGATGAAGAATGTTCCTCTGCGGAAACTGCACTTTTTTTATTTTCCGTTTCCATAAATCCCGTTCCTCCTAAAATTATGTATGTTCAATCGATAATATAAATTATCAGCACTCCGTCTCTTTAATAATTTGGTCGGATATTTTATATATCGGCAGAATCGAATCGGCAATGCCGGCATCCACTACTGCTTTCGGCATACCGTAAACGACGCACGTAGCTTCGTCCTGCGCTATTGTCCTGCCGCCGCTCTCTTTAATTTTTTTCATGCCGGTAAGACCGTCTGAACCCATGCCGGTCAGTATGACGCCGAGAGCCCTGCCGGGATATAATTTTGCGACCGATTCCATCATAACAGAAACCGACGGCCTGTTAATAAGGTCTTCGGGCTCCGTAGAAAGCGAAATTTTATAACCTTCCCTTAAGTCTTTAACTAAAGTCAAATGCTTATCTCCAGGCGACAGATAGGCGTTTCCGGGTTTAATTATTTCTCCTCCGGATGCTTCTAAAACTTTTATGCGGGATAAAGACGAAAGCCTTTCTGCGAAAGAACCCGTAAACGCTTTAGGCATATGCTGGACTAGAATAATTGGCACAGAGAAATCTCCAGGAATTTTCGGTATAACGTCCTGCAGAGCTTTGGGTCCGCCGGTAGAAGAACCTATGGCAACTATATCTATTTTACCGCCGTTTTTGCGGATACAGGAAGACTCAATCGGCGATCCTTCCGGCTTAATTTTATTAGTCTTAGGTTCTGCCTCATGCTTTTCCGTTTTTCTGAAAAAATATTTTTTTGCCGTTATAGCCCTTATTTTATAAACTAAATCGTCTTTTAATTTTAAAATATTAAGCGATACGTTAGAAAGATTTTTCGGGATATAATCGGCTGCCCCTATATCTAAAGCGTCTAATGTTTCTTTGGCTCCGTCCTCCGTCAGCGAACTAAGCATTATGACCGGCAAAGGATGTTTCTCCATAATTATCCTAAGGGCGGTAAGTCCGTCCATAACTGGCATTTCTATATCCATAGTAACTATATCGGGCTTTAACTCTTGTATCTGCCGTATTCCTTCCTCGCCGTTTTTTGCCATTCCTACGACTTTAATATCGTCGACATCGTCGAAAAAAGAACTTATAGCCCTCCTCATAAAAGGCGAATCGTCGACTATTAAAACCCTTATAGGTTCGGCCATAAATTTAAAGCTCCTTTCTTAAATGATTTTTATCGAAATATTTTATTTACTTAAAATTACCTTAACTTATCTTATGCTGACGGCATCTATCATAGACGCAACGTCGATAATTAAAACTACTTTGCCGTCTCCGGTGATGGTAGCGCCGGAAATACCTTTGTACCCCAATTGGTAATCTCCAAGCGATTTAATGACAACTTCTTCCTGTCCGAAAAGGTCGTCCACTACTATGCCTATTTTTTTCTCGGCAAGCGCGACTACTACCACGTAAATTTCCCTGTCGGAAGATTTAGCGTTTATGGAAGAAACAGTGCTTTCGGTTACGCCAAACTCTTCTCCGAGCCTCAGTAAAGAAAGTACCGATTTTCGTAAATTGATGACCTCGTGCTTATCTATAGTCTGTATGGTCGATTCTTTGATTCTTAAAGTCTCCACTACCGAATTTAAAGGTATAGCAAATACTTCGTCGCCGATGCCTACTATTAAAGTCTGTATAATTGCGACCGTAAGAGGAAGTTTTAATATTATAGCCGAACCATGTCCGGGAGTAGAATTAATTTCTATAATACCGTTAAGTTTCTGAATATTTGTCTTAACGACGTCCATTCCTACGCCTCTTCCAGATATCTCGGTAGCTTTGTCCTTTGTGCTGAAACCAGGAGCAAAAATAAGATTTAAAGCATCTTTGTCGGAAAGACTCGCCGCGGTTTTTTCGTCTATTACTCCTTTTTCTACTGCTTTTCTTTTTATTATTGAGGGGTCCATTCCTTTGCCGTCGTCTATAACCGATATAATAATGTAATTGCCCTCATGCTCGGCGCCTAACTTTATAGTTCCTTTTTCCGGTTTTCCGTTTAATTTTCTGGCTTCTTTGTCTTCAATTCCGTGGTCAACGCTGTTTCTGATTAAATGAACCAACGGATCCCCTATCTCTTCGATAACGGATTTATCGAGTTCGGTTTCTTCGCCGGAAATTAGAAGTTCTATGTCTTTGCCGAGTTCTCTAGAAAGGTCTCTTACCATCCTTGGAAATTTACTGAAAACTTTTTTTACCGGCTGCATTCTCGTTTTCATAACGGCAAGCTGCAGATCCGTCGTTACAAGATTGAGCCCTGCCACTACCTGCGCAAGGGCCGAAGAGAGATCATCGTCGGCATACTTTATTTCTAATTTTGAAGATATGTTGAAAAGCCTGTTTCTTGCAAGAACCAGTTCTCCTACTAAGTTCATAACGTTGTCTAATCTTTCTATATCTACCCTTATAGTAGTTTCTTTAATTTCTGCAGTTGGAACGGCAGCGGCAGGCTTAGTCGCAACTGAAGCTGCGGGAGCCGGTTTTTGCTGAACAGCATTTGGATTAGGTTTAATCTCTTCCTCAGATTTGATAGAAACTTGTTTTTCTTCGGCAGACGGAAAAGTTTCGGCCGATACCGAAGGATGAGGTATTTCTTCCGCCGAAATTTCCGGCACTGCGGAAATTTTCTCCGCCATATGTTCTTCTTCTTCTTTTTCTTTATAAATCTCTTCTAATTCTTCTTTTGAAATAAGATTGTCCTCAAGAAGTATGTCTCCAAGACTTCTTGGTTTCTTTTTTCCTGAATTGTACGTTTTATCGGCAGAATCTACGGTCTTTGTTTTTTCTTTATCGCTATTGACGGCATTAGCAACATCTTTGACCGGCGTCTCCGGAGCGGCGGTAACAGCATTAAAATTAGAAAGTGTCGACGGCGTTTCTTTTTCATTCCCTCCGCCGATGCCTTCCGACAATTCGTTAAGTTTTTTAATAAGTCCTGTATTGCCTTCCGGCGGCTCGCCTTCGTTGCCGGTTTCTGAAACGGTTACTATCATAGACCTTAGGACGTCCATAGTTTTTAAAAGATAGTCGGTCATTTCGGAAGTAAGGGTTATTTCGCCCTGCCTTAATTTATTAAGAATATTTTCGGCGCTGTGCGCAAGTTCTACTATGTTTTGAAAACCAAGAAATCCCGCAGAACCTTTAACGGTATGCGCGGCCCTGAATATAGTATTTAAAATTTCTTTATCTTCGGGATTTTTTTCCAACTCTATAAAATTTTCGTTAAGGCTATCCAAAAGTTCCAGTGCTTCCTGAATAAAGTCGTTTACAATTTCCTGCATCGAATCGTCAATCATTTCGGACAGTCCTTAAAAAATTAAATAAAATTAATCCGGGAAAATTTTTGAAATTTTTTCTTGCAATACTTCCGCAGTAAAAGGTTTTACTATATAATTATTAACGCCGGCTTTAACAGCTTCCACAACATTTTCTTTTTTAGCTTCGGCGGTAACCATTAAAAAAGGCAGGTCTTTAGTAGCTTCGTTTGCCCTTACCTGTTTTAATAATTCTATGCCCGTCATTTCCGGCATATTCCAGTCCGAAATGACGAAATCGTAATTGCCGCCGTCGCCTATTTTGGCAAGCGCCGTCTGCCCGTTTTCGGCTTCGTCGACGTTGTTAAAACCTATCTGCTTTAATATATTCTTTATTATTCTTCTCATAGTCGAAAAATCGTCCACTACGAGAATTTTCATCGATAAATCTAATGCCATATTTAATTATCCCCTATTAATGCTTCAAAATAAAATATCTGCCATTTTATTTTAATAATATATAATAATAAAAATTTATATCTTAATCAATAAATTATTTAAATATTATTATTGATCTTTTACCGCATTCTTGGCGAGGCGTATTATCTCGCTTTCTTTAAAAGGCTTCTGCAAAAAAGCAAAACTTCCCGCTATTTCATTTTTACCTGGGATATTGGACGATATAAGTATCACCGGAATCCTTTTAGTATCGTCGTTTTCTTTAAGATTCTTTAACAGCGTTATGCCGTCCATTTGCGGCATATTTAAATCCGTAACTATAAGATTGATATCTTCCTTTATAGCTTTTTCCAGCGCTTCAAATCCGTCCTGGGCGGTCTTTACTTTGAACCCTGCATCTTTAAAAGCTATAGCCAAAAATTTTACGACGACTATAGAATCTTCTACGATTAATACGGTATAATTTTTCATGACTATGCCTCTTTTGCTTACTCTTTTTTGTATAAAGGGGTTTTGCCCAACCCTACTAACTTTAACAGGGAAGATATAGAGTGAAGCGACTCCGAATGTCCTAAAAACAGATACCCCCCCGCTTTTAAACTTTCGTATATGTTTTCTATAGTTTTCTTTTTCGATTCCGCATCAAAATATATTATAACATTTCTGCATAAAACAATATCGAACGACCCGAATTTTTTAACTTCCCCGCCGTCTATAAGATTAACGTTTCCAAATACCGTCATATTTTTAATTTCGTCTTTAATTTTATATTCGTCGTCTCCGATTTTTTCGAAATATTTGCCGAGAATAGTCTGCGATGCGTTTCTCAAGGTATATCCGTTATATATGCCATTTTTTGCCGATTCAATAACTTTTTCGCTTATATCGGTGCCTACTATTTCAAATTTTATTCCCGACGAGAAAAAATTTTCTTTAATTAAAATTCCGACGGTATAAGGCTCTTCTCCTGTAGAACATGCGGCGCTCCATATTCTTATATTTTTAATAGCTTTATTTCCCGACGATTGAACTATCTGCTTTAAAACGTCGACGAAAACTTCCAGCTGGGGCATATCCCTAAAAAAACTTGTTTCGTTTGTCGTTACGCTGTTTAAAAGCTCTTTTATTTCCGCATTTTTAAGAGGCGAATATTTTAAATAGTTGTAATAATCTTCAAAATTAGAAAGGTTTAAAAGCGAAAGCCTTTTAGACAATCTTGTTTCCAGCAGATATTTCTTCTGGTCGCTAAAAAATATGCCGGATATTTCGTAAATCATATCCTTGAGCTTTTTAAAAACATCGTCGGATAAATTTAAATTAGAATATTCCATTAAAATTCGGTTTATTTATTAATCATCCGTTAATTAATTCTATCGAAAAATTCCTTATATCTTCATCTTTTGAAGAATTAAATTTTTTAATAATAGAATTAGATTTTTCTTTGTTTAAAACGTGAAGCGTTTTTAAAAGGGCAATTTTAACCATTTTGCTTTTTTCGGCGGGAAGCAGGGAAGCAAGCTTGTCGAATATATCTTTTGCGCCTGTTTTCTGAATAAGTTCCACCACTTTATATCTGAAAATTTCGGAAAAACCGCCCGATTTAAGAGCTTCTAAGTAAACCGGCGATTTTTTTTCTCCGGCTGATAAAAGCGATTCTAAATAGTTAAACCTGGTTTCTTCGTCGTTTTCTTCAAACAGAAAAGCCGTTTCGTCTTTATGGTTTATTAAATCGAATTTCGCAAGACTTTTCGCAAGCAGTCTTTTTAAATTTAAAGGTTTATTTTTAAATAAAGCTATCGTCGAATAAAAATCGGCGGTTTGTCCGGCATTCAGGCTTATTTTATCGGACGACAGTATCCTTAAAGAGTACTCTGCCGCTTTATCGTTTTTGGAAGAAATATTTTTGATGAAAAATTTAATATAATCTCCGTTTTTATCTTGCGCCGCAAAGTTGGAAAGCGTTTCTACGTAAGCGTCTATTACGTCGGCATATTTCTCTTTAAGAAGATTCTCAAAAAACTTTTCGGTATATTTTGAAGCATATTGAAAATTACCCGCAAGTTTTATGGCATATTTCCTGACGTCGCCGTTGATGTCGTCTATATAACTTCCGGCTATCTTTTCGATAAGCCTTTGCTCGTATAAAGTTCCGCTGAGTTTAGCCGAATATTTTAAAAGCAGAATTTTTAATTCGACGAAAAGTTTTTTGTCTGCATAAAAAGCAAGCAGATCGATTATGTCTTTATATGCGGATTCCGATAAAACATCGATAAGGATATCGGTTTTATCGTTATATTCAGATGAAGGACTTAACTTTATTAAAAATTCCGTTATAAATTTGGGTCTCGCCAATTTTTTTATTATTTCTTTAATGTATTTATACTCGTTTTCGTCTAAGTTTTCATTTTTTTTGTAATATTCAAAAATAAATTGAAACAGTTTTTGGGATTTTTTATGATTCATAAGCGAAAAATAGCATAAAATAGCGTCTATCGCATCTTTTTCTTCATAATCGCTTAGCAGGTATAAACTCATTTTCAAATTCATTTTAGACAGGAGGATATACATTTTCGTTTTTACGTCGGCGCTTTCGCCTGCGCCGCACTCATCCGATATGCATAATTTATAAAGACCTTTAAGAATATAAACTTTATCTAATTTATACTTAACGTTGTTTTTTAAAACGTCGAGCAGGAAAACTATAATTTCGTCCCCGCCTATTTTAGAAAGAGATTCTATAATTACGTTTTTAACTACCCGGTCGTCTGCTTTTAAAAATAATTCTTTTAATGCAGGAAAAGCTTTTTGAAGTTTCAGTTCTCCAATAGCAAAAACAGCTGCCGACATCACGAAAAAATTGCTTTTGACCTCTTTTACCGATTTAATCAATATGCCGCCTAAATCTATTTTCAATATACCGATGGATTCCAGAGCATTTGCTTTGGTAATTTCGTCGGAGCTTGACGCAAGCGTTTTTAAAACTTCCTTAGGCAGGTCGGCAGGATTGAACTTTCCGTATTTTATTAATTCGGCGGTAATTCTGTCGTATTTTCCTTTGTTTTTGCTTGCAAAATAGATTAGAAAATTGCCGTCATGCATAGCAAGTCGTTTTAACACGTCAAAGGCGTTTGACCTGAGCCTGATGCCTATATCCGAAGAAACTGCGGTGTCCATTAATTTTTTGACGAGTTCTTTTTTGCCCCGCCCTTCTATTTCGTTTATTATCGCATCTTGTGCATATTCTGCAGTTTCAGGACTTTCAGAGTCTAAAAGTTCTACTAATTTCTTTTTTTCGTCGATGCTTCCCGACTTAACGATTTTTTCGATTTCTTTTTTATTCATAGGCTTTTAATTTTGACCTCAATTTTAAAATTGATTTAGAATGAATCTGACATATTCTAGATTCGGTTAAATTTAAAATATGACCTATCTCTTTTAAAGTAAGTTCATCATAATAATACATCATTAGAACATTCTTTTCAACATCTTCAAGCATATCTATGTATTTTATCAGTATATTTTTCTTTTCTTCCTTTAAAAGTACGTCTATAGCCGAAGGCTCTTTGCTTTCTATAGTGTCTAAGGTCTCCGATATAGGCTTATCCATAGATATAAAATCTTTGTCGTTTAAAAAAGAGGCTCCCCTTATTTTATAAAACATTTCGTTAAGCTCGTCCATTCCTATGTTTAACTCTTCGGCAATCTCTTCGTCCGACGGCATTCTTC
>JAKAQP010000068.1 GCA_021822485.1 bacterium
ATATTTCCCAACAGAAGACCGGTTTATTTTTTGTCGCAATACATTTCCGGCATATATAAATCCGCCGCCGACTCTATAAAAATGTTTTCCATAGACGATTTTATAGATACCTGCTGGGAATCATCCGCCGCCGCTATTTTTTATCCATATGCAAAAATAAATCCCGCCGAAGCGGTTTTTCTCCTCTTCGATTTAAATAAAAACCTTGAAACGCGGTTAATAAAAAATGCAGAAAAATTGGATGTTTTTATGCCGTGGGGATATAAGCTGTTCGGCGATTTCGAGGAACTTTTAATTGAAATGACGGATCCCTCGTCGTGCGACGCTATAATAGCCGAAAGAATAAATCCAGACTTAAATTTGCAAAATTTCTCGGATAAATTTGCAAAGTTTTCCAAGATGTATAAATCTTTTTATGAAACTCTCGTAAAATCCGGATTTACATCAAGGTCTTACAGATATAAAACATTTGCAGAAAATATTGACGCAAATATTACGACAAATCCGGATGTTTTTTCGTCCGCTATAAACGGCAGGGTAATTCTTGCCGGTTTTTACGGCATTACTGTATCCGAAGCAGTTATATTTAAAAATTTATTAAAAAATAACGGTTTTGGCGGAGAAAATCAAACGTTAATAGTATCTAAAACAGGAGCTTCCGTCGCCGATTTTTCGTCAAAAATAGGCTTAAAACCGTCATCGGGCGGCAATATAACGACGAAAGACGAAGAATATAAATATAGGGAGAATTACGCCAAGCTGTCGGTGGTAACAGAATTAGCAAAAGTAACGGAATATACAGAAGAATCCGAGTTAAACGGAATTAATTTTTATTTCAATAAAGTTTCTTCTGTGCATAACGAAATAGCCCGACTTAAAGAAATTATCGATAAATCCGGACAAAAACTTTCTTCCAAAGATTTAATAGTATTATCTAAAGAAGATTATCTATTTCCGTTAATACATAATGTCCTTAATTCTTTAGATAAAGGAGATTATAATATATCTATCGGATATTCTTTAAACAGGACGCCTATATATACGCTTTTTAACCTTTTGTCCGTACTGCACGGCAGAAAAAAATACGATAAATTTTACGCAAAAGATTATGCATCTTTATTTCTTCATCCCTACGTTAAAAATATAAGCGGAAAATTGCAGGAACTGCCGCAGTACCGTTTTGACGCCGTTCAGACAAGGACGATTTTTCAGGCTATAGAATTTTATATTAAAAAAAATAAAATTTTATTTATTTCGGTTAAAGAAATAGAAAACGCCGTATTACCGGCCTTCTCCCTATTGGAAGATTCTGTCAAAGCGTATATTGGCGAGATGCACCGGCTGTTTATATCAAATTTTGAAAATATAGAAAATATAAAAGATTTTATTGAAAAAATAGTAAAAATAATAGATGCCGTATCGCATAATTCTTCGGCGGATAAACATCCGTACGGCTCTAAATTTATAGAATCGGCTTTAAAAGCGGTAATGGAATTCGACGCAACTAATTTCGGGCATTATAAATTCGAGGGAATTTCGGGGTATTTCAATCTTTTAAAAAACCTCATGAAGCGGCAGAAAGTTCCATTTAAAGGCACCCCTCTTAAAGGTTTGCAGGTTTTAGGCCCCCTCGAAGCGCGAAATATAAATTTCGACAGGGTATTTTACTTAGGCGCAAACGAAGGAGTATTGCCCGACGTTTCAAAGGAAAATACCGTTTTGACGGAAGAGGTAAGAAGATTTCTAAAACTTCCCGATGCCGGCGAATCTTCAAAAATTCAGGAATACAATTTTTTTAACCTGGTATCCTGTGCAAAAGAAGTATATTTCTTTTATAACGATTCAAGCCGGTCGGAAAAATCGCGTTTCGTAGAAAAAATTATATGGAATATTCAGAAAAAAACAAAAAATTTGAAAGAACCTAAGGAAATAAACGCCGCTTTTAAAATTAATTTTAACCGTGAGGAACCGGCTCCTATAAAAAAAACCGGCGAAGTAAAAAATTATCTTTGCGGCATCGAATATTCCGCCGCAAAATTAGATACCTATCTTAAATGTCCGTCTATGTTTTACTACCGATACGTATTAAATCTTAGGGAGAGCGGCGATATCGGAGAAGATATCGATGCCGCGGGTATCGGCAGCGTGATTCATAGCGTACTGAACGAATATTTTAAAGTATTTGAAAGCAGGGAATATGTTTTCTCGAGCTTAGAAAAAGAAAAAATAAAAATAGGCGAAATATTGAGCGAAAAATTTAACGACCGCGGTTCGATGGTTCTCAATCTGCAAAAGAAACAGATATTAACGGCTCTTAACTTATTTATCGAAAAAAGGGCTAAAGATTTAGCAGGCGCAAACATAATAGGCGCCGAATATCCGCTCGAAGGGGCTGTAACGATAAAATTGGCGGACGGCTGCGAAAAAGCAATAAAACTTACGGGCAGAGCCGATTTAATTATAGAAAGAAACGGCGAACACTTTATTATAGATTATAAAACAGGAGCGTCGCTAACCTGTCCGGATAAAAATTTTATACCTGCGGCCGAAAACAGGGACGAGTGGTTGAAAAGGATAAAATCCGTCCAACTGCCGCTTTATATAATTCTTTATTCCGCCTGCAAAGGCGTCGGACATTCCAATATTGCCGCCAAATTATGGGGAATTAAAAAAAACGAAGAACGAAAGGTAGATTTAAAAGACGTTAATTTTTTAAATGCGTATGTAAAATTTATAGGTATGCTCATAGACGATATAATAAATTCCGAATATTTCTACTTCGTTAAAAAAGAACCGGATAAGAAAAAAATATGCGGCTTCTGTTCTTATTCGGTTTTATGCGGTAGAATTTAATATAAAAGCAATGCAAAATTAAATAAAAGGTTTTCTTTATGGTTCGTAAAAGCTCTTATGAGCGGAATAAATTAGAAATTCTTAAATCTTTTTACAAGGCGCTTGCGGATGCTTCCGAAGCGATTTATTATGCCGAAACCGAACGGGAACTGTTTGATAAAGTTTCAAAGGCGGTGGTGGAATGCGGACTTTTCAGCGCCGTATGGATAGGTTCTCCGGGCAGGAATTTGCTTTTTAAATATTTTGCCGCATACGGTCCCGGTATAGATGCATTAAAACATATTAAAATCAGCATTAAAGATACTCCCGAAAACCAGACTTTGGCGGCTAGGACATGGAGGCAGGAGAAAATACTTTACGATAATAACCAGCTTGAAGATACGCTAAGGAAACATTTTTCGGATTTTTTAAAAAAATATAAATGGCTTTCGGCGGCTACTTTTCCTGTTTTTAAGAGCGGTAAAATATACGCCGTTCTTGCCGCCGTATCGGACAGAACAGGTTTATTCGATAAAGATACCGTAAACCTTCTTGAAAGAATAGTAAAATTAATGGAAAGCGCTATAGATAAGATACAACTGCATGCTATAGAAAATAAATTCGAGAAGTTTAAAAAGTACGCCGAAAAAAAAGTTGGACATGCCGCGAGATACGATGCGCTCACAGACCTTCCTAATTACGAAACGTTTGAGTCCGAGATTAACAGGCAGATAGAAAAAGGGCGGCGCTTCGGCGGAAACGTCGCGGTAATTATTTTAGATTTGGACGACCTTAAAACGGTTAACGATTTTTACGGAACGACGACCGGAGACAAGGTTTTAAAAATTATTGCCGAAAGGCTTTTAAAATTTGCAAAAGACAGATATACCAAAGATTCTTTTTATGTTTCGAGGCTTGGAGGCGACGAATTCGGCATTTCTTTGTTTTATAAAGATTCCGACGAAGATATTTCCGCTATAGCGAAAGATATACTTAAAGAAATTAACCTTCCTTATGTTTCGGACGGCTTAAAAATAGACTTAAAAGCAAGCATAGGCGTTACTAAGGCGGCAGATTTAAATTCCAAAAAAGCCGAACCGGATACTTTGATAAGAATGGCGGGACAGGCTATGTATAAATCCAAGGCTATGGGAAAAAATACGGTAAATTTTTTCAGCAGCGACGAAGAGCTTGGAATGGTCGAATATTATCAGAAACTAAGCGGTATTGACAAAGCGCTTAAAGCAAAAGAATTTGTCATATATTATCAGCCCAAGGTAAATTTAAAAACCGGTAAAATATTCGGTTTTGAATCCCTGATAAGATGGATAGATAATAAAGGCAACGTTATTTCTCCGGCAGAATTTATACCCTTAGCCGAAACTTCGGAAACTATCGTCGATATAGGCGATTACGTTATCAAGGAAACGGTTAAGCAGATGAATATTTGGGCTGAAGCAGGCAAAGAATGGCAGGTCTCTATTAACGTTTCGGCCAGACAGCTTCAAAAATACGATTTTTTAGA
>JAKAQP010000025.1 GCA_021822485.1 bacterium
TAGCCGGAAAAATAGGAACTCTTATAGCCGATATTCTAAGAAACGAGTTAGACGACCCGCATTTTATATGGGAGGAAGGCGAGACAAGGATAAATTGCGTTATTCAGCAAAGCGACCCTGTTTCGCAGTATGAGATAAACGGCATGGGTCCCGCTATGAGCGCAACGGTTCTCGATAAACTTGAAAAAGAACTATACGCTAATTCAAAAGAGGGTTTTGCCGTGCTTACGGGCTCTCCTCCTTTAAATATAACCCATGACATATATAACATATTATGTATGCGCTTGAAAAACTACGGCATAAAATGCTTAGTAGATGCAGACGGCGCCTTATTGAACAGCGCGGTAAAATCTAAGCCTTATATAATAAAGCCGAATATACATGAACTTGAAAGGTTAGTTAAAAGAAATCTTGATTCTGTGAATGATATTGCCGCTGCGGCAAAAGAGTTGCATAATTACGGCATAGAATACGTATTCATATCTATAGGGCATAAGGGAGCGATATTAGCCTCAAAAGAAGGCGTTATGTACGGTGCGTCTCCGGAAGTTCCCGTGGTGTCGAGAGTAGGAGCAGGAGATTCTATGGTTGCCGGTATTTTGAGTGTTATCGCAAACGGAGGCAGTGCCGAAGATTCCCTAAAACTTGGAATAGCTTGCGGTACGGCAACGGTGCAGATGCCGGGGACAGAGCTGTTTACAATGGATATTGTCGATAATATCGTAAAAGAAATAAAAATAGAAAAAATAAATATTTAGTCGGCAGTACCTATACTTATATCTGTTGCATACGAATTTCGTCTATAATATAATAATAAAAATTTTTAATAAATTTATTTATAAGTAGTCATATTAATTAAGATTGAGGTCTTTTATGAAATCAGTTGTACGGACAGCGTTAATTTTTATGTTTTTGAGCTGTTTTTTAATGCCTTTATCGGCTAACGCCAAGACCGTAACTTATTTTTCTCCGAGATATAATCTTCAAAATATAGACATACATTGGTTAAATAAATCTTTGATTTCCAAGAGATTATATATCGCAATGTTTTCTTTCACCGATTATAAAATTGCAAAAGATTTAATATATCTTGCGCATAGAGGGGTTAAGATTTATATTTATAGGGACGATTTACAGATGAAAGACAAAACAGACAGAACTTATATGCTTAAAAACGTAAAAAATATTTTTATAAAAGCAAAAAGAGACAGAGGGTTTTGGAATATAATGCATGAAAAAATATTTATCATACCCGGCGTCGTATTTAGGGAGGGTTCGGCTAACTGGTCGCCTTCGGCGGAGGGCGCATCCTGTTACGGGGGAAATTGCGGGCATGCCGAAAATCAAGACAACAATGCTACCTATATTACGAATAAAAGCGAAATAAGAACTGCATTGCATAATTTTTATCATATATGGAACAGAAATTCTAATATAGTCGTCAATTAAAAATAAAAATCGCATATTTTTTTTAAATAAATTTATTAAAATCGTATATAAAAGGAGTGTAAGGCAATGATAGTAGTCACCGGCGGTGCGGGATTTATAGGATCAAACATTATAGAGGAACTCAATAAAAGAGGCGAGTCCAATATATTGGTCGTAGATAATTTAACTAACGGAAAAAAAATGTATAATCTTCACGATCTTGATATTTTAGACTATATGGACAGGGAAGATTTTATTGAACGAATCAAATCAAATTACGATTTTGGAAAGATAACGGCAATTTTTCATGAAGGCGCTTGTTCTTCGACTACCGAATGGGACGGGAAATTTATAATGAGGAATAATTTCGAGTATTCCAAAGAACTTTTAAAATGGTGTCAGGAAAATGAAGCTCAATATATTTTTGCCTCTTCGGCTTCGGTTTACGGACTCGGCAAAAAAGGGTTTACGGAAAAAAGAGAATGCGAGCTTCCGATAAATATGTATGCTTATTCAAAGTTTCAATTCGACCAGTTCGTCAGGAGCGTAATTAAAAGTGCGAAGTATCAAATAGCGGGGTTTAGATATTTTAACGTTTACGGTCCGCGGGAATCTCATAAAGGCACTATGTCGAGCGTCGCATATCATTTTAACAACCAGATAATTGCAACAGGAAAAGCAAAGCTTTTTGAGGGGACAGACGGTTACGGCAACGGAGAGCAGAGACGCGATTTTGTTTACGTCGAAGACTGCGCAAAGATTAACTTATGGTTTATGGACAATCCTTCAAAATCCGGAATATTTAACATAGGTACGGGTAATGCGAGGTCGTTTAACGACGTTGCAAACGCCGTAATAAAATATCACGGGAAAGGCTCTCTGGAATACGTTAAGTTTCCGGAGCACCTTAAAGGCGCCTATCAAAGCTTTACCGAAGCGGATATAGCGGCATTAAGAAACATCGGATATAAAGAAAACTTTACGCCGGTCGAAGAAGGGGTAAAAAAATATTTAGGCTGGCTTAACCGATAAGATTTTTTAAAGTA
Organism: bacterium; assembly: GCA_021822485.1. Lineage (GTDB taxonomy): Bacteria > SZUA-79 > SZUA-79 > Acidulodesulfobacterales > Acidulodesulfobacteraceae > Acidulodesulfobacterium_A. The sequence continues at coordinate 2,475 of JAKAQP010000025.1, forward strand.
TCCAAATCCGCCTTATGTTCTTTGTCGCCGCCCGGGGTTTCTATTATGAGCGGAATGTTTTCAAGCCTTTTATCGTTTAAGATAAGCATAAAAGCGTCTAACCCTATACAGCCTTTTCCAATAGGCGCATGACGGTCTATTTTTGATCCTAAAGGTTTGAGGGAATCGTTCAGGTGAAAGGCGCATAATTTATTAAACCCTATTATTTTATCAAAGTGTTTCATAAAATTATTGTAAGCGTCGGACGTCCTTATGTCGTACCCGGCGGCGAAAATATGGCAAGTATCTATACAAACGCCGAGTCTTTCGGGATTATTGGACAGTTTAATAATTTCGGCAATATGTTCCAGTTTGTAACCTATCTGGTTTCCCTGTCCGGCAGTAGTTTCTATTACTAAAATTACGTTTTTAAAATCCTTAGTTTTACTTAAAATTATATTCAAATTTTCGGCAATTTTATTAATAGTTTCTTCTTCCGTTAAATTTTTATTAGATCCGGGATGGAATATTAAATATTTAATGCCGAGCATACTGCATCTATTAATTTCGCAGATAAAGGCGTTCAACGACTTTTCCGTTATATCTTCGTCAGAACTTCCAAGATTTACCAGATATGAAAGGTGCGACAAAACTATTAATTTTTGAGCGGCTGCGCATTCTTTAAAATCTTTAATTTCATTGACATCCAATTCTTTAGCCTGCCATCTTAATTGGCTCTTGGTAAATATCTGTATAGCCTTCGAACCAGTATTTTCTGCGGAAATACAGGCATTTTTAAGTCCTCCGGCAACTGAAACGTGAGCGCCTAAAACCATATGCATAAAATAAATATATATAATCCTTTTTCGCAATTAATTTAAACTTGTTATCTATTATACCCCGGACGGATTATTTTTGTATGATATAATTAATATACAAACCGGCAAATAAATAAAATATTTTAAAATTCAGGAGGCAAAGTTTATGAAAGGCAGCGAAGAAATTATTAAAAGGCTTAATTTAAGGCTTGCAGAAGAGCTAACCGCTATAAATCAGTATATGGTTCATGCAGAAATGCTGGACAACTGGGGTTATGAAGAACTGCATAAAGAAGTAGAAAAAAGGGCTATAGATGAAATGAAACATGCCGAAAAATTAATAGGCAGGATATTATTTCTCGAAGGAATACCGATAGTGTCTAATTACAATAAACTTCATATAGGGTCTAACGTCGAATTAATGCATAAAAACGACAGGGAAGCCGAAGAAGTCGCAATCAAAGCTTATAACGAAGATATAAAATTTGCGGCAGAAATAAAAGACAACGGCACTAAAGATTTATTGCAGTCGATTTTAGACGATGAAGAACAACATATAGACAGGCTTGAAGAGTATCTTGACCAGATAGAACAGATGGGGCTTCCCGTTTATCTTTCTATATTCAGGAAATAAGATAATATTTTAATGTAAGGAGACTTTATATGGAGTACGTTAATTTGGGAAATACAGGACTAAAAGTATCGAGGCTTTGCTTAGGAACGATGACTTTTGGGTTTAAGTTCAGAAATATAGGCGCAGTAGGGCAGGAAGACGCTAATGCAATGGTTAAAAAAGCATATGAATCGGGAATAAATTTTTTCGATACGGCGGATATGTATTCGTTCGGAGAGTCCGAAGAGATACTAGGCAATGCATTAAAAATCTTAAACGTTCCAAGAGAAAAATTCGTTATCGCGACGAAAGTTCGTTCGCCGCTTAGCGAAGCGGCGATGAACGGCACGGGAGACGTAAATAATGCCGGTCTTTCCAGAAAACATATTATAGAGGCGTGCAATAACAGCTTAAAAAGATTAAAAACCGATTATATCGACCTTTATCAGGTTCACGGCTGGGATCTGTCCTGCGGATTGGAAGAAACTCTCGAAGCCCTGAACGATTTAGTAAGGCAGGGCAAGGTTCTCTATCTCGGCGTTTCAAACTGGACGGCACGGCATATTATGAAAGCATTATACTTGGCAAAAGCTAAGAATTACGCAAGTTTTGTTTCTCTTCAGGCATATTATTCTCTTGCCGCACGGGATTTGGAACATGAGCTTCTGCCTTTGTGCAATGAAGAAGGTCTTGGGGTGCTTACATGGTCGCCTTTATCCGGCGGTTTTTTAACGGGAAAATATACAAGGCAAAATCAAAAGCCGTCAGGCGCAAGAAGAAGCGAATTTAATTTTCCTCCTGTAGATGAAAGGGGATACGATGCGATAGACGTATTGACGGGCATATCGAAAAGTAAAAACGTAACGATTGCTCAATTATCCCTTGCCTGGCTTCTGGCACAAAAAGGCGTAACGTCGGTTATTGTAGGTGCAAACAAAATGTCTCAGCTTGAAGACAATTTAGGTTCCGTAAATATTAATTTAACGGAGGATGAAATTTCCAAACTGTCGAACGTTACTATGCCGAAAAAATTATATCCGCAATGGATGGTCGAATGGCAGAATAACAGAAAATCGTTAAATCCGGACGAATTAAAATAAAATTGCGGCAGTGCCGGAATTTTATTCCGGCACTGCATTAAAAAGGAGAATTTTACTGCAAAATAAATGGGGCTTCTTTAGTAACTAATTTAGTAAGCGAAAAATCGCCGGGACCCATAATAAATATGCTTAAAGCGATTACAAATTCCGTTAATGCATATTCGTATCCGTTATCCATTATGTTGAAACCGTTAGGCAGGTGCAGTAAAAATATGGCGCCCAGCATTACGAGCATAATGTTTATAGCGCCGATTCTTGTTAAAACTCCGCTAATCATTGCAAGACTGCCGGTAGTTTCTGCAATTCCTACAAGAACGGCAATTGCGATAGGGAAATGCATGTATCCGGCAAATCCTTGAACTCCGGGTCCGTCAAACCAGTCGAAAAGAATTCCCGTTCCATGATAGAAAAAGCTAAGGAATAACACAAATCTTAAAAAGAATAATGTAACAGATTCTTTTTTCATAATAATTCCTCCGTTTAAAAATTTAAAGTCTAGTTAAATAACTTAATGTAAATATGTTATGTAATAATGATATTCTATTAAATAAAAATCGTCAATCAGGGATTTTTTTATTATTAAGTATAATAAAAGATACTTAATTGACATTTTATATTAGAAAATGGTATTATTTTATTATTATGGAAAACGAAACCAATAAGAACTATTGTCCGGCGCAGGAAGCTTTTAAAGTACTTGCAAACAAGTGGTCTTTGATGATAATCAAAGAACTCTCAAGCAAAAAAATGAGATTTAACGCAATTAAAAAAAAGATAGATGGAATTTCTTCGCGCGAACTTTCAAAAAGACTGGAAGTTTTGGAGCAAATAGGCGCAATAAACAGAAAAATCATTTCTATTAAACCTATAATGGTGGAATACAGTCTTACCGAAGCCGGCAATGAACTTACCGATGCTATTGAAATACTGCACGATTGGACGATTAAAAATAAAAAGAATATCAAACAGATAGAAAAATCAGCCCACATTTAAGTATATAAAAAGTACCAAGTATTTTTAAAATCCCTGATTGACAATATATACGTAGAAACATTATATTATTATTAAGGATAAAATTTTATAAACATTAAAATTAACTTAACTTAATTAAGGAGGTATTTATTATGCCCAGATTAGTCAAGCACGAAAAGAAACTGCCGATTGCAATCGAAGAAAAGGACGCAAAATTTCCTATTTATGTATGCGCATGCGGTTTATCAAAGAATTTTCCGTTTTGCGACGGTTCGCACGACCATACGAAGGACGAATCAGATAACGGAGTTTATGTTTATGAAGGAGATAAAAGGGTTAAACTGTAATTAGAAACTGCTAAAACCACCTCGACGGACAAAAGGCTTTGAGCCTGACGGGGTGGTTTCCCTACAAATCCGATTGTGATTGGGCAAATAAATAAATTCCCGTTGTTTTCTTTTCCCCTTTAAACGATTTTGTTGAATAACCGCTTTCATATATGTTATTCTATACGCAATTAAATTGAACTATTAAATAACCATCAATCAATAAAATTAATAAAAATGAAAGAAAATTTAAAAGCGGACGGAGTCACGGTTCGTTTTGCGCCGAGTCCTACGGGGAATTTACACATAGGAGGGGTGAGAACAGCCTTTTTTAATTATATTTTTGCCCTAAAATACGGCGGCGAATTTATCCTAAGAATAGACGATACGGACAGAGCGAGAAGCAAAAAAGAGTATGAAAGCGAAATTATTAAGGATTTAAATTGGTTTGGAATAAAATACGGCGGATTTTACAGGCAGTCCGAAAGGACGGAGGTTTACGAAAAATATCTTGAAGTTCTGAAAGAAAAAGACCTTATATATGAATGTTTTTGCACCGAAAAAGAAATTTTAATATCCAAAGAAATTGCCGTTAAATCAAAAAAACCGTATATTTATAACGGCAGATGCGCTAATCTTTCAATCTCCGAAAAAGAAAAATTAAGCAGTCAATTTAAAGAACGGGGCATATATCCGTCAATTCGTTTAAATATAGCTAAAGTTTTAAAGGCCGGAGGAAATTTTAAAGCCGTAGAATTTGAAGACGCCGTTCACGGACTGCTTTCGTTTAATCCGAAACTTATAGGCGATTTTATTTTAAAAACGGAGCATAACAGGTTTACGTATAATTTTGCATCGATAATAGACGACCACGATATAGGAATAACCCATGTAATAAGGGGCGAAGACCATATAAGCAATACGCCTAAACAGATTTTAATTCTTAACGCTTTAGATAAAACCCCTCCGGTTTTTGCGCATATTTCCCTTTTGTACGGAAAAGACGGCAAAATTATGTCGAAAAGAGACGCGGCCTCAAATATTGAGTATTATAAGAAAGAAGGCTATCTTCCGGAAGCTATTTTAAATTACCTTGCGGTAACCGGCAATACTTTTACCGTTCTTAAATTTGAAAACGGCAAAGAAAAAATATCGGAAAAAGAAATATTTTCAGATATTTTAGAAATGGCGGAACTTTTTGACATAAAAAAAGTAAGGGGTTCCAGCGCAATTTTTAGCGAAGAAAAATTAAGGCACATAAACGAAAAATGGCTGCAGAGTATAAAAGCCGAAAGATTGATAAAGATTTTAATCGAAAAATTTAATTCGGAAGAAACGCTGAAAAAGCTTCAAAAAACTTACGGAGAAACGTTATTTGTCGAAATAATAGATTTTTTAAAAAATGAGTTTAAGACTGTCAAAGAAATTTTAGCGGAAATTAAGATATTTTTTGAAGATGTTAAAATAGAAGCGGCGGAAATTAAATATGATATTAAATTAAAAGAAACGCTTTTAAATAATCTTCAAAAAATAGAATCCGATAAATTCGACGAAAATGCAATAAAAAATGCCGTTAAAGAATCTGTTTCCGAAAGCGGCAAAACCTTAAAAGACTGCTATGAAACGTTAAGGTTTTGCATAACAGGACGGCCGGACGGCCCGTCAATTCTTAAAATTATTAAATTTATGGGCAGGGAAAGAACGCTTAAAAGGCTATATGGGGGCGCAATAATTGGATCCGTTAAAAAGATTTCATAATGAAGACTGGCATACGCCTGAAGGCAGATTGATAAGAGAGTTCGTATTCGGAATTAACGACGGGTTAGTTACTACGGTCGGATTTATAGCGGGCGTTACCGGAGCATTAATAAACTTGAAAATAGTTTTAATGTCCGGCGCAGCGGAAATCGTCGCAGGTACCGTATCGATGTTTTTTGGCGCTTACCTTGCGACAAAATCGGAGAACGAATTTTATCAGAAAGAAATTAACAGGGAGATCAGGGAAATTAAAGAAAATCCAGAGCATGAAATTGAAGAAATATATGAAATATACCAGGATAAAGGGTTTACGATAGAAGAAATAGAGCCTATAGTTAAAAAACTTATGTCGGATAAAAAAATACTGCTTGATTTTATGGTTCAGGACGAACTTGGGATAAGCAAGGATTATTATGAAAACCCGATAAAAATAGCATCATATACCGGATTATCTTTTTTAGCAGGCGGTATTCCGCCTCTGCTGCCTTTTTTCTTTATTAAACATTCATTAACGGCGGTTTCCGTTTCGATTATTTTTACCGTCGTCATTCTTGCCTTTACCGGACTTGCCAAAGCAAAAGTAACTAAGACCGGCAGATTAAAAAGCGCTTCCGAAATGGTTTTGATAGGCGGAGCCGCCGCCGCCGCAGGGTTTATTTGCGGAAGGCTGATAGCATTAATGTGAAGGAACATAATTGTTTCACGTGAAACAATTATGTTTTTAAAATTAAACGAGAATAAATTGGAATTAAATTTAATTAATGATATAATTATTTCGTAATTTTTTAATAATATATATAAATGATGTTTGCGGGTTAATTTTATGTCAAAAGTAGTATGTATTTCAAATCAGAAAGGCGGAGTGGGTAAAACTACTACCGCTGTTAATATTGCCGCATGCTTATCTGCATACGAGAAAAAGGTGCTGTTGATAGATGCAGACCCTCAGGCGAATGCCACAAGCGGGTTAAACATTTCCGTCGATAACGGAAAACCTACCGTTTATGAATGTCTTGCAGGCACGGCCGAAGTCGATGATGCGGTTTATCATACGGAGATGAAAAATCTTTATTTAATGCCCGCAAATTCCGACCTTGCCGGCATAGAGGTAGAACTCGTAAACGTTAAGGAAAGAGAGTATTTTTTTAAAAAAAATATTATAAATAAAATAAAAGGCGATTACGATTATATTTTTATCGATACTCCGCCTTCTTTAGGGCTTTTGACTATTAATGCCCTGACCGCTTCGGACAGCGTTTTAATTCCTATGCAGTGTGAGTACTATTCTTTAGAAGGGATATCTCGGCTTATGCAGACTATACAATTAGTCAATCAAAGATTAAACAAAACTTTATGCGTAGAAGGGGTTTTGTTTACAATGTTCGACGGAAGGGCCAACCTCACAAATCAAATCGTAAGCGAAGTTAAAAAATATTTCGGACAGAAAATTTACGAAAACGTTATACCGAGAAACGTAAAACTTCCGGAAAGTTCCAGTTTCGGAAAGCCCATAATTCTATACGACATAAATTCAAAAGGTGCGGTTTACTATCTCGAACTTACCAAAGAGTTTTTATCTAAAGCGGCATAAACTTAAAAAAGGATTAATGATATGGAAGAAAAAGCAAAACATATTAAAAAAAATGTGCTGGGCAGGGGGCTCGGGGCGTTGTTAACCGATTTCAACCTAAAAGAGAACATGCCCGGTATAGACGATAAGTTTTCCGTTTTTGAAATAGAAATAGATAAAGTTAATACCGGCGTATATCAACCCAGGCAGTATTTTGATAAAGATAAACTTGTCGAGTTGAAAAACTCGATTAAAGAAAACGGCATAATTCAGCCTTTAATAGTAGCGAAATCTAAAAAAGAAGGCGAATACGATTTAATAGCCGGAGAAAGGAGATACAGAGCAGCCGTTGAGCTTAAGTTTCAAAAAGTTCCGGCAATTATTAAAGACATTTCCGGTGCGGCGGCACTCGAAATTGCATTAATAGAAAACATACAGAGACAGGATTTAAACGTCATCGAAGAAGCAAACTGTTATATGCGGCTTATAGAAGAATACAAGCTTACGCATGAAGAACTTGCGGTAAAAGTCGGAAAAGACAGGGCTACCATTACCAATATGCTGAGGCTCCTTTCCCTGCCCGACGAAGTCAAAAAAGAGCTTATCTACGGGAAAATAACTCCTTCACATGCAAGAAATCTTGTAGGGTTGTCCGACGACGAAGCCGGTATGCTGTTAAATACTATTTCCGGCGAAAAATTAAACGTGAGGGAAACGGAGCGCAAGGTCAGAGAGCTTAAAACAAAAAATAAAGAAAATAAGCCGAAAAAGGATATATCGGTATCATATCAGATTAAAAGTTATGAAGAAGAACTGCTTGAAAAACTTCAGACTAAAGTTAAAATTAATTATAAGAGCAAAGGAAGCGAGCTTAAAGGCAGAATAGAAATAGAATTTTATTCGGGCGAAGAGCTTGAAAGGATTATAGAATTTATAAATAAAAATTGATACATAAAAAAATAAAAAATATAAATATTATATGTCCGAATTAGTCATTACTTGGCAGGGGCTTTTATTCGAAGCCGCCTCCTTTTTAATTTTTACTTATCTTTTAAACCTTTTTTTGTTTAAACCTATAAGAAAAATTCTTAAAGAACGGGAAAGCATTTTATCTTCCCATAAAGTCAATAAAGAAAACTTTGAAGATTTAACGAAAAAATTATACGAATCTGCCGAGCAGGAAAAAAATAAATTAAAAATAGAAATAAACGGTATTCGCGAATCTTACAAAAAAGAAGGTTTAGCCGAAGCACATAGAGTGGTTGACGAAGCCAGAAAAAAAGCGTCGAAAAATTTAGCCGAGGCCCTTAAAAACTTCGATAAAGAAAAAAACGATTTAATAAAAGATTATATGTTGAAATCGGAAGAAATCGCGGATTTAATATCAAAAAAAATTATAAATTTATGAATATGGAAATCTTTTGGCGAGTATTCGATACGATTATACTTGCAATAGGAATAGCTTATATTTATATTAAATACGGTATAACTTTCTTAGGCGGCAGGCGGCGCGACATAGAATCTCATCTTGAAAAAGCAAAGGAATATGAAAATAAGGCGAAAGAGATATATCAAGAGGCTAAATCCGAACTTGAAAAAACAAGAAAAGAGATGCGGGAAATTAGAGAAGACGCAATAAAAGAAGCGGCGGCGGAAAAAAAAATGATTATTAAAAACGCCGAAATGACCTCCGATAAAATCGTCAATGCTTATTTGGAACATGCAAAAGACGAAATAGACAATCACAGAAAAAAGCTACTGGAAGAAATGATAAGCAAGTCTTTTCAAACCGCAAACGAAAAGATAAAAAAAGAGATAGAATCAGACATCGATAATAAATTAAACGAAAATTTTCTTAAAGCACAAGAGGAAGGATTTGCAGAACAGTCAAATAAGTAAGCGCTATAGTTCGGCTCTGTTTAGCGTAGCCGCAAATTTTCGGATAGTAGATGAAATTTTTAACGACTTCAATAAATTTATTAATTTCTGTTACGAAAAGCTATGCCTTAAAGAATTTATTTCGCAAACATACATAGATAAGCAGGAAAGATTTGAAGTTATAAAATTACTTAGCAAGGAACTTTCTTTTAACGAGCATTTTATAAATTTTCTTCATTTGTTAATTGAACAGGAAAGAATAGGGTATCTCCCTAAAATTTTTACGGAATATTCAAATTTGCGTGATAACCGCAATAATATATTGAAAGTAAAAGTTATTTCCGCAAGAGAATTAAAACCCGAAGAAAAAAGCAAACTAATCGAGATGACGGAAAAAGCCCTGAAAAAAACCGTATCTATTAAGTCCGAAATAGACGAAAATATCTTAGGCGGTTATATAATTAATATAGATAATGTTTTATACGATTCAAGCATAAAAACCCGTTTAGATAATTTTCATAAATACTTAAAGCAAGGAGCGTTAATTAATGCCAATTAAGCCTTCGGAAATTACAGATATTATAAAAAGTAAGATAGAGTCTTATACTAAAAGCGTCGATATCAGCGAAGTAGGCGTGGTTTTATCCGTCGGAGACGGCGTTGCGAGAATATACGGCATTAAAAATGCGGTAATAGGAGAAATGCTTGAATTTACCCCCGACGTTTACGGATATGTTTTAAATCTCGAAGAAGATAATGCCGGCGTTATCGTTCTCGGCGAAGAATTTTTGGTAAAAGAAGGAGATACGGTCAAAAGAACCGGAAAAATTGCCGAAGTTCCCGTAGGCAAAGGAATTATAGGGCGAGTTTTAGACGGACTAGGAAGGCCTATAGATGGAAAAAGTCCGGTACAGACTGAAAAATACTATAATATAGAAAAAAAAGCACCCGGAATAGTCCAGAGGCAGAAAGTTAACGAACCTTTATATACCGGTATAAAAGTTATCGACTCGTTAATACCTATCGGAAAAGGACAGAGAGAGCTTATTATAGGAGACAGGCAGACCGGTAAGACCGCTATTGCAATCGACACCATATTAAATCAGAAAGATTCCGGAGTTTACTGCATATACGTCGGTATAGGGCAGAAACAGTCGAGTATTTCATTTATTTACGACCGCCTTATGAGTTCAGGCGCAATGGAATATACCACTATAATTGCCGCTAACGCAAGCGACCCTGCGGCATTGCAATATTTTGCCCCTTATACCGGAGCTACTATGGGAGAATATTTTAGAGACAACGGTATGCATTGCTTGATAATTTTCGACGATTTATCCAAACATGCGGTAGCATACAGGGAACTTTCACTGCTTTTAAGGAGGCCGCCCGGCAGGGAAGCATATCCGGGCGACGTTTTTTATTTGCATTCAAGACTGCTCGAAAGAGCGGCAAAATTAAATCATGCCCATGGCGGAGGATCGCTTACCGCTTTGCCTATAATTGAAACGCAGGCGGGAGACGTATCGGCTTATATTCCGACTAACGTCATATCGATTACCGACGGGCAGATTTTTTTAGAAACCGACCTGTTTTATGCGGGAACGAGACCCGCCGTCAACGCGGGGCTTTCAGTTTCGAGAGTCGGAGGAGACGCACAAATTAAAGCTATGAAACAGGTTTCCGGAGGTTTAAGGCTTTCGCTTGCTCAATACAGGGAACTGGCGGCATTTTCGCAGTTCGGTGCCGACCTTGATAAAACTACGCAGGAAATGCTTATGCGGGGCAGAATGATGTCCGAACTTCTTAAACAGCCCCAGTACAGTCCGATGCCGGTCGAAAAAGAAGTAGTTATACTGTTTACGGCAAATAGCGGCTATCTTCAGGAGTATAAACTTACGTCTATAAAAAAATATGAAGAAGAACTGCTTTACTATATAGAAAATAATTACCCCGAAATCTATTCAGATATCAGAGAAAAAAAATCTATTGACGATACTCTAAAAACAAAGATTTTAACGGCATTGGATAATTTTAAAAAAATTTTTGTAGAAGACTGATAATTTATGCCTAATTTAAAATCTATAAAAAGAAAAATCTCCAGCATTAAAAATACGAGGCAGATTACTAAGGCTATGAAAATGGTTGCCGGTTCAAAGTTCAAAAAAAATCAGGCGGCTATGAACGAATATAAAGCTTATGCATCGATTTACGACGGCATTATTGGTAATATTAAAAATAACAGCGTGCTGCGTCTTCATCCTTTTTACGGAAAAAATGACGGAAAAGACAGCAAAACCGGCAAAAATATCGGAATAGTAATAATCTCGACGGACAGGGGCCTTTGCGGTTCTTTCAATATAAATCTTTTTAAAATATTTAACGAAGAAATTAAAAGCAAAGGTTTAGATGAAAACAAAATAAAAATATACGTTTTGGGTAAAAAAGCTTACGATTTTTTTAAAAAAAATAATTACGATATAGCTTTTGGAATGCTTTATTCCGACGGCGATTCAATATTAAATATTGCCGGACTTTTATGCGATGCATTTATAAAAGATTTTGAAAATGAGAGGATAGACGAAGTTTATATAATATCTAACCTTTATATTTCTACTCTTCAGCAGAGAGCATATTCTGAAAAACTTTTGCCTTTTGAGGTTCCAGACGATAATATATCATCCGATAGAAGCGGCGGTTATATAATAGAAGAAACTGCCGGTTACGAAAACGAAATAATCGATAAAATTTTTAATAATTATTTACGTACTAAGATTTATTCCAAAATTTTGGAATCATTTGCCGGAGAACAGGCTTCCAGGATGAACGCAATGGATAATGCTACGAGGAATGCAGGCAAATTAATAAATAAACTGACGGCATCTTATAATAAAGCAAGGCAGACGGCGGTTACGCTAGAAATTTTAGATATTATAAACGGAGTTAACGCGGTAAAATAAATTTTTGATTTTTAAATTATTGGGAGAATTTATAAATGAACGAAGGTTATATCGCTCAAATAGTCGGTCCGGTTATAGACGTTAAGTTTGAAAATAAAAAACTGCCGCCTATTTTCAATGCGCTGTATTTGACTAATCCTGCTATAAACGATAAAGAAAACAATTTAGTTTTGGAAGTAACCCAGCATCTGGGCGAAGATATGGTCAGGTGCATAGCTTTAGATTCTACGGACGGCTTGTCGCGCGGAATAAAAGTAGCGGACACGGGAAACAAGATAACCGTTCCGGTAGGAAGAGAAGTGCTGGGCAGAATATTTAACGTGATAGGAGAACCGGTTGATGAACTGCCGGAAGTCCATTTTAAATCAAGGCTTCCTATTCACAGACCCGCTCCTACTTTTGAAGAACAGTCCACAGACGTGGAAATATTAGAAACCGGCATTAAAGTTATAGACCTGCTGGAGCCGTACTTAAAGGGCGGTAAGGCGGGTTTGTTCGGAGGCGCCGGGGTTGGCAAAACAGTTTTAGTCATGGAACTTATTCACAATATCGCAATAGAGCATGGGGGTTTTTCCGTATTTGCAGGCGTCGGAGAGAGAACGAGGGAAGGAACAGACCTCTGGACGGAGATGAAAGAATCGAAAGTTTTGGATAAAGCGGTATTAGTTTACGGACAGATGAACGAACCGCCGGGAGCAAGAGCCAGGGTTGCGCTGTCGGCTCTCACCATGGCGGAATATTTCAGGGACGAAGAAAGACAGGACGTATTAGTTTTTATTGATAATATATTCAGGTTTGCTCAGGCAAATTCGGAAATAAGCGCTCTTCTCGGAAGAATACCTTCCGCAGTCGGTTACCAGCCTACTCTTGCTACGGATATGGGCGAACTTCAGGAAAGAATAACAAGCACAAAGAAAGGTTCAATTACCTCTGTACAGGCGGTTTACGTTCCGGCGGACGATTTGACCGATCCTGCTCCTGCTACTACGTTTGCCCATTTAGACGCGACTACGGTTCTTTCAAGGCAGATAGTCGATCTTGGCATTTACCCGGCAGTAGATCCGCTCGATTCTACGTCGAGGGCGTTAGACGCAAATATTATAGGAGAAGAACATTATACCGTCGCAAGAAGAGTTCAGGCCGTCCTTCAGAAATATAAAGAACTACAGGACATAATAGCGATCCTCGGCATGGACGAACTTTCGGAAGAAGATAAGCTGATAGTAAACAGGGCAAGAAGAATACAGAGATTTCTTTCCCAGCCTTTTTTTGTGGCGGAAGTTTTTACCGGTTTTCCCGGAAGATACGTGCCTTTAAAAGAAACGATACGCGGTTTTAAAGAAGTTTTAGACGGCAAACACGATGAACTGCCGGAGCAGGCTTTTTATATGGCCGGCACTATAGACGAAGTAATAGAAAAAGCTAAAGAATTAGGTAAATAAATCGTGTTAAAATTAAAAATAGCGGATAAAAAAAAGCTGATTTTTGAAGGCGAAACGGATTTTTGCGAACTTCCCGCGCAGTCGGGCATAGAAGGGGTTATGCCTAAGCACGTTAATTTTATATCTTATTTAGCTGCCGGTTCTATAAAATATAAAATTGACGGAACGATTAAAGAAATTGAAGTTTTAAAAGGCGGATTGGCGGAAGTGAGCAACGATAACGTAAATATTTTATTGGATTCTTAATTGATATTTTGATTTAAAAATATTAATATATTAAATAAAATTAAAAAATATTAAATCAGAAAAACAAAACATGATAGATATCAAACTAATAAGAGAACAAAAAGAATACGTTAAAAAGGAGATGGAAAAACTTTTTGTTTCCGTTCCTATAGACGAAATTTTTGAATTAGACGAAGCTAAAAGGAAACTTTTATTCGATACGGAAAATTTAAGGAATATAAGAAAAACGATTTCAAAAGAAATAGCTTCGGAAAAAAACGCAGAAGTCGTTTTAATTAAAAAAGAAGAAGTAAAAAAAATCAATGAACAGATTAAAGCTCAGGAAGACGAGTTAAACGCCGTAGAAGAAAGGCTAAATTCGTTTATGCTTAACGTGCCTAATATTCCCGACCCGGAAGTGCCCGTCGGAAAAGACGATTCCGAAAACACTCCAATAGCATATTTTAACGAAAAGAAAAAATTTGAATTTGAGCCTAAAACCCATTACTATATCGGCGAAAAAAGAGATTTAATAGACTTTGAAAGGGGGGTTAAAATTTCCGGTACCCGTTTTTACGTTTTAAAAAAGGGATTGGCAAAACTTCAAAGGTCGCTGATTAATTTTATGCTTGATACCCATGTAAATTATCACGATTACGAAGAGGTGTATCCGCCGTTTATGGTAAACCAAGAATGTCTTACCGGAACGGGACAGCTTCCTAAATTTTCGGAAAATCTTTACAAAGACGACGATTCAGGAATGTGGTTCGTTCCGACGGCAGAAGTTCCGGTAACAAATATGTATAGGAACGAAATACTTCCTATGGATAAGCTGCCTATAAAACATGCGGCGTATACGGCTTGTTTTAGAAAAGAGCAGCTTTCAGCAGGCAAGGACACCAAGGGTATAAAGCGCGGTCATCAGTTCGACAAGGTCGAACTTGTAAAGATTGTTGCTCCGGAAACTGCAAAGGAGGAATTGTCAAGCTTAATAGCCGATGCGCAGGACATATTAAACAGATTGAATCTGCCGCACAGATTAATCAGGATATGTACCGGAGATTTGAGTTTTACCGCAAGCGAAAAATTCGATATAGAAGTTTATGCACCCGGTATAAACGAATGGCTTGAAGTCAGCTCATGTTCTAATTTCGGCACTTTTCAGGCAAGACGCACAAATATAAAATTTAAAAGAGATAACAGCTCCAAAGCGGAATTCGTTTCGACTTTAAACGGTTCCGGACTTGCGCTTCCAAGGGTAATGATAGCTATAATAGAAAATTACCAGACAAAAGACGGTTTTATAAAAGTCCCTGACGCTTTGAAGCCTTATTTTGGAACGGAAGAATTTATTTAATATGCCGAACCGCAAAAAGACAATATGGGGAATTTTGATTATTTTTTTTTCCGTTTATTCCCTGCTGTCTCTTTATTCATACAATATAGTCGAACAAACATTTAATTCCTATTCTATTACTACCGTTCACAGAGCAAATTGGGGCGGCTACTTCGGCGGAGTCCTTTCTAATTTTTTGCTTCAATTATTTGGACTTAACACTTTCATAATAATTCTTTTTATTCTGTCCGTAGGATTTATTTTGCTTCTGAACAAACCTCTTGCAAAAAGATTTTATGCAGGAATATTGCTTTCCGTCTTAGCCTTATCCGTTATGCTGTACCGCTTATTTCCAAAGATATCGTATCACGGCTTTATGATGTCCGGAGGAGGACTTTTAGGCAGGGGAATTTACGGCTTTATATTTAAATTTTTCGGATTTGCAGGCACATTAATAATAATATTCCTTCTTTTTTTGTCGGCATTCTATATTTTTTTTAAGAAAATAGACTTTAAGCATATCACGGAATATTATAATAAAATAAATTACAAGAAAATTAAATTTTCCGACTTTAAATCCTTCCGGTTAAAAATAGCCGCTTTTTTTAATTCCATAAAATTAAGGTTTGAAAAAAGAAAGGGGCTTAAAAAAAGACAAAAAAGCTTCGTAATGAATAAAGAATTATTTGGAGGCGCAAGGGAAGAACTTATAAGCAATTTAGAAAAAAAAGAAGAAAAGGCGGAAACGGTTCAGCCTGTACGCATAGAAGAAAAGCCGGCAACTTTCGACTTTATAGGCGACAGGGATTCAAAAATACCGCCTATATCTTTAATTCATGCGGACGGAACGGCAAAAGATTTGCAGAAAGCCGACAAGCAGTCTTTGCTTGTAAACGCAACCCTTATAGAAAAGAAGCTTATGGATTTCGGGGTTAGGGGAAAGGTTGCCGGCATAAATCCCGGTCCGGTAATAACAATGTACGAATTTGAACCGGCGAGCGGTATTAAAATCGGAAGAATTTTGACGCTTTCCGAAGATTTGACTATGGCTTTAAAATCTAAACCGGTAAGGATGACCGGAGTAATAGAAGGGAAATCCGCGGTAGGAATTGAAGTTCCAAATAATAAAAGGGAACCCGTATTATTTTCCGAAATTATCAATTCCAAAGAATTTGCGGATTCAAAATCTCTGCTCACTATAGTGCTCGGAAAAGATACTACGGGGAAAAATATAGTATTCGATTTAGCAAAAGCACCGCATTTACTAATAGCCGGAGCGACAGGCGCCGGAAAAAGCGTTTTTATCAATACGCTCATTATGAGCCTTATTTTTAAAGCAACCCACGAAGAGGTTAATTTTTTAATGATAGACCCTAAAAGATTAGAACTGGCGCCTTTTGAAAATCTACCGCATTTAATAAGCGACATAGTATATGACCCTAAAAAAGCGGGTGTAGCATTAAAGTGGGCTGTTTCTGAAATGGAATCCAGATACAAAAAAATGCAGTCGGAAAAGGTTAAAAACATAGAACAGTTCAACGAAAAATACAGGAAGCAGGGCTTAAAGCCTATGCCTTATTTGGTCGTAATAATAGACGAGCTGAGCGATTTAATGCTTACCAGTCCAAAGGACGTTGAAACGTCTATAATAAGGCTTTCGCAAATGGCAAGGGCGTGCGGAATACATTTGGTAATAGCTACGCAAAGACCTTCCGTAAACGTAGTAACCGGCGTTATTAAAGCAAATATGCCTTCGCGCATATCTTTTTTAGTTTCATCGAAGGTGGATTCAAGGACGATATTGGATTCAAACGGCGCCGAGGAACTGCTGGGAAACGGAGATATGCTGTTTATGCCGCCTGGACAGGGGAGGCTCATAAGAATTCACGGTTCATATGTATCGGAAGACGAAATTAAAAAAGCGATAAAATTTATAGAAGAAAAAAACTTTCCGTCGCAGAAAAACGAACTGCTAATAAATGAGTTTGACAATGTCGGTAATTTTGATAGAATAATTACGGACGACCCCGACGACGAAATATATAACGAGGTGCTAAGCCTCGTCCAATCCGAAGAAGAAAGAGAAAATATTTCGATTTCTTACGTCCAGAGAAGATTCAGGATAGGATTTAACAGAGCGGCCAGAATAATAGAAAAAATGCAGAATGAAGGAATTTTGACTAAAAAAAGGAGACAAATAAAATGAAAGCCAAATTTTTAAAATTATTTATATTTTTTTTAGTTTTGCAATCTTTTGCTATGCTATATTTTATAGGCAAATCTTATGCCGAATCTAATAATACGGTTAATAAAATAGAGGCAAAATATAAAGACGTTTATTCAATAGCGGCATATTTTTATCAAAAGGAAGAGATACCCGGTTATTCTCAAAATATGGCGTTTAAGGGATATTTTTATTATAAAAGACATAAAGGAATGGCATGGATTTATGAATACCC
>JAKAQP010000069.1 GCA_021822485.1 bacterium
CCGCCCGAACCTGTTGCGCCGACCGAGAAAGTATAATTGCCGGAAGGAGCCGTCTGTCCGCTGTTTTCGGCTCCGTCCCAGGTAAAAGACTGAGAGCCTGCGCTCTGCGCTCCGAGATTGGTATTATAAACGAGATTCCCAGCCGAATTATATATATCCATACTGACCGAACTTGCATTGCTTGGTAAAGAATAGCTTAAATTTGAAGTGCTTCCGCTTGAATATCCGAATGCGTTGCCGGTTGCCTGAACCGATTTGCCTACCATATTTACCGCACTGCCGAGAGTCGCCTGGTTCTGGTCAGCTACAAGGGTTTGAAGATTAGAATTGACGGCGTTTAACTGGTTGAGCGAATCGAACTGCGCAAGCTGTGCAAGCGAAGCCGAACTTGACTGAGGATTCAACGGGTCCTGATTTTGAAGCTGCTGCACCATTAACTGCATAAAAGTCGTTGCGCTTACAAGACCGCTGTTGTTTGAATTGGACGAACTTGCCGTATTTGCGGCTGCGCTTGCGGCATTGTTTGCTACCGTGCTTGCGTTTGTAGCGGTCGTTGGCGCGAATAATGAACTTACCGACATTTTTATTCCCTCCGTAACTTAATTTATGCTTAATAAAACGTTAATAGGAAAACTTTTCCTATTTTTAAGGCTTTTATTCCTTTACGTGTTTTTAAATGCAAACTTTGTGCCACGATATATTAATGAAAGAAAAAAGGTGAGGAAAAATGCGAATTAATTAATTGATACCGAGTTCTTTCAGCTTATTTCTGAGTGTTCTGGAGGTAATTCCAAGTTTTTCGGCGGCTTTAGTTTTATTTCCGCCTGTTTCTTTAAGTGCGGCGAGAATAAGCTTTTCTTCCATTTCTTTAATATTGAGACTGCGTCCGCCGTCACCGTTAAAGGTGTCCCCAGCCGTTCTATTTTCGGTAACGCCCGACGATGAAACGGAACCGTTAAACGAACCTGCCTCATTATTATCCGTTCCATTCGTTGTAATCACCCCCGTCGTGCCGCTAATATCAGTATTATCCGCAATATTTTTATCTTCATCGCCCTTGTCGCCTGCGTTTCTGCCGTTTGAATTAAAACCATCATAAAACGCGGGTTCAAAATTGCCGAAATGCCGGACGTCTAAAAATTTGTCTTTCTGTGCAAGTATGACCGCCCTTTCTATTATATTTTCCAGTTCTCTTATATTTCCCTGAAAATCCAATGAAAGCAGATATTTCCGCGCATCTTCCGAAATTCCGGAAATTTCCCTGAAATATTTATTTGAATAAACAGAGGTAAAATATTCAGCAAGTGCGATTATATCTTCTTTTCTGTCCCTAAGCGGCGGCATATGCAGGCGGATTACGTTAAGCCTATAAAAAAGGTCGTTCCTGAAATTACCCTCCGACACGGCTTTTTCTATGTCTTTATTTGTAGCGGCGACCACCCTTGCATTTACGGAAACTGGTTCGTCCCCCCCTACCCTGTCTATAGTTTTTTCCTGAAGCGCCCTAAGTATTTTAACCTGAAGGTTTTTATCCATTTCGGCGATTTCGTCGAGAAAAATAGTACCGCCGTCCGCCTGCTCGAACTTTCCTTTTTTTAAGGAAACGGCACCAGTAAATGCCCCTTTTTCGTGGCCGAACAGTTCGCTTTCTAGAAGCGTCGGCACTATCGCGGAACAGTTGACGGCGACGAATCTTCCTTTTCTTCCGCTTAGTTCGTGTATTCTTTTTGCCGCGACTTCTTTTCCCGTACCGGACTCTCCGGTTATAAGCACCGTAGCATCGGCGGCGGCTACTGCTTCTATATATTCGTCTATCCGTTTCATCGCGTCCGACCTGTATATAAAATTAGACGAATTTATACCTTTAAAGTTAACGGCATCCGCATTATCTTTTGCCGTCCTTTTAAAAATGTCGGAGTAGGAAATTTTTTCCGCATTTTTGACTATTCTTTCAAAATCGGAAATATCGAACGGTTTGAGCATATAATCGGAAGCGCCGGATTTCATGGCGGAAACAGCGCTTTCAATAGTTCCATACGCAGTAATTATCACAAAAGGAACGGATTGAAAAACAGGATATTTTTTAATTTCCCTTAAAAAAGAGATACCGTCCATACCTGGCATGTTTAAATCGGACAAAATTAAAAAATAAGGACTTGGGTAAATTTCGCTTTCGGAAGCCGTTTCGCCTAAGGTTAAATTTTTGCTTAAATAATTTAGAGCGTCTTCAGCGGAAGCAAAAATATCCCCTTCTTTTTCCGTCTTTTTAAGGCTCAGGTTTAACGCAGACCTCATATGCGGGTCGTCGTCCACTATTAAAATTTTATTTCCGGTTTGAACGGGCATTTCATTTTTTTTATCGATTTTTTCCATGACGAAGTATATTATAATATAAAACGAAGTAAAAAATAAAAATATTAAATCTTTTTTATTAAAATGGAAAACAAAAATACCGTTTCCGCCCTTACGGGCGAAGACCTGAAAAAAGCGTTCGAATCTTTCGAAGCCGCTTCGCAAAAACTGTCGGAGTACTATAAGAACCTTGAAGAAGAAGTAAAAGATTTAAAGGAAAATTTAAATACGGTAATAGAAAGCCTTCCGCTCGGCATCTTAATAACCGACGAAAATAATGCAATCAGGTTTATAAATAAAGCGTTAAACGAAATTTCCGGCGGATATAATCTGTTTGACTATTTAAATAAAAATATAGACGAATTTCTAAAATTTTTCTTTAACGGGGAAACTCTTTCCGATTTCGGAAACCGTTTTTTTTATCCGGTAGAAAAAAATATGAAATCGGGAGGAAAATTTATTCCAGTTTTTCTATATGTAAAAAATATGAAAGGAGCGGACAAAAAAAATAAAGGCAGAATTTTTATAATACAGAACATAGAAGAGATAAAAAAAATGAAAAGGCTTGCCGAACTCGGAGAAATGTCTGCCAAAATAGCCCATGAGATAAGAAATCCGCTTGGTTCTATAGACCTTTTCGCATCTATTTTACGCAAAGAAATTCAAAACGAAGAACATGCCGAAATTATTTCCAATATAATTTCAGCCGTCAAAAATATGAACTCAACCATAAATAACGTCCTAGAATTCTCTAAGTCCGTAAATCCTTTATTTTCAAACTGCCGTTTAAGCGAAATATTAAACAAATCCTTAATGTATTCTTCATATATAATAAAAGAAAAGGGCATTAGGATAGTTATGGAAACGGACGAAAATATAGTCTTAAAAGTAGACGAAAACCTTATAGAGCGCACTTTCGTCAATATACTTATTAACGCCGCCCAGTCCGTTCAAAATTTTGACGGTATAATAAAAATAAAATCTTTTGAAGTTTCGTCGCAGGAAGGCGAAAATGAAGGAACTAAATACGTCTGCACGGTTTTCGAGGATAACGGCGGCGGTTTTACCGACGAAGCCTTAAAAAAAACATTTACTCCCTTTTTTTCTACCAAAAAAAGCGGAGGAACCGGACTCGGTCTTTCCATAGCCTTAAATAACGTAATTTTGCACGGCGGCTACATAAACGCGGAAAATTCAAAAGAAACCGGCGGCGCAAAAATCAGCGTCTTCCTCCCGTATATGGCATAATTTTTGCATATAAAAATATAGACGGAAAAATAGTTCTTAAATGTCGAAAATATTGACGGAAGGAAAAAAATTCGAGGAAAAGGCGTCAGTGGAAAAGGCGTCAGATTAATTTTCCGCATGAACGCAAAAACAATAATCGAAAAAGTATTACGGAAAATTAATCTGACGCCTTTTCCCGAAGTTTATTTTAGTAATTCATGTAATATAAATTTTAACAAAAAAGGTATTTAAAAATGTTCAGCAGTATCTACGGAATACTCGGCGACAGTTTAAACGTGCTTGACGACAGGCAGAACGTTATAGCTTCAAACGTCGCCAACGCCAATACGCCGGGATACAAAGCGAAAGAGCTTAACTTCGAGCAGGTTATGCGAGGACTCGTTCCGTCGGCTAATTCTCTGCCTATGAAGGCTACGTCGCAAAAAGATTTATCGAGCGGCGGTCTTGTATCCGGTTCGTCTTCCGAAGAACAGTCGGATTACATAAAATCTTTCGTGCATAATCAAAACAGCGAAACGGTGCCGGCTTTAGACGGCAATACGGTAAATCTTAGCAAAGAGATGAGCGATATGACTTCAAA
>JAKAQP010000070.1 GCA_021822485.1 bacterium
GCTTCCCATGAATGATTAGGGTCGACATGATTCGGCGTTAAATAACTAAAACCTAAATCGTAAGGTTTTACGCTTCCGCCCATTCCGTCGGTTATTCCAAGTTCCCTTACTCTTGCCGGCTGTCCGTTTACGGTGTCGTTCATCATACCAAAGTAGTGGTCGAAACTTCTGTTTTCCTGCATTATTAATACTACGTGCTCCGGTTTTTTATATTTGTTTAACGTGCCGTTTGAAGCATTATCTACGGCGGCATCCGCTTTTTTAAGGTTAATGCCGTTTATAAATAATCCGGATAAAAGACTTAATCCGGTAATTTTTACGAAATCTCTTCTGTCCATTTTTAACCTCCTTTAAATCGTTATTTTTACATTTATATATTTTACGGCATCTCCTCATATTGAAAAAAGATTTATGCGGAAAAGTTCAGCCTTTCCGCATAAACATCCTTATTTCCGATAGGGGGACTGGAGATAAAGACAAAATTTTATATAAATAATATTTTAAATTAAAATAACATTAATTACTTCACGGGATTTACGGCTATAGAGACCCTTAAAAAACCATCTTGTTTTATAATATCGATTGTTTTCACCACCCTTTTTAAATAAATTTTTTTATCGCCGTTTATAATAATTAAATCTTTTTTATTAGCGACTCTTTGCTTTAATAAAGCCGGTAGGCCGCCTAACGTCGTTCTTTCTTTGTTAAGGTAAACGCCGCCGTTTTTCTTTAAAGTAATAGTATAATTATGCAATTTAACCGTCGAACCCTGCGAAGACTTAGGAAGATTAACGTTTAATCCTTTCTGATGAACCATGGAAAGAGTCACGAATATAAAAAATATTAAAAGAAAAAACATAGTATCTATCATAGGTATCAACTCTATTCTGGCTTTTTTAGTTTCCTGTTCGTTTATTAGTTTCATATTTTATGCTTATCGCATTCCTCCCTAACGTTAATTATAATAAGTTATTAGGATTATAAATTTTTATTTGCCTAACTTAATACGGATTCATTAGCCGCTATTTTAACGTTTTTATTTTCAAACTGAATTCTTTTTTGATTAGAACCAAAACTGTTATTGTCCTTTAAGTCGTTTTTGCTTATAAAATTTTCGAATTGCAATACTACGTATTCCATCTGTTTTTTTATTGAAATAATTTTGCTCTGAAAATAATTAAAAAATCCTAAACAAAGTATTGCTATAACTAAACCTGCAGCCGTATTTAAAAGGGCTAATGCAACTCCTCCGGTAATTGCGGTAGGATGAGACACGCCGGTCTTGCTTATCACGTTAAACGAAATCATAATCCCAATTATTGTTCCAAGAAGACCTAAGAGTGGCGCCATAGTTATTAATGTATCCAAAACCCACATATATCTTTCCATCTCTTTTGTATGCCTCATTGCTTCTTCAGTAAGGACTTCGTCCCTTTCGTCTTTTGAGAGGCACAGGTTATTTAAACCTACTGAAAGAAGGGAAGAATATATTCCGGGATGTTCATCGCAGTATTCTTTTGCTTTTTTAAGTCCGTTATCCGTTTTTAAAATACTTTTGATTTCTTCGCTAAAAGACGAACCTGTTTTAAGTACGCTGTGCAAAAAATAAAATCTTTCTACAATTACCGTAATAGCGACTAAAAGCAAAACCAGCATAACATACATAAGCGGGCCGCCGTCAAAAAGTATTCCGATGGTATGAATTATGTTCATTATTTAAACCCTCCTTAAATTTATAAGTTATTTGAAAATATTTAAAATTGTCGTTGTTAAAATAATTCTTGCCTTGCTTTACGCCTGTTACCTGTTATCGCCGTTTTAATTTAAAATGTATTTTTATTAAAAAAGTCAGCGAATTTCTTTTTATTCCATTAGGAAAAGGAATAAACGGCGAGGATATCTTTATGGTTTTAACTGCCGACGTATTTAAAGTGCCGTATTGCGACCCCTTTTCGATCTTCTCGAAAATCAAGTTTCCGTTTTTTGAAATTTTGAACAATACATTTACGTATCCTTCCATTCCTTCTTTTCTTGCATATCTCGGATAAACTAAATTATTTACTATTTTTGATTTTATTTCCGCAAAGTATTTATCTAATACGCTTGCAGGTATTTTCGTTTGAACATGATAAACTGCCGGCTGCTGTATAACAGGATTAACCGACGCCATAGGCGACGTTACCGGAATTTGATTTACCTTTATTGGTTTTACCGCTTTTACGACTCTTGCGATTTTTTTAATTATCGGTTTTTTATATACGACTTTCTTTATTTTCTTTACCGGAACAGCTTTTTTTTTGTGATGCATGACCGCTTTCTTTTTTTTCGGCACGCTGATTACCGAAATTAACATAGGTTTTATCCGCTTAACCGGCTTCATATAATTATTTATCATTATTGAAACTTCCGCTATTAACAGCAAGAAAATTACTTCAAGAATTATTGCTATAAAAAACGAATATTTTAATCTTGTATTTTTATCGGGAAATTCTTTAATTACGTTTTCCATAATTTTTATTTTTAAGATTATTTGTTTAGCGTATTATTTAAAAAGATTTCCTGTACTTTTTTTAATATTTTTAATTTCTTCGTCCTTTTTATAAATAATTGCTTTTTTATCGACGCTGATAGCTTCAATTATCATTTTATTTCCCTGATTTAATTTTTTCGCGTGCATAAGGTCTTTCAAAGAACTGTTGAATTCTTTCAAACCGTATTCGGCTCTTCCTTTTAAAAAAAATGCATAATAATTTTTTGGATTCTTTTGTATTATTTTATTTGCATAATATATTGCTCTTTTTAAGTGCGCAGGGTTGCTGTTTTCGTAACTCATCGCAAGATTTAAAGTCAAAAAATCAACTAGTTTTTTGTCCGATGCATAACTTAATCCTTTTTTGTATTGATTTATTGAATAGTTAATTCTTTTTGTTTTTAAAGCTTTATTACCGCTTAATAAATAATTAAGGGCAATCCCGTTTTTTACGGACGATAAAAATTTATTCGGATTCTTAAAGTTTTTTGACTTTAATACGGAAATAATCGATTTTTTATAATAACCGGTGCTGGCTTCATATTGCTTTTTAAACTGAAGTATATTAGCCGCAAGTTCGTAAGTATATGGATTTTTATTTTCTGTCAAAGCCTTTTTTGCGTATTCCAAAGCGGAATTATATTTTTTATTTTTTAAAAAATTAACTGCTTTATTGTAATTTTTCTGCCATTTTACGCTCGATGCGGCATAAGCTCCGATTGCGGATGAAAAGATAATATACACAGATATTAAGCATAAAAAACTATAAAAAAATAATCGAAAATTTTTATTCATAAAATTAAATCTCCATATTGTATTACTTTATTTATTAATAGACTCCTCCTGAATAAACTCCTAATTTTCAGGAGGAGTAGTTTACCAACTTTTGTGAGGAGGAAGTAAACTTATATTTATATTTTACTAAATGAATGTTACGAGATTATTACATTTGTATTAAATTATGTTAAAATTCGTTACATAATCGTTACATTATTGTTTTATTTATTTTATTTTCCCAAACCTATAAAATGGGCAACCGGTGCTTTTTTCTTTTCTGCAAGCGTTTTTATATAGGCTACGACTTTATGAAACGATTTAACCCCTTTTACTCCGAGCCATTCCTGCTTAAACTGCTGATAACCGTCGACTTTTAAAAGAGTAGTCGGTGTATATAGGTTGTTGCGGCTTATTTTAACAACTGAATTATTTCCGCTAAAATTTACAGGAACATATTTTTTAGGAAGTTTTGCGCCTAATTTTAACCTGAGTTTTTGCACCTGGGAACAAACGCCCGGGTTCAACCTCTTTTTTACCTTTAATTTTGCATATTTATAAGGCTTGTAATCCGGTTTGCTCGTATAACCGTTTATTATAACTTTAGCATTAGCGTCCCACTGGCTCATAGGCGGAAGGTCAAATATCGCCTCTATGGTTTTTACTATCGAAACCTGGGAATATCTCTGCTTTATCAATGCGCCTTTTTTAACATACGGTCCCATCATGAGCGCAAAAGTTCTGTGCGCTGAAATATGGTCTGCTCCGGA
>JAKAQP010000005.1 GCA_021822485.1 bacterium
TAGTAAATAGGTAGGAAAATTTTTACATTTTGGTTCATTTTCATACATAATTTTACATTTTAATTCATATCGAAGTCAAGAGGAAAATCTGCAGAACTGCTTATTTACTGCGGTTTTTAATGGTGCGTCCAGCAGGATTCGAACCTGCGACCCACAGCTTAGAAGGCTGTTGCTCTATCCATCTGAGCTATGAACGCATAATTGGATAGTATTATCTTTAATATATAAATATTACCATTTATACCTATTTCTGTCAATTATTATCTAAATGCGTTTGTTAAAGTGCGTTGCATTGAAAGCATGTATTAAACGGAATATGTGAATATTCAGCGTCGACGACCAAGATTTATCTATTTATTCTATTTTTATTTAGTCGTTTATAGTCATTTCATATTTTCTAAAATATCATCATGAATTTTTGTATATATATTTCGTTTTTTAATCCGTATTTCACTATAAAAACCTTTCAATAAAGATTTTTACTATAATCTTGCCTGATTTGTAACAAAAATTTAATGTAAATGTAACAAAATTGTCATAATGTGGAAACATTAAAAAAATATAATTGAATTATATTTAAAAAATTAACTTAATTAAAAACAAAAAATTATCGATACGGCTGCAGATTTTAAAGAAGTCGAATTTATCGATGCCGTTTTTGTGAGAGGAGAAAAAACTGCGACAGTTGCGGCGGAACGGGATACGATAAAAAGAAAGCCGCTCATTGAAATTACCGAGTTTAATGAATCGGCAAAAGAGGAAATATATAAAGACTTAAATTTATTGTTTAATCAGTCTTACTTAATTTTTTTAGACGCAATAAACCCTACCGTCAACGGAGGAATGAAAGACGCCGAGCTTTCGGTGTTTTTTAACGAACTGCCTCATCTCTTCAAATCTACCGGTTCGGTCGGCAAATTTTTTAGTTATATGGACAAAGATATAACAACGCCTGAATCTTCAAAAAATATGATTTGCTATATTTATTAAAGTACCTATATTACAGCCATAAGCTGTCAAAGATAAAAAATCGTAAAAAATTGATAAAAAACTGCATTTATTTGTTGGATAAAGGGGAAAGCGTTAAAGAAATGTTTGCGAGGAATAATTTTGAAGAAATAGCGCTTTCTTTAATAGATTTAGCGGAATCTACCGGCGATTATTCGGAATCTTTTTTAAAAATATCCGAATATTTCGAAACTAAAAATATTTATAAAAAAAATATTATAGGAACCTTAGCTTACCCTTTATTTTTGTTTTTGCTTCTGTTTATAGCTTTTTCAGTTTTTCTTTATTACGTCGTTCCGACTTTTTCGGTATTCTTTAAGCAGTTTCCGAATATTCCCTTATCTACGGTTTATACGTTAAAATTGTTCGGACGGATAAAAAATATTTTTATCTATGTAGTATTTTTCGCCGTTCTTATTTTCGCCGCTTTTTTGTCGGATTTATCCGGAATAAAAACTAAAGCGTTTTCCTTTTTGCAAAACATATCTCAGTTAAAAAATATTTTAAATTACTCTTATTTAAACTGGATTTTTTATCAATTTTCTTTAATGATATCTTCGGGTGTGACGGTTATCGCAGTATTCGATTATTTTGGAAAAAACAGTTCTAAGATTTATTTTAGAAATAAATTTAAATCAGTTTATCAAGATTTAATTATAGGCAATACGTTGTTTGATTCTTTGCATAAAGCCGATTTTTTGCCGAAGGATGCCGTAGAGTCGATAAGGTACGGCGAAATAGGAGGTTTTTTATCCGAAACGGTTTTGAATCTTTCTAAGGAATTTAAAGAAAAAGTGGACAGATATATGAAAATATTTACTAAAGGATTGCTCTTGCTTGCCATGATAGGCGTAGTACTTTTTTGCTATTAATGTTTTTTTATTTATTTTTACCTCTTATTCAGGGAATGGTGGGTTTGTCGGCTAATTATTAATAATATTTTAAAATTAAAAATAAAAAAATTAAATTTATCGGGAGGAAAATTATGATTATGCTAAAAAAGAAAGAATTTAAAACTAAAAGCAAAAAAAGTAAAAAAAATAATAAAAAATTAGATTGCATGCGCTAAAAATTTATAAAAACGGGAACGGTTTTACCCTTATGGAAATTATAGTCGCAATGATAGTAGTCGGAATACTTTCGGCAGGGGGATTTCATTTATATTGAAGAATACGATATATATCAGTATTTTGACGGCGATAAATCATTTTTTTCACATAAACGTATCGACGATTATGCGAAAGATGCAATCGATGTGGGGATAAAACATGCAGTTTCGGTTATATCTAAAAATATAAATTTTACGATTATACCGAAAAAAAACGTAAAAGACGGCAAAAAGTTTTCTTTAAGCCATTACGTCGGAAAATCTTTTAAGAAAGAATCGTATTTTTTTTGCGGATGATATAAACGGCGGGTATGGCGTTTATCATACCATTCCTTTAAATATCAAGAAATATTATTCGCTATTTCAAGGGATAGATATAGTTATTCCATATGATTTTTTGGTTATAAAGTTTTTAAAAGAAAAATTTAACGGTGTTTACTTTGAAAAAAATTTTCTATTCTTATGCGCGATATTTAAAAGAAGACGGATTTAATATCGGAATTAAAATCATAAAGCCAAAAAATATGAAAAATAATCAACATACTTATTTAAAAACAATTAAATTTCGGGTGGCATTGAGTAATTTTTCCGATGTCGGCGTGTTGTTTTCATTAATAAAGACGCTTAAATCGTTTCCGTTCGAAATAAAAAAAATTAATATTAAATCCGGAAGAAAAATAGATGCGGTTATAAATGCAGAACTTGTGGGTATTAAATAAAAATAAATTTTAATATAAAGAGGGCTGATTAAATTGAAAATTAAAAAATTTACCTTTATTATTTTTACATTTTTTTTATTTATAGCGGTACTATTAATGTTAAGCAGGTTTAAAACCGAAAATAATAAAAAAATAAATATTTTGCATAATACGTCGTATAGAAATAAAAGAATTACTAAACTCATTTTAAGCGTTAAAGGTAAATATACCGGCCTAAAAGCTGAATCGACGAAATTATCTCAAAACCACTTAAGGATATTTTAGTATTCCTAATAAAAAATACGGAAAATACAGCAGACTTTTTATTTTACCCTCAAAGTCACAAAAAAATAGAGTCGCGGATTATGCTGCAAAACCGGCGTCTAATTTCATAAATTCAAATTATAACTTTAATAAATGCGGAAATTTAAGTAATATCGTTAAGGATTTAAAATTTAAAGGATTTTCAGGCAAAAATAAGCGGGCAATGGTTTTAATATTTACGGGCGGCAATACTGCTTTGGTAAAAATAAACGGTAAAAAACATTATGTTCATGAGGGAGAAAATATAGACGATGTTTTTATTCTAAAAATAGAGCCTTCAAAAATAATTTATTCTCGTAAAGGGAAAATTTTATATAAATATTTAAATGCTTAACGGTGTATTTTATTTTTTAGCATAAGAGCCGGCACTATTCCAAAAAGGCATATGACTCCTGCAACGACAAATACGTCGTCGAAAGATTGGACGGTCGCAAACATTTTTACTATGGAATCTATGAAACCCATGCCGGGATTAATTTTTGCAGAATTAGCCAGAACTCCTGTATTTGCTTTAAAAAGCCCGTTACTATTAAACATCGCTTTCATTTTGATAAAAGCGTGGTTTTTGTAGTTTATTTTACCGCCGTATCTCGTAAGATAATATACCTTTTTTGTTGCCAGATAGTTTGCAAAATAAGCGATGCCGAAACCTGAAGCAAGTCTCATGGTTATAGGCAACAGTCCGGATGCTTCCGGTATCTGGCTTTTTTTGACCGAATTTAAGCCTGCGCTCATAATTGGCGAGTATAGCATGCCGAGCCCTATGCCTCTTATAATTGAAGGATATATTATATCGTAAAGGCTTGACTGCGTTGAAAGATTCCAGTATAAAAAGAGGGAGATAGCCGTCGTCAGCATGCCGAAAACAATAAAATATTTTGGCCCCCATTTATCCGCCATTTTGCCGAAAACAGGGGCTGATAATGCAACTGCTATCGCCGACGGCATCATAATAAGACCGGTCATATAAGGAGTGTAATCCATTATGTTTTCTAAATATACCGGCATAATAAAGAGCGAGCCGAACAAGGCTATAGCCCTGACCGCGTTAATAGAGGTTATAAGAGCAAAATTATAATTTTTAAATATTTTAAAATCTATAAGAGGATGGGAAATAAACGGCTCAAATAAAAAGAACATAAAAAATCCTGCTGCGCTTAAAATTTCGCAGATATGAATGTAGCTTGAATCCCATCCTTTATTCTGTCCTTCATTGAAAGCTATAAGTATGAAGGCTATGGCTATTGCAAAAAAAGCAAAACCGAAAAAATCAAAATTTGCTTTAAAATTAAGCCCTTTATGGTCATCTTCCATTATTATAAGTATTCCTATAAGAGTTATTATTGCAATGGGAGCGTTTACGAAAAATACCCATCTCCATGTAAGATGTTCGGTAATCCAGCCGCCGAGTGTAGGTCCTATAGCCGGTGCCGCCATTGCCCCGATGCCCCATATTCCCATTGCTCTTCCTCTTTCATGCGGCTCAAAAACCCTGCCCATAAGCGCTAATCCAAGAGGCGCAATGCCTCCGCCCGAAAGCCCCTGTATGACACGGAATGCTATGAGCATATTTATAGAGGTGGCAAAACCGCAAGCCACGGAAGAAATAGTAAAAAATATTATGCTAAGGGCAATAGGTATCTTTAGCCCTATTTTTCTTATTATGAACGTTATAGGCATAATTATTATTGCCGTAGCCACGTTATAAGCTATCATTACCCAGTCGACATCTTCAAGGTTTACGCCTAAGCTTGACATTATTTTAGGTATAGCTATAGTTACTATGCTCATATCAAGCATAACCATAAAGAAAAACGCTACGAGTAACAATAAAATCCAATTCTTATATTCTTTAGAGTACATAAATTAAATTTTACCATATAGTGACTTAATAGTCATTAATTTTATAAGACATAATTTAAAAAAATCATGTTAAAAAAATAATTGAAAAACTATAAAATTATAAAAGGTTAAATTCGACACAGTTAATAGATATTATCTGTATTATAGATATTATATTGGAATGATAAATTACATGGCCGCCGTTTTGAATATCGCTTTTTTCGTCGGATATAATGTTTATATAGAATTCGTTTATTATTTTGTTTCCAAGCGACATTATTTTATATAGCTTCTCCATTACTATTTTCTTTCTTTCTTTTATATCTTCATGGTTTATATCCATAAAAAAAATATCTATGTTTTCCTTAAAAAAAGCGCTCAGATAAAGACATAACTCCGGTATATAAGTTTGAACTTTAAGCACGGGGTATTTATATAATTCGTTTATATTTAATTTTATTAATTCTAAATTATTGTAAATATTTTTCATGTTTTCCGTAAATTTTATTATACGCAGTGTTTTGTATATTATATTTAATTGCTTAATCTTTTTTTTCTTAAATACCGGTTTGAAAAATATTATTTCGTCTTTTTCCAATATTTTTAGCGATAAGCTATTAATTTCTTTGCATATAATATCAAATTCATTCTTGCTTTTATTGAAAAAAAAATCATTTATGCCACTGTCATGTATTTTGTAATTATTTGTAATGACCTCGTTTAAAATTTCTTCTATATTTTGTTCGACGATATAAGACAGTTTTGTAGCGCTAGAATTCAATAAATACAATAGTATTTTTTTTTTATTTTTTTTCCCCATACATATATTATATAATATATGTAAAATTTTAATTTTCTATTAAGCAATGCTAATTTATTTAGTGTCCGTAGCTCATCTGGACAGAGTGCAGGACTCCGACTCCTGAGGCAGAGGGTTCGAATCCCTCCGGACACACCACATTACGGTGGCTTGTGAATATATTAATAAATTTTGGTACCGACGGATACAGGGGAATAATAGGCGATAATTTTACCTTCGAGCATGTAGGCCGTATCAGTTGCGCGCTTGGAGAGTATTTAAAATCAAATTCTTCCAAAAAGGTGGCAATAGGATACGATACGCGTTTTTTGTCTAAAGAGTTTGCATTGAAGTCTGCAGAATCGCTTGAGTCCGTTGGGATAGAGGTAACGTTAAGCGATAATTTCTGTCCATCGCCGGTTTTATCTTATTTTGTAAAGAATAAAGGATATGATGCCGGTATAATGATTACCGCCAGCCATAATCCTTTTATGTTTAACGGCTTGAAATTTAAAAGCCGTTTCGGCGCTTCTATGCTTCAATCCGAAGTTAAAAAAATTGAAAAAATAGCAAATGAAGACGGAAAGAAATACAGCAACGAATATAATAAATTCAAAAAAAATATTTATGATTTTCAATATGCCGATTTTAAAAAAGATTATATTAAAAGGATAATTCATTTAACAGGTTTCAATAGAGTATTGTCTAATGCGGATAAGGATTTTTTAAAATCGTTATACGTAGTGATAGACCCCATGTACGGTGCCGGAATAGGTTATTTGTCCCTTATATTAAAAAATTTTTCGATAAGCCATTCCTCCGTCAATAATATTGTTAATCCCGCTTTTCCAGGTTTAAACCCTGAGCCTATAGACGCCAATCTTAATAAATTAAAATTTTCCGTAAAAAAAAGAGGAAATAAAAATAAATTTGCGGTTGGTTTCGCCACGGATGGGGATGCAGACAGAATTGGGGCGGTGGACGACAGGGGAAATTTTATCGATTCGCATAAAATTTTTACCATAATTTTAAATTATCTTATCGAAGAAGGTTTTTCCGGAAGCGTAGTCAAGACAGTTTCCGTATCTAAATCTATCGGCGATATTTGCGGTAAAAACGGAATTAAGCTGTATGAAACGCCTATAGGTTTTAAAAATATAGCCGAGCTTATGATAAAAGACGGCAGCGACGTATTTATAGGCGGAGAAGAGTCGGGCGGCATAGGAGTCGCTTCGCATTTGCCGGAAAGAGATGGTATATTTAATGCATTGATGCTTTTAAAAATTATGGTTGCTAAGCAAAAGAACTTAAACGAACTATTAAACGATATTTTTGGAGAAAATTATCGGTATATATATAAACGTGTCGATATCAAAATAGACGATACGAAAAAACCAATTCTTATTGAAAAACTTAAAGCGGAAGATTTCAGCCTGCCTTTTAAGAATAAAATTACTAATCTTAATTTTAAAGACGGATTTAAATTTGAATATAATGACGGATCATGGCTGCTGATACGTCCTTCCGGAACGGAACCGGTTCTAAGAATTTACGCAGAGAGTAAAGACGAAAAGTTGACGGATTGCCTTATAAATCAAACGATTAAAGAAATAAACGCCTTATAGGCTATAAAAAAAATAAAAGAAAATATTTTTAAAACATAAAAAAAGTGGTATAATGTTTAAGATTTTTTAAAAAATAATCTAATAATTGAATTTAATTAACTTTTCAGGGGACGTTGCAATATGAGTGAAATAGTAGATATTAAAGGAAGACAAATTTTGGATTCCAGAGGAAATCCGACTATAAGCGTAAAAGTTTCTTTAGAGAGCGGAGTAAGCGGTTCAGCCTGCGTTCCGTCCGGCGCTTCAACAGGCGAATATGAAGCTTACGAAAAAAGAGACAACGATAATTCTCTTTTCGACGGAAAGTCGGTTCATTCCGCGGTAGAGGGAATTAACGATATAATAGCAAAATCTCTTAACGGAATCGAAAGTTACTCCCAAAGACTTATAGACGATATAATGATAAATCTCGACGGTACCCAAAATAAATCTAATCTTGGCGCAAATGCTATTTTAGCGGTGTCGCTTGCGACTGCCGCCGCTTCGGCTAATGAATTAGAGATACCCCTTTATCGTTACTTAGGCGGAGTTAACGCTCATGTAATGCCGGTTCCGATGATGAATATTTTGAACGGCGGAAAACATGCCAATAATTTGCTTGACTTTCAGGAATTTATGATAGTCCCCGCCGGCGCCAAATCTTTCGAAGAGGCGTTGCGAATGGGCGTAGAAGTTTACCAAAAACTCAAGAAGGTTTTAGACGAAAAAAAAATGCCTACTTCAGTTGGCGACGAAGGAGGTTTTGCGCCGCATCTTCAGAATAATATGGAAGCGATAACGCTTATAATGGAAGCTATAGAAAAAGCAAGATATCAACCGGGTAAAGATATATTTATTGCCCTTGATCCGGCGGCAAGCGAATTTTACGATAACGGAAAATACGTTCTTAAAGAAGCAGGTAAAAAAACCGTATTAGAATCGGACGAAATGGTGGCAATGTATGCCGGTTACGTGGAAAAATTTCCAATTATATCTATAGAAGACGGTATGGCACAGGATGATTTTAACGGCTTTTCAATGTTATTAAAGGAAATTGGAAATAAAGTTCAGATAGTCGGCGACGACCTGACCGTGACGAATCCTATCCGCATTAAAAAAGCTATAGACTCTCATTCCATAAATTCCGTTCTGGTTAAATTAAACCAGATAGGTTCGCTGTCTCAGACGCTGGATGCCATAGAATTAACCCAGAAAAACAATATGACGGCCGTTATTTCCCACAGGTCGGGAGAGACTGAAGATACGTTTATTTCGGATCTTGCGGTCGCCGTTAATTCGGGATTAATTAAAACCGGCGCACCGGCGCGTTCGGAAAGAGTCGCAAAATATAACAGACTTTTACAAATAGAAGAAGAACTCGGTTCTAATTCTTCATATTTGGGATTGAAAGCCTTTAAAGGCGCCGGAGATCGTTTAAGTTAATCAAATTTATTGACTTAATTAAACTTTATTTAGTCGTTTTTAGCAGTAAAAATAAAAATAAATTAAAAAAAATTAAGGAGGTTTTTATGGCTTTTGTAATTACCGATGAATGTATCGCATGCGGGGTTTGCATTCCCGAATGTCCAAATAATGCTATTTCCGAGGGTGATATATATGTTATAGATCCCAGCCTTTGCACGGAATGTTACGGGTATTTCGATACCCAGCAGTGTGCGTCCGTATGTCCGGTAGATTGCTGTATTCCGGACGACAACCATAAAGAGTCTAAAGATGAATTGAAAGCTAAAGCATTGAAGGCTCATCCAGATAAAAAAGACTGGAAATTTTAATGTATCAAATCAATCAAATTTAATCTTATTTAAAAGCAGAGGGGAGACCGTTAAATTTATAAATTAATATTTAAATGTTTTACCTCTGCTTTTGCTTTAAAATTTTTTAAAATAAATTATGCCTATTAAAAAAGAAGATATAAAAAGATACGAACTTAATTCGTTTGACCATACGGAACCTTGGCGGCTTTTTAAAATTATAGGCGAATTTGTGGACGGGTTTGATATGCTGCCTGCAGTATGTCCGGCGGTAACTATATACGGAAGCGCAAGAGTAAAGGAAAATGAAGAAGTATATTTACAAACTAAAGAATTGGCCCATAAATTAGCTTTAAAGGGTTTTTCCATAATTTCAGGCGGAGGTCCAGGAGTAATGGAAGCAGCAAACAGAGGTTGCAGGGAAGCTAAGGAAAAGCACGGCTTAAACGTAAGTTCGGTAGGATTAAATATTAAACTTCCGCATGAGCAGACGCTTAACAAATTTGCCGACGTAACTTTAGAGTTTAAATATTTTTTCGTAAGAAAAGTTATGCTTGTAAGATATGCTTCCGCATATATTATGATGCCCGGAGGTTTCGGAACTTTAGACGAACTTTTTGAAACCGTAGAATTGATTCAGACCGGCAAAACAAAACCTTTTCCTGTAATTTTATACGGCTCTGACTATTGGAAAGGATTAATAGGCTGGATTAAAAGCAATACTTTAAAAAAATCTTATATTTCCGCAAAAGATTTTGATATAATTAAAATCATGGATGATCCGGACGAAATAACCGATTTTATTTTAAACTTTAATTTATAAATTAACATCAATAATTTATAAAAATATTTTAATATATGATTAAAAACGACAAATGGATCGAAGAAAAAGCTAAAGAAGGGATGATAAGTCCTTTTGAAAGTTCTCAAGTTAGAAACGGAGTTATATCTTACGGCATTTCATCCTTCGGTTACGATTTGCGGATATCAAACGAATTTAAAATATTTACTAATATTAATAATACGGTAGTCGATCCTAAAAACTTCGATTCTAAGTCTTTCATAGATCTAATATCGGACGTATGCATAGTTCCGCCTAATTCTTTTGCGCTCGGCAGATCGGTTGAATATTTTAAAATACCCAGAAACGTCGTCACCATATGCCTCGGCAAATCTACATATGCAAGATGCGGTATAGTAGTGAACGTTACGCCGTTTGAACCGGAATGGGAAGGATACGTTACCTTGGAAATATCTAATACTACCCCGCTTCCCGCTAAAATTTACGCCAATGAAGGTATTGCCCAGGTTCTTTTTTTTGAAGGCGAAGAACCTAAAGTGTCCTATAAAGACAAAAAAGGCAAATATCAGTCTCAGGTCGGCATAACCCTGCCTAAACTTTAAAATTTATTTTATAACCCTTTTTTTTATAAAATAAACCGATGCATAAAAAAATATAAGCGCAAATAATATAATTACCGACAAATAGGAAAATAACAAAACCGGATTTATTTTGCCTTCGTCAAGCATTCTCATTATGCTTACCGTGTAGTATAGCGGCATAATATAAACGAAATATCTGATTGCATAAGGCAGGGAAGAAACGGGATAAAATACGCCGGAGAATAAAAACATAGTAGATATCGCTATAGTGAAATAATAGGAAAAGAAGTCGTATGACGGCGAAAACGACGTTATAAGCAGAGATAACGAAGAAAACAATATTCCGTTTAGGACTATAACTACCGGTATAATAATAGCCGCAGGAGATATTATCCAGCCGAAAACCGTCCCGATTATCAATACGGCGGTTCCGCTCATAAAAGCTTTTGCCGTTCCCCAAAGAATTTCGCCGGAAACTATATCTTCTATGCCTATAGGGGTAAGTAAAATTGCTTGGTAAATGCCGTTCGTAACCATTCTCGTATATGCGCCGAAAGTCGATTCGAATGCCGCCGCATACATGGAAGAAGATGCAATTATTCCGGGAACTATATACTTAATGTAAGATATACCGTTTATATTATGGATAAACTTGCCGATTCCAAATCCTAAGGCGGCAAGATATAAGAGCGGTTCGAGAATATCCCCTATTATACCCGGTTTGTAATATTTTAGCCAGACTAAATAGTTCCGGTAAAAAACGGTAAATAAACTTTTGCTTAAATTTGAATTTGTTTTGTTTATTTTTTTTAAAAGTTCCATTTGTTGCCATTTTGCGTCAGGGACAAAATTGAATTCTGTCCCTGACATTTATTAATGATGAATTTAGTGTTTTGCGATGTCAAGAAAAATTTCTTCCAAAGATTTTTTATTCAAAGTAATTTCGCTTATAGCGCCGTTAAAAACGATATTGCCGTGATTTAATATTATAATGTTTTTAAAAAGCCGTTCTGCTTCTTCCATATAATGCGTCGACATAAGAATAGTAACTCCGTTCCTGTTTAACGCCTTGAGTTTTTCCCATATATTTTGCCTGTATTCGGGATCTAATCCGCTTGTAGGTTCGTCTAATATAATTAAGGAGGGATTGTTAATTAATGCTCTGGCTATCATAAGCCTTCTTTTTAATCCGCCGGAAAGTTCCGAAACCTTAGAATATTTTTTTTCGCCCATATCGAAAAAATTAAGAAGTTCGCTTGCCCGTCTGCGGGATTCGCCGCCGGTAATTCCGAAATATTTTGAATATACAATCAGATTATCGTTAACGGACAGGTCTTCGTCTAAATTATCTTCCTGCGGGACTATTCCGAGAGAATATTTAATTTTTTTATAATTAGACAGAAGATCTAAACCGTTAATAGAAATATTTCCTGAATCCGGAATAACTATTCCGTATAGAATTTTCAAAAGAGTGGATTTTCCGGCGCCGTTAGGACCTATTAATCCAAAAAAATCGCCGTGTTTAATTTTAAAATGAACATCGTTTAGAACTCTTAAACGATTAAAGTTTTTTATTAAGCCGTTTATTTCAAGAATATATTTTTTCATTCAATTTAATTATATCACTTTTGAATTGATGATAAAATAAAAAAATAAAATTAAAAATATAAGTAAAACTTAATAAAATTGCAAATAATTAAAAAATTTAAAGAAAATATCAATTATATATCTATTTATATAAAATATCTTAAATTTATCGTAAAATATTAAAAGATTTATGATATTGTTTTTTTAAAAACATAAGTGTATATTAAAAAGGTTAGCACTCAAAGCCAATAAGTGCTAAAAATTTTAATTATATTTATGCAATTAAATCAAATTTAATTAAACTAAATTTAAATAAGGAGAAGAAGTTTATGAAAGTTAAACCATTGCAAGACAGAGTCTTAGTAGAAAGACTTCAGGAAGAAGAAAAAACTAAAGGAGGATTGTTTATTCCTGATTCCGCGAAAGAAAAGCCTATGCAGGGCAAAGTTGTTGCTGCGGGAAACGGCAGAATTTTAGAAGACGGTAAAAAAATCCCGATGGATGTTAAAGTAGGCGACATCGTTTTATTTGCAAAATATTCCGGCAACGACGTAAAAATCGACGACAAGGAATATCTTATTATGAAGGAAGACGATATCTTGGCGATAGTAGAAAAATAAGCAGTTTTAAAATTTAATAATTTAAATTCAAATTTAAAAATTTAAAGGAGTAGAATAATTATGGCAAAAGAATTAAAATTTTCAGCGGAAGCCAGAGCAGAAATTCTTACCGGCGTTAATGCGCTTGCAGATGCCGTTAAAGTTACGCTTGGACCCAAAGGAAGAAACGTAGTAATAGAAAAATCGTTTGGTTCGCCGACAATTACGAAAGACGGCGTTACCGTAGCAAAAGAGATCGAATTGTCCGATAAGTTTCAAAATATGGGCGCTCAGATGGTAAAAGAAGTCGCTTCAAAAACATCCGATACTGCAGGAGACGGAACTACTACCGCAACAGTTTTAGCTCAGGCTATATACAAAGAAGGAGTTAAATACGTTACCGCCGGAGCCAGCCCTATTTACGTTAAAAGAGGAATAGACAAAGCCGTAGAAGAAATCGTAAAAGAACTTAAAAAAATATCGAAACCGATACAGGATCAAAAAGAAATAGCGCAGGTAGGCACTATATCGGCAAACAACGACGAAACAATCGGTTCTATTATCGCCGAAGCGATGGATAAAGTCGGCAAAGAAGGCGTTATAACAGTAGAAGAAGCAAAAAGCATGGAAACGACTCTTGAAGTAGTCGAAGGAATGCAGTTTGACAGGGGTTATTTGTCTCCTTATTTCGTAACAGACTCGGAAAGAATGGAATGCGTTCTCGACAATCCGTATGTTTTGATTAACGAAAAGAAAATCTCCGCAATGAAAGATTTATTGCCGATTCTTGAGCAGATTGCAAAGTCTGGACGTCCGTTTATCATAATAGCGGAAGAAGTAGAAGGAGAAGCACTTGCCACGCTCGTTGTCAACAAGCTGAGAGGTACTTTGAACTGCTGTGCCGTTAAAGCCCCTGGTTTCGGCGACAGAAGAAAAGCTATGCTCGAAGACATAGCGGTATTGACCGGAGGACAGGTAATTTCAGAAGACATAGGTGTTAAACTCGAATCAATCACTCTTAAAGATCTTGGACAGGCAAAAAGAATTACCGTAGATAAAGACAATACTACCGTAGTAGATGGAGCAGGTTCTAAAGGCGACATAGAAAAAAGAGTTAAACAGATAAGGGCGCAGGTTGAAGAATCCACTTCGGATTACGACAAAGAAAAACTTCAAGAAAGACTTGCAAAATTAATCGGTGGCGTTGCCGTAATTAATGTAGGAGCGGCTACCGAAACAGAAATGAAAGAAAAGAAAGCCAGGGTCGAAGACGCTCTACACGCTACGAGAGCTGCGGTAGAAGAAGGCATAGTTCCCGGAGGAGGCGTTGCGCTGTTAAGGGCTGCTAAATCCATAGATAAACTCAAAGGCGCAAACCACGACGAAGAGTCCGGTATTAAAATAATTAAAAGAGCAATTCAGGAGCCTTTAAGGATGATTGCGGAAAATGCCGGAGTCGAAGGTTCTATCGTAATAGATAAAGTTCTTGCCAACGACGGAGCGGCTTTCGGATATAACGCCGCGGCGGATAGATACGAAGATCTTATTAAAGCCGGTATCATAGATCCGACTAAAGTCGAAAGAACCGCACTTCAGAATGCGGCAAGCGTCGCATCGCTTATGTTGACTACGGAAGCTATGATAGCCGACAAACCGGAAGAGAAAGCGGCCGCAGGAATGCCGGGCGGTATGCCGGGCGGCGGAATGGGCGGCATGTATTAATAAATACCGCTGAATAAATAAAATCAGTTATCTAAATAAGTAAACAAGTGCCGAAAATATATTAAAACTTAAGTATTTTCGGCACTTTTGTTTTATTTAAGTATCTTAAAAAATTGACATTTTTCGCTTATTAGTTTAAAATTTATTAAATATGGGGCATATCGAGCATAAAAAAAATATTAACGCAAAAAAACGACTTAGCGTTTATGTTATAACGTTAAGCGATACAAGAAAGGAAAGCGAAGACGAAAGCGGAAATTATATAAAAAAAACGCTTGCGTCGGCAGGACATGAAGTATCGGGCTACGCATTAATAAAAGACGACGAAGATTTGCTTGAGAGTTTAATCGTCAAAGTATGTGGCGAGGAATATAAGCCGAAGACGGATGCGGTTATTATAAACGGCGGAACCGGCGTTTCCTTTAAAGACATAACTTACGAAACTTTAAAAAATTTATACGATAAAGAATTATATGGTTTTGGAGAGATCTTTAGAAGTTTAAGCTATAACGAAATAGGTACCGCTGCAATTATGTCCCGCGCTTCCGCTGGAATATACAACGGAAAGATAATTTTTTCCGTTCCCGGTTCTATAAATGCCGTAACATTAGCTATGAATAATATAATTCTTAAGGAAATAGGGCATCTTTATTACGAAATTTCTAAACATCTTTCTTAAAATAATAACCTTAAAAATAATGATGATGATAAATATAAAAGTTAGATTGTTTGCAGCTTTAAAAGAATTAATAGGGAAAAATTTATTAGATTTTACCGTCAAAGATGGTTCATCCGTTAAAGATATTATCTCGATAATGGAAACAAGTTATCCAGACGTAAAGAATATTCTTCAAGTATCAAAGTATGCGGTTAATCAGGAATACGCCGATACCGGAAAAAAATTGTCCGAAGGAGACGAAATCACGGTTATTATGCCGGTAAGCGGCGGAGTATTCTCTTCCGGTTCTATTAACGATGCAAATTTTAATGTTAAAATAAAGGCGGAAAGAATAGACTGCAATGAAGTTCTCGGTTTTGTTTCCGATTCGTCCGCAGGTTCAGTTCTTTTATTTAACGGAACGGTAAGGGATAATGAAGACGGAAAACCGGTAGAATATCTTTATTACGAAGCTTATGAAGAAATGGCGGTTAAAGAAATAAAAAAATTAATAAAGGAAGTGTTTAACAAATACAATATATTAAAAGTTTCCATTATACATAGAATAGGAAAAATGGAGATAGGCGAAATATCTATTTCCATAGGCGTTTCTAGTCCGCACAGGGAGGATTCTTATCTTGCTTCTAAATTTTTAATAGACGCTATAAAAGAGACGGTTCCTATATGGAAAAAAGAAATATTCGAAGAAGGCGGTAAATGGAAAAGAATATGAAAGAAAAGCTTTATCTCGGCATAGATATAGGTTCTACCACCGTTAAATTTGCAATTTTAGATGATAATCTTAATCTTATAAAGAAAGATTACGTAAGATCTAACGGCGAATCAATAAAAACGGCTTATGATGTTTTAAAAAAAATATTCGACGAATATCCTAAAAATCTTTTTGCCGGAATAGGAGCGACGGGTTCCGGTTCACGCACTCTGGGCGCAGTATTAGGCATTCCGAACATAAACGAATTAGTGGCGCAAACGGAAGCCGTTAAGTATCTTTATCCAGACGTTAAAACCGTAATAGAAATTGGAGGGCAGGATTCCAAATTTTTAATGCTCAGGAAAGACGAAGAAACCGGACAGATATTTTTGGAAGACTTTGGGCTTAACGATTTATGCGCAGCCGGCACAGGTTCTTTTCTTGACCAGCAGGCGGAAAGACTTCATATAAATATAGAAAACGAATTCGGCAATATGGCATTGGAGTCTAAAAATCCCGCTAAGATTGCTGGAAGATGTACGGTTTTCGCAAAGTCGGACATGATACATCTTCAGCAGGTTTCTACACCTCTATCCGATATCGTCGCCGGACTTTGTTATGCGGTTGCAAGAACTTTTATAGGAACAGTAGCGAAGGGTAAAAAATTTGAAAGACCCGTCATTTTTCAAGGCGGCGTTGCATTTAACAAAGGCATGATAAGAGCCTTTAAAGATATTCTCGAGCTAAAAGACGGCGAACTCATAATACCGGAACATCATACCGTTATGCCGGCTATAGGCATAGCTATAATTTCGCGCGACGAAAAAGATTTTAAATTTAACGGGTTAGATCCCCTCAGGGAATTTATCGAAAAAGATAAATCTTCCGGCAGATACAGGGAAAGATTGAAATCTATTCAATTTGCGGATGAAAAGTTTAATATTGCGGAAATGGATGTTTTAAATTCCCTTAAATCTCTTTCCGGCAGTAATATTCCGGTTTATATAGGCATAGATACCGGCTCCGTTTCTACGAACATAGTTTTGTTAGACGAAAATAAAAATCTATTAGTTAAAAAATATAAAAAAACAAACGGCAAACCAATTGAAATCGTAAGGGATACTCTTTACGAAATTTATCTTGAACTAAAAAATTTCAATATAGGCGCTACGGTAAAAGGGATATGTACGACCGGTTCCGGGCGCTATTTAATAGCCGATTACGTAGGCGCCGACATCGTAAAAAACGAAATAACGGCACAGGCCGCGGCATCTATATTTATAGACAAAGACGTCGATACCGTTTTTGAAATAGGCGGTCAGGATTCAAAATATATCAGGATTAAAGACGGGGTCGTAGTGGATTTTGAAATGAATAAAGCATGCGCGGCAGGCACGGGTTCATTCTTAGAAGAACAGGCTTTAAAACTTAATATCGATATTATAAAAGAATTTTCTGATAAAGCCTTTAACGCCACCAGTTCTTGTAATCTAGGCGACAGATGCACCGTATTTATGGAATCCGACCTTGTTTCGCATCAGCAAAAAGGGGCAAATAAAGACCAGCTTATAGCCGGATTAGCCTATTCTATAGTCGAGAACTATTTAAATAAAGTAGTTCTGGGAAAACCTATAGGCGGACACATACTTTTTCAAGGAGGAGTAGCTTTAAATAAAGCCGTAGTAAGCGCTTTTGAAGCGCTTCTCGGAAAAAAAATTATAGTTCCGCGGCATAACGAAGTAACCGGCGCTATAGGCAGCGCCCTTATAGCTTTTACCAATAATTCCGAGTCTAAGTTCGTCGGTTTCGATTTAAGAAACAGAAAATACGCACAGGAATCTTTTGAATGTTTAAAATGTTCGAATTTATGCGACGTTAATAAAGTAGCGGTTGAAAATGAACCTCCCCATTATTACGGAGCAAGATGCGACATATTTGAAATAGATAAAGCTAAAACGAAAAAAGGAGATAATTTTTTTAAATATAGAAAGGAACTTTTATTAGAGGGATATTCGGATGTCAACGAATTCGACTATTCTAAACCGCGTATAGGAATCCCTTTCTGCCTCGAAACTTATGACCTTTTTCCTTTTTATAACGAATTTTTTAGCAGGTTAGATTTTAACGTTATTTTATCTACGGAAACAAATAGAAATATAATAAATTCATCTAACATGCTTTCTGTTACCGATACCTGTTTTCCGGTAAAAGTAGTAGCCGGTCACGTAAAAAATCTAATAGATAAAAAAATAGACGCGGTTTTTCTGCCGGCTTTGGTTAACAGGGAAAAAAATCATGATTTTCAAAAAAATACATATCAATGTCCCTATATCCAAGGTGTTCCATACATTGCAAAATCGTTGCTTGAGTTTAATAAAATACCTGTTATTTCGCCGGAGGTGAGGCTTTTAGGCGATAAACACGATTACGATTTAACTATCGACCATTTTTTAAAAAATCTTAAAAAATTCGGTGTACCGAAAAATAAAATTATTGCCGCTTTTGACAAAGCGATTAATAAACAGAAACAATTTTTTGTAAGATTAAAAGCTAAAGGCAAGGAAGTCTTGGAAAATTACGATGATATTACGGTATTGATAGGAAGGCCTTATAATACCCAGGACGAAGGAATTAACTTATCTATGTCCAATAAAATTTCTTCTCTCGGCAAAACAGTAATGCCTATGGATTTTCTTGATATCGAAGGCGTTTCTATTTATGAAGAACATGATAATATGTTCTGGCATTCGGGGCATAAAATTTTATCGACGGCTAAAATAATCGCAGATAATCCAAAATTGAATGCAGTTTATATTACTAATTATGCATGCGGCCCGGATTCTTTTATAAAAACTTTCTTTGCGGAATATATGAAAAACAAGCCTTATCTTGAAATAGAAATTGACGAACATAATGCAGATGCCGGTTACGTTACGAGATTGGAAGCTTTTTATGACAGTATTAAAGATTTTAAAATAAAACCTGAAAACGTTTGACATTTTTTTTATATTATATAATAATGAATATTATATAAATAATATTTTAGAGATAGAATGAAGCATCAAATTAATTCGCGGTTAAACGATATAGTTTCAAAAATAAAAAAAATGGGGTACAGTCTTACGCCTCAAAGGCTTGAAATTATTAAAATAGTCTCGGAATCGAAAAGTCATCCTTCGGCGGTGGACGTTTACGGTAAACTTAGAAAATCATATCCAATGATTTCATTAAATACAGTTTATAAAAATCTTTCCCTATTGTCTGCTATACATGAGGTTAAGGAAATAAGAACTTTGCAAAATTCGGTGCATTACGATGGAGATATTTCATTGCACGGTCATGCTATATGCGAAAAATGCGGCAAAATAATGGACGTTAAAATAGACGAATCGGATTTTAAAGGATTTTTTGAAACAAAAATAAAAGAAAATTTTAAAGAAAATT
This sequence comes from bacterium, assembly GCA_021822485.1. Taxonomy (GTDB): domain Bacteria; phylum SZUA-79; class SZUA-79; order Acidulodesulfobacterales; family Acidulodesulfobacteraceae; genus Acidulodesulfobacterium_A. The sequence continues at coordinate 19,261 of JAKAQP010000005.1, forward strand.
ATTATATTAACAATTACGGATTAGAATTTTACGGTTTATGCGGCTTATGTTATAACGAAACTGCAGCAGATGAAAACATTTCCGGTCAATCTTAATTTTCGGTTACATAATCGTAACCCTTCAAAATAGTTTGAATCATATTTTTCTTTAAAGCGTCGTTTTCGGAAAACAAAGCCGTTTGTCTCAAAACGGAATCAAGGTCTAAAAGACTGCTTTTCGATATAAAAGCTCCTATAAGGGCAATATAAGAACTTATCCTGTTTTTCCCCATCGAATCTTGGTCGATTATGTTTTTTAGCGGTATTCTGTAAATATTTTCCGTCTTCTCTTTTAATTTTTGCGAAGTCGTTTCATTGTCGGTCAGCCAGAAATCGCATACGTTAAACGAGGAGTAATCCGAAATCAAAAGCGTATTTTTTCCGATAAAAGGATAGTAGTTTAACAACGATTGAAAATCTAAACTTATAACGGCATCGATATTATTAAGGCAGCTTATCGATTCAAATTTACCCACCTTTATAACCGCATATGTCATACTGTAATTGGATATATTAGACGCAGGTTTGATAAGCAAAGACACGTTGAAGTTTTCATTTTTTAACGAGTAATAAAGAAATTTACTCAGGTAATTTATTTCTTTAAAGTCCGCTCCGTTTAGGATGAGATTATAGTTAATATTTTCCATAAAGTTCTATAGATTAATTTTACTTTCTAACGATTTTTTTACTTTAATTTTTTTACGTTTTTTTGATTTAATTGCATTATGCGGACATATATAGATGCATAATTTGCAGAAATTACAAATTTCAGATTCTATAAATATATCTTTGTTTATATCTATCTTTATAGCGGGGCATTTTGTTTTTTGATAGCAGAGTCTGCAGTCGAATTTTTTGCAAACTGCATTGTTTACGATAAGATAAGATTTATAATTCAAATCTCGTCCGGATTTTGCATTATTAAAACAATCGTTATCTATAAATATTAATGGCGCACTACCTTGCGCTGCATTAAAATCTTTTAGCCCGCATTTTTTTATAATATTTTTTTTAATAGATTTTAAAGCAGGATTTAAAATTAAGTTTTCCGCATTAAAATCATAATCGAATATAGATTTATACACGACAAATACAATCCTGCCGTTTGTTTTTGTTCCGTTATAAATTTTAAGAAATTTGTCTAAATTTTCATAAAATTTTAGCGAAGAAATAAAAACATAAAAATTTTTATTTAAATCTTTCGAATTCATTGTATACGAGAAAAAAATAGGATTATTGTTTATTGCTATATTGTTAAAAGAAAATTTTAAAGCGCTGGATTGCAATAAAGAAAAGCATCCGTATTCTCCGATTAAAACATCGTTTTCCGAATTCCCTATTTTTTTCTCTAGATATGTTAAAAAAGAAAATAGATTGCATCCGACGCAAAAAGTTTTAGGCGTTTTTGAGTCTTTAATCTCGAAGTCGTCGGAACAAAAACCCAACTCTATGCCGCTATTGTTTTTATCCTCTACGACCGATAAATTTTCATAGTTAATTACGTTTTTGTTATTTTTAATTATATTTATAAGTTGAAGATTTAGCAGCGAATATGAGTCGAATATATATATATTCTTATAAAAACTGCCGCATTCGGCTTTTATAATTTCATTTAATTCAAGATAACTTATCGGATTAAGCAGATAAAATAAAATAATGTCGCAATTTTTAGAAAATTTTTTATTTTCTATTATACCATGAAAATTTTTTGCGTCGGTTAAAATAAGGTTATTTTCGCCTGAATTTTCTGAGCTTTTTTTAAAAAATTCTATATGTTTTCCTGTATTTTTAAACGATTGTATATTTTGAAGGAGTCCTTTATCTTCATCGTTATTTTTAGAATATGCGTCCGCAAGATTTTTTAGAGCGAAATCCGGCCTCGATGCTGTCCTTTCGGTGTATTCTTTTTTTTCTTCAAGAATATATTCGTTCATTACTGAATCGTTCAGATAAAATATAACCGGAAGTTTTAGTTTTTCCGACAGTTCAAAATAATAAGGAATATAATCGATAAAATTTGAAACTTTATAATAGTTATAAACGGGGAAAACACTTTTAAAATTAAAAGAAAATTTTTTTAATCCCTGTTTTTTAAAAAGAAACAGTACCGTGCCGCCTTTTAGCGCTTCATTTTTAACAAAATATTCTTCTAAATGTTCATAATTAAAAAATGAAATATCGTATGCAAAAACCGAAGCCCTGCGGTTAGTTACGGAAAGAGAATAAACTTCAGTCCATAAAAAATCGAGATTATATTCGACGTTTAAAGGAGAAACTGCCGGAATTTCCGGCATTGCCTTTGCAATATTATCTTCTAAGAATATATTACTTATTCCGTTGTTTAAAGTTCTTTTTATTATATATTCAACGCCGGAAATAAACTCGCCGTCAATATTTTTGACGGCGAGTTTATTTCTTTTACCAAAAATTCTCATAAAATTTATTTTATAAATATTATTGCATTAATATTACATTAAATCGATGGGTTCTGCGCCTTCGATTTTTGTTATTTTAACGTTTTTCTTTGCTACGGACATTATAGTAGCAAATACGTTAATGCCGAGCAGCGTAAACATAACTATTGTAAAGCCGTGCAAGAAACCAATATTGGCGATTTTTTCCGGTATATCTTTAAGCACGGCAAAACCGTGAGCTTTTGCATAGCCAAGTTTTGTCGATGAAACTATAAGTCCCGAAATGGCAACCCCGAATATTAAACCTAATGCTCTCATCATATTAAGAATTCCACCTGCGACTCCAAGTCTTTCTGGAGGAGCGGAAAGCATAATTGCACTATTGTTAGGCGGAGTAAATATCCCCATTCCGATACCTAAAATGATAAAATCGAAAATAAGCATATAAATATTTACGGAATTGCCCAAAAACGACAATAGAAGAGTAGCTACGGCACATACGAACATGCCGAGCGTAGTCATAATTCTTGAACCTACCTTATCCGATATAGCTCCCGCAAAGGGCGCTATAATAGCCATAGAAAGAGGAATAGGCGTTAAAAGAGAGCCTGTTGCCGCCGCATTATAGTGAAGTAAATTTTCAAGATAAAAAGGCATAAGGAAGAGGACGGCAAATAAGACGTAATAAGATAGCATGCCGGTAACGTTTCCTGCAGAAAATCCCCATTTTTTAAAGAGTTTTAAATCTATCATCGGATGTTCCACTTTAATTTCCGTATAAACGAAAAGAGGCAGAAAAACTGCGGCAATAACAAAATAAGTAATTATTATAGGCGAAGACCAGCCTAATTTTGTTCCTTCATTGACTGCCAGAACAAGGAAAGCAAGTCCTGCAGCAAAAAAAGAAATTCCAAAGTAATCTATTTTTTCTTTTTTCTTCATATTAGCCTTGCTTGACGGCAGTATAAATAAAGCCATAAACGTTCCTATAATTCCAATAGGCACGTTAACGTAAAATATCCAGCGCCATCCGATAGCCGCAATAATCATACCGCCTACAAAAGGACCTATAGACATAGCGATAGCCTGAACTGAACCCTGAAGACCGATAGCTTTGCCGAGTTCGTTAGAAGGAAAAGCTTGAGTAATTATTGCAACGGAGTTTGCCTGAAGAAGTCCTGCTCCTACCGCCTGAAGAACGCGGGAAAAAATAATGAAATTTGCGTTTGGCGCAATTCCGCAAAGCGCCGAACCGACGGTAAAAACTACGAAGCCGGTATTGTACATCTTTGTTCTTCCGAACATATCTGCAAGCCTTCCGAATAAAGGTAAAAAAACCGTCAGAGTAAGCATATAAGCCATTGCTACCCATTCTATAACGGCCATATTTACCTGAAAGCCTTTTTCCATTGTCGGCATAGCGACGTTAACTATGCTGACGTCTAAAGCAGACATGGTAGCGCCTACCAGAACCGTTGAAAGTATAAACCATTTCCAATTTGGATGAGATTCAAAGTACGGATGAGGAAAACCAGATTTTTTTTCCAATTTAATGCCCCCCTATGTTATTTAATTTTATTCCTAATTCTTTGAGCTGAATCATGTTTACCTCCGACGGAGCGTCCGTAAGCGGACAATATGCTTTCTGCGTTTTCGGGAAAGCTATGACATCCCTTATAGATTCTTCATTTCTCAGTATCATTAATATTCTGTCCAATCCAAAAGCAATGCCTCCGTGAGGCGGAGCGCCGAAACTCAGAGCGTCTAAAAGGAAACCGAATTTTATTTTAGCGTCTTCCGGCGATATAGAAAGAATTTTAAAAATAGTTTCCTGTAGTTTAGAATTATGTATCCTGATACTTCCGCCGCCTATTTCTTCTCCGTTAAGCACGAGATCGTAACTGTCCGATTTAACGGATAAAGGGTCGGTTTCAAGTTTTTCGATATCTTTAACTGCAGGAGAAGTAAAAGGATGATGAACGGCAACTATCTTTTTTTCCTCTTCGGAATATTCGAATAAAGGAAAATTGACGACCCATAAAAGATCCAAGCTATCTTTATTTATAAGATTATATTTTTTAGCTAGATGCAGTCTCAGTCTTCCAAGTACGTTTTCAGCAGTTTTTTTTGAATCTGACTGATAAAAGATTATATCGCCGTTTTTAACTCCAGTCGCAGCAATCAGTTTGCTTCTCTCTTCGTCGGATATAAATTTAGAAATCCCTCCTTCTAAAGCATTATTTTCGGAAACTTTCGTCCATGCAAGACCTTTAGCCCCGAAATCTTTTGCGGTGTTTAGAAGTTCGTCTATATCTTTTCTGGAAAGAAGATTAGCGCCGTTAGGCAGGCAAACGGCTTTAATAACGCCGCCGTTTTTAATATTTTCTTTAAAAACGTTCATGGCGGATTTTTCAAAAACGTTCGTTAAGTTATGAATAATCAATTCAAATCTAGTATCGGGTTTGTCGCTGCCGTATTTGTCCATCGCCTCGTCGTAATCAAGAACTTTAAACGGACGTTCTATTTTAATATTTAAAAGTTTTTCGAACAGCATAGCAAACAATTCTTCGGCGATTGAAATAACGTCCCTGTTTTCTACGAAAGACATTTCCATATCCAACTGAGTGAATTCGGGCTGTCTGTCGGCCCTTAAATCTTCGTCCCTGAAACATTTTACTATTTGATAATACCGTTCAAATCCGCCGACCATTAAAATCTGCTTGAATAGCTGCGGCGATTGAGGAAGAGCAAAAAACCTGCCATTGTTTAATCTGGAAGGGACTAAAAAATCTCTTGAGCCTTCAGGCGTGCTTTTCGTCAAAAAAGGCGTTTCTATGTCGAAGAAACCTTTTCCGTTAAGAAATTCTCTTACGAGATGAGTAAATTTAGACCTAAAAATTAAATTATCTTTTAATCTTTTGCTTCTTAAATCTAAATATCTGTATTTGAGCCTGGTAAACTCATTGACTTCAGATTCTTCGTCTATCTGAAAAGGCAAAACTTCGCAGGTATTAAGAATTTCGACTGCTTTAGCCGCAAGTTCCAAACTGCCGGTTTTTAAAGTATTGTTTTCGGTTCCTTCCGGTCTTTTTCTTACTGCTCCGCTTACGGCAACAACATATTCGTTCCTGAGCTTTTTTGCGGTCTTAAAAGACCCGCCTTCAATGTTTTCGTCGAAGACTATCTGCAGTATTCCCGAATAATCCCTCAAATCTATAAAAATCAAACCGCCGTGGTCGCGGTAGTGCATTACCCATCCCTTAAACGTGAACTCTTTGCCTATATCAGATTCTTTAATATCTTCGCATAATGTCCGCATTATTAACCTTATCTCTCCGATCATTTTGTAACCATTTTGTGGCAATGCCGGAATTCAATTCCGGCATTGCGTTTTTATAAAACGGCAGGATTTTTTTTGTTCAATTTTTAAGTTTATAATTTTAATGCCGTTCATGTCAATAAAAATTTATCGATTTCTTTTTCCATGCAATAATTTCCGTATAAAAAATCTATATGATTTTTTGCCGGAATGTTATGGATAACGGAATTTATGATTTTTTTGGATAAATCTTGAATACATTTTTCTTTTATTATTAAGTCTTTTTCCGAGTAAACAAAATAAAAAAATATTTTTTTAAAGTTTTCGTTAATAAATGTTACGTCTTTTTCATAGTTTTGGCTTTTACCGTAATCTTGCGAATATTTAAAGTCGTTAATAACTGCGGAATCGGGAGTTCTTTTTATATCGGCTAAAGCTTTTTTTAAAATATTTTTATCTCTTGAACCGAGAGCATCTTTTAAGAAAAGCGTAATAGTTCTGTCGAAAGAATTTTCTAAGCTTCTGATGAAACTGTCGCTGATGCCCGTATCGTGGCATCCGGCTATAAGCATAATTTTTTCGATATTATACGGAAATAAAGCTGCATATTTTAAACATGCCTGCGCTCCCATTGAATGGCCTATTAAGGTTATTTTAGCATCCTTTTCCATAAGTTCTTCGGCTATAGAATTTATATATTTTGCGTAAAAAGATATGCCGTCGTTTTCAGGCATTATAAAATTTAGCTTATTATCGTCAGGATCGGCGGCAGCGGGTAAGGACCTGAAATGAAACGGTAAATCGGGGACTAAAATATTAAAAGTCTTGCCGAAGTTTTTTTTTATATAGTTAAAAATAGAAAGCATCGAAAGATGATTTCCGCCGGCGCCGTGAATCAGAACGATGCATCTGTTTTTGCCGTCTTTATCTTTGGCGACCGACGCTTTATGAAAAATATAAAAAATTCTTATTTTGTTTAGTTCTTTATACGGCACGCTATAATTTTAAAAAATAGTCAAAATATGTTATATTAAAAATTAAAATTAATTAAAAAAATTATAACATATAAATAAAATGTTCGTAAAAAAATTAGCATATTTTTATTATAAAAAAAAGTTAGAAAGAGATATATTAAAGAATAAAATTCCTCAGCACATAGGAATAATATTGGACGGCAACCGGAGATACGCCAAGAAATGCGGTTTTGAAGATGCAAGCAGGGGGCATAGAAAAGGCGCCGATAAACTTTACGAAGTTCTTTCCTGGTGTTTAGGCTTAAAAATCGAAGTCGTTACCGTATGGGCATTTTCTACGGATAATTTTAAAAGAAGCCGCTCAGAAATCGACAGTTTAATGTGTATAATTAAAAATCAGCTCGAATCTTATATAAATTCAAAATTTATAAACGAAAATAAAATAAGAGTTTCGGTTATCGGCAAAAGAGAACTGTTGTCCGAAGATTTAATAGAAGTCATCGGTAGACTCGAAAATAAAACGAAAGATTATTCCAACCTGAAACTTTATATAGCCGTCGGATACGGAGGAAGACAGGAGATATGCGACGCCATAATAAATTTTATTTCGGATAATATTTATATAATAAATAAAACAAGCCATCTATGCGAAGGTTCTGACGGAAATAAAAAAGGAATTTTGCATGAAAGTCCATTCATAGAGGACGCTAATAGCCGGCGATGTTCTTCGGGTTACGCCGACGATTATGATTACCTGTCTAATATTATTACCGTAGAAAATATATCCAAATATCTTTATGCAAAAGGTTCTCCCGACCCGGATTTAATTATAAGAACCAGCGGCGAGATTAGATTGTCCGGTTTTCTGCTTTGGCAAAGCGCATATTCCGAGTTCTATTTCTGCGATGCATACTGGCCGGAGTTCAGGGAAATAGATTTTTTAAGGGCTATTAGAAGCTATCAGTCGCGTCAGATAAGAGCGGGAAAGTGATTTAAAATGCTGAGCTGGAATCCAGAGTATTAGAAAATAAGCGATTCGCGGTCAAAAAGTTTAAGTATCTTAGGGGAATGCAGAATGGCTTTTAACAAAAAGCAGAAAAAGACTATCGCTGCGATGAGTTCAGTCGTTGGTTTAAGGATGCTTGCGGTATTTCTTGTTTTGCCGGTTTTCGTGCTGTTCGCCGAAAAATTTACGTCAAGTTTTATTTTAATCGGAATTGCATTCGGTATTTACGGTTTATCGAGGGCGATTTTTCAGATTCCGTTCGGTTATATTTCCGATAAAATAGGAAGAAAAAACGTTCTGTTTTTCGGCATGCTTTTATTCGGCATATTTACTTTTATAATAGGTTTTTCCGAAAATATTTACGAACTTATACTGCTCAGGTTTCTTCAAGGAGTCGCCGCAGAAAGCTCCGTGGCGTTCGCATTGGTTTCCGATACTGTTTCCGAGAGCGACAGGACAAAAGCTATGGCATTTCTGGGTATCCCTATAGGATTAAGTTTTGTCGTCGGTATCGTTGCAGGACCGTTTCTGTCTTATTATTTCGGCTATCCGTTTTTATTTTACGTTTCGGGCATTCTAGGGATAATCTCGGCCGCCTTAATCCTTGTATGGGTAGAAGAGCCTAAAAGCAAAGAAATGCTGAAAGAAATAGAAGTTTCCTTTAAAGACGCCGTTGCCGTTTTCAAAAACAAAACGCTTGCAAATCTTTCCATACAGGGTTTTCTTTTGTCTTTCTTTATGACCGTTTTCTTTTTCGGTCTGCCTTTAATAGTTAAGCATGAATTAGGAACGGGATATTATTACAAGGTTTTAATCCCTATGGTCGTATTTTCTCTTTTTGCAATGATGAAAGCTTCAAAAAAAGCCGATATAGGATATGAAGTTCATCTCTTGAAGTTAAGTTTTTTATTAATGGCTGTTTCAAGCATGTTTATGTTTTCCTATACTAAAGGTTATGCCCTGCCGGTAATTATAATCGGCGGAATTTTGTTTTTTACCGGCTTTTCAATTACCGAACCTATAATGCCTTCTTTAGTGTCGTCTTCATCGGATAAGTCTTTTGTGGGCACTTCCATGGGGGTTTACAATACCTTGCAATTTTCGGGAAGTTTTATAGGCGGAAGCATAGCAGGGTTGCTGTACGAAAGCTACCGCAGTTTCATACCCGCTATTCTAATTGCTTCTTCTTTAATTTGCTATATATTAATAATGAGAATTAAGAAGTGAATTAAGCATTATGAATTTTTGTTAAAATATTATGAGTCAAAAATTAAATAAAATCTTAACTCACCATTAGAAACTTCACAATTTAATTTTAAATAGTTTTTATCATTTTTTATTATTTTTAGTGATTAATTGAATAATATATCGCCGAATGATGTATTTTTTCGTTGCCATTTTTAAATTTAGTGATAAAATCATATTAGACGCATGGTCTATATATTATAAGCTACCTTTTGAGTTATTGTTGGTATTTGCTTAACACCTATATAATATAATTAAAATAATTATTTTGTTCGTAAAAAATTAAGGAGGAACAAAAAATGAAAAAGTGTATTTTTATCGCAGCTTTTTGTTTTGCGATTGTTTTTTTTATTTCATCAAATTCTGCTTTTGCGGCGGCGACCGGCCCAAAACTTTTTAAAAAATATTACTGTATCGATTGCCATACTATGGGGCATGAAGGCGGGACGGTCGGACCAGACCTTTCAAACGTTGGGAAGACTAAAAGCCTTGCATGGATTAAGTCGCAAATATTTCATCCGGGCAGTCATTTTATAAGAGGGGCTAAAGCAAAAATAAACGGGAAAGTTTATCTTGTTAGAATGCCCGGCTTCAAGACTATTCCCGATTCGGCTGTAAATAAACTGGCCGAATATATTAAGGCATTTCCGTCCGTTAGGTCAAATTTAAGCTATAAAAGACCGCCTGAGGGAATGAGACTTTTTGAAAAAGATAATTGTATCGCCTGTCATCGCATAAACGGAATAGGCGGAAAGGGCGGCCCCAACCTTTCTCATATCGGAAAGACAAAAAGTCTATCATGGATTGAATCTCAGATAGTAGATCCTAAGGTTCATTTTACATATGGCGTTCCTACAATCATCAACGGCCAAACTTATCTTGTAATAATGCCCGGGTTTAAGCATATTTCCGCTTCGCAGCTTAATACTATCGCAAGATATCTCAAGACCTTGAAATAAGAAATAAAAGATAGAAATACGTCACTAAAAAAACAGCCTCCTATCGTATTGGTTTTCCAATACGATAGGAGGCTGTTTTTTTAGTTATAGAGAACTTCTATTAATATTAAAAATTAAAGTATAATTTTCATATTTTCTTTTTTTAGCAAGATTGCTATACTAAATAATTAATTAAAACAAAATGCGCAATCTTTTAGGACAGGATTAAAAAATGAAAAAAGTGGATAAAGTCGATTTAAATAAATTAAAATCTAAAATAAAGGAAAGACCTTTATATTACTGTAAATGCGGTTTATCCAGCAGACTGCCGTACTGCGACTGGAAACACGGATGCGATAAACCGGTTAAAGAAATCAACAACGATAAACCGAGTGAAAACGGCTCAGGCGATAAATAAATTATATTTCAAACTCCTCCCCTATGAACTCTTCCTCGATTATCATTTTCATTTCTTCTTTCTTTATGGAGGCATTGATTGCTATAAAGTAAAATAGGGCTGCCGTTAATATTACTATTATTAAGTCGTAAGGGGATTTAACGGCATTATCTCCGCCGAAATTATTACTGCCGAAAAAAGATATAGTTATAAGCGCGGCTATATAAAAAAGAAACCATAAGCCGGGCATTACGGTCTGTTTAAATTTTGTTTTTATGCCGTTAAAATTAGTAATAATGAACAGTATAATTCCAGCCGATATTCCGATTCCCAATTTCCATAATACGGTAAAAGTCGACCAGTAAATAATGAGGGTGCCTACTATAAATGCCGATAAAGAAATAATATTTGCAAAAGGCAGATAAAAAGGGCGCTTTCTTTCGGCGTCCAATTTTCTGAACGTCATAAGCCCTATGGGTCCGAGGACGTAGGTAAAAACCATTCCGGACGTAATTACGCCCACTAAAGACTGCCAGCTCGGAAACGGAAGAAGGTATAAAGCAGACAGGATAAAAGTTACAGTCAAAGCAATATATGCAGTTCCGTATTTATTAAAATTTTTATGAAAACTTTCAGGCAAAAATTTCATCTTGGACATTGCAAAAGTAATTCTGGAAGTCGTTCCCATATATACCAACCCCGTAGCAAAAGGCGATATAACCGCACCCACCATTACCATAATCGCGAATGCCGGAAGTCCATATAAATTCAATAAATTTACAAAAGGCGAAGAAAAATTAAGCAGATTCCAATTATTATTTTTAACTGCGGGAACGGATATAATAAAACTGAATGAGAGCAAAGTATAAATTATAATGCCTATTATAACGGATAGAATTGTAGCAATGGGAACGTCTCTTCCTGGATTTTTAGCTTCGCCGGACAAGTCTATAGCCTGCCTGAAACCGAGGTATGAAAATATAACTCCGCCCAGAGATACGCTCTTCATAACGCCGTCATATCCGTAAGGCATTAAGTTATATACGTGAAGGTTTTTTATATTGCCGTTTTTAACGGAAACATATATAAGCGCTATAGAAGCGGCTAATACGATAAAAATTTTAAAGTACGTCAGGAAAGTATTAGTCTTTGCAAAAATTTTCGCGCCGAAAAAATTTAATATAAAGAAAATTAAAAGAATAAAAAATGAAAACAACATTCCTAACTGCGTAGGAGAGTTATTTATGAATAGACCAGGAATATAACGGTTAAGATACTGAACCGTAGCTTCTGTTTCTATGGTGCTGACGGCCGCGCCGGCTATAATGAGTATCCAGCTTGTTATAAACCCAAGAAATGCGCCGTGCGTATATTTCGGGTATCTTGCAAGACTGCCCGCCGAAGGAAGCATGGCTCCGAGTTCGCTGTAAACGAGAGCTATAAGCATTACGGCAAATCCGCTGATAAACCAGGAAAAAACAGATGCGGGTCCGGCGTATTTAGCGCTGACGTAAACGCCCAGAAGCCATCCGGAACCGATGATGGCGCTTGTCGAAGCAAAAGTCAGCTGAAGCAGATTTAATGTTTTTTTCATGGCCCTTTCGTTATTTGATTTAAAAAATACAATATGATTTAATGTATTATATTAATCATTTTTTAATAAAACAACTATAAAAATAAAATTTAATTTTATTTTTATTATTTTTTTACTCTTGTTTATTTCAATATTTTAAATAATCATTTATAATATAAGGAGGTTTCTTGATGATTTACGATGTAGTTATAATCGGCGGCGGTCCCGCCGGACTATCGGCCGCTATATATGCCTTAAGAGCGCGCCTTAACATTGTTCTTATAGAAAAAATGGCTGTAGGCGGTCAGATAGCTCTTACCGACAATATAGAAAATTATCCGGGATTTCCGTCTCTTTCAGGCGTAGAGTTAATGCAGAAATTTGAAGAACACGCTAAAGGACTGGGCTTGCAAATTATATACGACGAAATAAAAGACATATCCGACGACGGTGAATATAAAACTTTAAGGGGAGTTAACGAAAATTATAAGACTCAAACTGTTATTATAACGGTAGGGGCATCGCCTAAAAGGCTTAATATACCGGGCGAAAGAGAGTTTACCGGAAGAGGCGTATCATACTGCGCCACCTGCGACGGTCCTTTTTTTAAAGACCAGGATATAGCCGTAGTGGGCGGCGGGGATGCCGCTTTAAAAGAAGCTAACTATTTGACTAAAATCGTTAAATCCGTAACTTTAATTCACAGAAGAAAGGAATTCAGGGCTGAAAAGATAATTCAGGAAAGGCTTCATAATGCAAATAACGTAATTATGCAATTAGAGCATATTCCAGTTTCTATCAACGGAAATAAAACTGTGGAATCTATAACTATAGAAAGTGTTAAAACTAAAGAAAGAAAAACCGTGCCGATTAAAGGAGTTTTTATTTTTATCGGCATTAGTCCCCAAACGTCTTTCCTTAAAAATATCGAAAAAGACGAATACGGCTTTATAAAAACCGACCCTTACACGCTTATGACGTCAATGCCCGGAGTATTTTGCGCAGGCGACGCACATTCCAAGAAACTGCTTCAGGTTGCCACCGCGGTCGGCGAAGGCGCCCTTGCGGCAACCGCGGCGGAAGAATTTATTTGCGACGTCTGCTAATGCTTTTCCATTTGCGATGGTGCCATAATTCAATTCTGGCACCATAGTTATTAATACGAAAGCGTTTTTACGTTATCGTCCATAACCATTTGAACTACGTATGCTCCGCCTACTACGCCGCTGCATTCTTCAATCAAATCTTCTTTGGTGAAGTCGTTTAATTCTAATGCCGGAGTGCAGACTTTAAAAACGACTCCCGCATCATAGGCGTCTTTAATAAAATCATATATCGATTTAGGACTGCCTTCTTTCGCCCTGAGATTTTCCGCAACGCCTTTTTTCATTAAAAGACCGGCATCCGCCGTCAGCACCATTTCTACTTCGTAATCCATTACCGCCGCCGCCGCCGCCTGAAAAAAAGGCGCTCCGAGAGCATGAGGATTTGAAGGGGAAGTGTTTTGAAGCATAATAAAAAGTTTGTTTGCCATAATATTTGTTACCTCCATTTTTTAAAATTTTGCGGAATATTTATTTATTATACAATATTTCCATTGAATTTTTAACTTCTTTTATCGTTTCGGAAGCGATTATTCGGGATTTTTTAGTTCCGTCAAACAGTATATCCCACACTTCGTCTTTGTTTTTTAGATAACGGCTTCTCCGCTCGTTCATCGGTTCTAATAAAGATTTAATAACCCCGAACAGATTTTCCTTGCATTTTACGCAGCCTATTTTTCCGTTTTTACAGTCATATTCGGTTTCTTTAATTAAAACGCCGCCGGAAAAAGCATTGTGGTAAGAGTATATAGTGCATATGTCCGGATTGCCTTTATCCGTAGGGTGAATTCTGTTTTTGTCGGTAATCGCCGATTTAATTTTATTTTTTACGGAATCGAAATCGTCCGAAAGATTTATCGCATTTCCATATGATTTGCTCATTTTTAAATTTCCGTCGAGTCCGACGAGTTTCGGAGATTCACCGATAAGGGCGAAGGGTTCTATGAGTTTGCCGCAATATAATTCATTAAATTTTCTCACTATTTTTCTTGCTATCTCGATATGGGGAAGCTGGTCTATGCCCACAGGCACCAAGTCTGCTTTAAAAACGGCGATATCTGCGGTTTGGCTTACTGGATAGCCGAGAAATCCGTAAGTTAATTCTTTATAGCCTCTTTCTTTAGCCTCGGTTTTAATGGTAGGATTATGCCTTAAGGGATTTACCGAAACAAGCATGGAAAAAAAAGTCGTCAGTTCAGAAATTTCGGGTATCATAGACTGTATCGCTATAGTGGATATTTTTGGGTCTATTCCCGCCGAAAGATAATCTAAAGCGACAAGGAAGATATTCTCTTTAAGTTTTTCGGGATGTTCGAAATTAGTTGTCAGCGCCTGAACATCCGCTATTAAAATAAAAGTTTCGTATTTACTCTGAAGCATTATCCTGTTTTTTAAAGAACCTGCGTAATGTCCCAGGTGAAGCGGCCCGGTTGGTCTGTCTCCGGTCAATATTCTTTTGTATTTGTATTTTGATTCGTCGGCTATTGCCGAATTGTCGGTTTTTAAATCCATAATTTTAATTCCTTTTTTAAACACGGGGACAGAATTCAATTCTGTCCCCGCCACAAATTGATTTTTAACTTTAGATTATATTATGTTATAATGTTATAAACAAGTTAAAAATCTCGATGACGATAATGACGGAATGTATTAAATAATAAACTAATGTAAATAAAACGCCGAATAGGATTAAATTTAGATATATAAACGTTAAATTTTAATTCGCGGCTATATAAGGTTAAATATGAATAATAACGACGAAAATAAAGAAGAAAATTCCGGCTCGGTAAAATACAAACAAAAGTTTTTAAAAGAACTTTTAAGAAAAAAAAATGCAATATTGCTTGCCCATAACTATCAGAGGGACGAGATACAAGAAATTGCCGATTTTCAGGGGGATTCGCTTGAACTTTCTATAAAAGCGAATAAAACCGATGCCGATATTATAGTTTTTTGCGGCGTAAGGTTTATGGCGGAAAGCGCAGCGATTATGAATCCGGAAAAAATCGTTATTCTTCCAAACGAAAATGCCGGCTGTCCTATGGTTGACATGATAACCGCCCAAGATATTATTAACTTAAAAAAAGATTATCCCGATGCTCCAGTTGTCGCCTATGTCAACACGTCTGCGGAATGCAAAGCCGTTTCCGATATTTGCTGTACGTCGGCTAACGCCGTTAAAGTCGTTAACTCGTTAAGCTCTAAAAGAGCGATAATGGTTCCCGATAAAAATTTAGGAAGTTACGTTCAAAGGTTTACCGACAAAGAAGTTATAAACTGGCCGGGTTACTGTCCGCCGCATAAAAGAACTACGCCGGAAGATATCAAAGTTCTTAAACAAAAATATCCTGGAGCCGTGTTTGTAGCCCATCCTGAATCTTCACCCGAAACTATCGATGTTGCCGACCATGTTTCATCTACTTCCGGCATGTATAAATTTGTCAGGGAATCAACCGCTAAATTTTTTATTATAGGTACCGAAAGAGGAATAATGTATAAAATGAAGAAAGAAAATCCGGACAAAGTATTTATTCCTTCAAATAACGGCTTAGTCTGTCCCAATATGAAAAAAACGCATTTGGACGATGTTATAAATTCACTGGCTAAGATGAATAATATTATTAAAATTCCTGAAGACGTTAGAACCAAGGCAAGAAAATCTATTGAAAATATGTTAGCCCTTTAGTATAATTTTAATTTAATTTTACGTTCAAAAGGGGAAGTCAATTAAAACGTCGGGATTTCAACAGTTAATATTTAATCTTCAGAACTTCTGGTCGGATTTTGGGTGCGTAATTCTGCAGCCGTACGATATTGAAGCGGGGGCGGCTACTTTTGCACCCTATACGTTTCTTAAGTGTTTGGATTGTGCGGACTGGAGAGCCGCTTATGTTCAGCCGTCAAGAAGGCCTGCAGACGGCAGGTACGGCCAAAATCCCAACAGATTGGGAAAATATTATCAGTTCCAAGTTATTATACAGCCTTATATAGATAACATACAGGAAATATATTTAGACAGTTTAAAGAGCGTCGATATTAACCCCCTTATGCATGACGTCCGGTTTGTAGAAGACGACTGGGAATCGCCTACTCTCGGCGCATGGGGTCTTGGATGGGAAGTCTGGCTCGACGGCATGGAAGTTACTCAGTTTACGTATTTTCAGCAGATAGGAGGCATAGAACTTTCCAAACCGGCTATAGAAATTACTTACGGATTGGAGCGAATAGCCATGTTCCTTCAAAATAAAGACTCGGTTTTCGACCTGCAATGGAACGGTTCTTTTAAATACGGCGATATACATAAAGACGACGAATTCCAATTTTCCAAATATCATTTTGAATATTCAAGCGCAGAAACGCTTTATAATTTATTTAATATATATGAAGCCGAATCGAAAAAACTTCTTTCTTTTCAGCTGAAAGAATTAGTTAAACCTGCTTACGAATATTGCCTGAAGTGTTCGCATACTTTTAATTTGCTTGACGCAAGAGGGCTTATAAGCGTATCCGAAAGAATGAATTATATATTGAGAGTCAGGACGCTTGCCGAAGGATGCGCAAAACTTTATACGGGATTTTACGCTAAAGACGAAGAAAATAAAAACATGAAGCCTAATTTAAAATAATTTATGATAATTCGGGTTATTACAAATTGAGCGAATATTTACTCGAAATAGGTTCGGGCGAGCTTCCCTACGAAGAGGTGAGGCAAATACCGCCGGCTTTTAAAAATATTGTAGAAAATTTTCTATTAAACGAACTTTTTCTTGCCGAAAAACCCCTTATAGAAACTTGTGCTACTCCCAGACGCACCGTCTTATTTATTAAAGAACTGCCGGCAAAATCTCCGGACAGGGAAATAGAAATAATAGGGCCTCCGGTTAATATTTCCTATCATGGAGGCGTTCCGGCTGAGCCTCTTTTGCAGTTTATGAAAAAAGCAGGAATTGCCGACCATAAGAAAATCTATACGGTTAATCAAAAAAAAGGAATTTACGCCGCGTGTAAAAAGAAAATAAAAGGAGCGCTTTTAAAAGATCTGCTCGCAAAAAATATACCTTTGCTTATAAAGAAAATCCCATTTAAAAAAACTATGTTCTGGTTAGATAAGGAAATACGTTATCCGAGACCTGTATTGTGGATAACGTCGATATTCGACGGAAAAACAATACCATTTGATTTCGGCGGCATTAAAGCCTCCAACAGCACTTACATAAAACCGCCTTTATCGTATAAAAAAAGACCGGTAAAAATATATAATGCGCAAGATTATTTTAATATTATATCCGCAAACGGTATAATAATAAAAAATACGGAAAGAAAAGATTATATAGAATCCGCTTTAAAAGTTATATCGAAAACCGCCGGCGCAGATATTCCCGAATACGGCGAAGATTTTATAGACGAAATCGTAGGACTGACTGAAACTCCTTATGCTTTATTATGCGGGTTCGACGAAAAATTTCTTTCTATTCCGCAGGAACTGCTTTCGGTAGTTATGAAAAAACATCAGCGTTTTTTTCCGCTTTCAAAAAACGGCAAATTAATTTCAAATTTTATTGCTATAGCAGACGTCAATCCTCTCGACGAGGTTAAAGAATCGTTAGAAAAAAATATTAAGTCCGGTTATTCAAGGGTGCTCAGCGCAAGGCTTGCCGACGCTGAATTTTTTTTCAAAGAAGATACCAAAAAAAAGCCTGCAGATTTTGTCGAAGAAACTAAAAATATAATGTTTTATCAAGGTTTAGGCACCTATTTCGATAAGACTTTACGCATCAAAAATTTGGGGCTTTTTATAGGAGAAGCACTTAATTTCGGCGGCGAAGTTTTGTCCGATTTTAAAACGGCTTCCGGTTTGTTAAAATTCGATCTTGCAACCCACGCAGTTTATGAATTTCCCGAAATGCAAGGGATAATGGGCAGGATATACGCTAAAGCGGCCGCAGAAAATTTGCATATATCAACCGCAATACAAGAGCATTATTATCCGGCATCTAAGACCGGCGGAGATAAAAAGAAAATACTTCCCTCTAACGATTTATCGGCTTTATGCGCTCTGTCGGACAAATTGGACACTGTCCTTGCTTTCGTAATGCTAAAAAAACTTCCTTCCGGAGAATCCGACCCTTTTTATCTGCGCAGGGCTATGATAGGCATAATAGAAATTATTTTAGATAAAAAATATAAGATTAATTTAACAAAAATATTCGATTTTTATTTTAACGAATTTTTCAAGGATAAAAAATTAAATAAAGATGAATTAAAGAGCGCTTTTATAAATTTTGCCGATACGAGATTTAAAAATTTTATGCTTACTTCCGGTTATAAATCAGACGAAATAAACGCCGTATTAAATTCTTCGGTTCGTGAAAATTTTTATACGGAGTTTATTAAAATAGATTTTCTTTCAAAATATAAAGAAAACGAAGCAGTTTTTGAATTATCGCAGATATATAAGAGAATTAGCAATATTACTTACAAATTTTCCGGAGTATTAATTTTTTATGAAGAAAAATTAATCTTACATGAAGAAAAACAGCTTGTCTCCGTTTTTAGGAAGGTAAGCAAAGATATAGTTTTACCGCTTGCGCAAAACGATTTTAAAACGGCTTTAAGAGAAATGCATAAATTAGTCATGCCCGTAAACGTTTTCTTCGACGGCGTCATGATTTTATCCGAGCAGGAAGAAATTAAGAATTCCAGGATCGGATTATTAAATAATATTTTGAATCTTCTTAAAAATTTTTGCGATTTTTCAAGTTTAGATTTATAATTGTTTTTTTAGTTCTAATAATATATTAAATATATTTTTATTTATTCGGAGGATGGAGTTATGGGTAAATTCGTTTATTTTTTCGGCAACAAAAAGGCGGACGGCGACGGTTCGATGAAAAATTTACTCGGCGGAAAAGGAGCCGGACTGGCGGAGATGACTAACCTCGGCATAAGAGTTCCTGCCGGTTTCACGATTACCACCGAAGTCTGCACGTATTTTTATGAACACGGCAAAAAATACCCCGATGAATTAAAGAACAAAGTAAAAGAAAATATAAAAAAAATGGAAGATGCAATGGGGTCTGAGTTCGGCGATGCTAAAAATCCATTGTTGGTTTCGGTAAGAAGCGGCGCAAGGGTGTCTATGCCGGGAATGATGGACACGGTTTTAAATCTAGGGTTAAACGACGATACCATTAAAGGCCTTATCGAAAAATCCGGCAACGAAAGATTTGCTTACGATACATACAGAAGGTTTATCCAGATGTTTTCAAACGTAGTTCTTGGAATAGATTCGGAAATTATGGAATCTATTTTAGAAAATAAAAAGAAAGAAAAATCCGTAAAAAACGACAACGAATTAAATGAGGCTGATCTTCGCTATCTAGTATCGGAATTTAAAAAAGTAGCGGAAAAAGAAAAAGGAATTAAATTTCCGGATGATCCGGAAGAGCAGTTGTGGATGGGTATTTCTGCCGTTTTTGAATCTTGGAACGTGCCGAGAGCTATAACATACAGAAAACTAAATAAAATACCTGAAAACTGGGGAACTGCGGTAAACGTAGTTTCTATGGTTTACGGAAATATGGGAGAAACTTCCGCAACCGGAGTAGCGTTTACCAGAAATCCTTCTACGGGAGAAAACGGTTTTTACGGCGAATACCTTATTAATGCGCAGGGTGAAGACGTCGTCGCCGGAATCAGGACGCCTCAGCCCGTCAACGAACTTTCCAAGAAAAATTCTGAAGATATTTCTTTGGAAAAAGCTATGCCTGCAGTATATAAAGACCTTTTGGAATATGCGAGTCTTCTGGAAAAACATTATAAAGATATGCTTGACCTCGAGTTCACTATTCAGGAAGGCATACTTTACATGCTTCAGGTAAGGACGGGAAAAAGGACGGCGAAAGCCGCGGTTAAAATTGCGGTAGATATGGTTAAGGAAGGTATGATAGATAAAAACACAGCCGTTTTAAGAATAGACCCCTATTCTATAGCGCAGCTTATGTATCCGGCGGTAGATCTAAGCGCAAAAAAAGACGTTATAGCAAAGGGGCTCCCTGCTTCGCCCGGCGCGGCAAGCGGCGAAGTGGTGTTTTCGGCAGAGGAAGCGGAAGAAGAAGTCAAGAAAGGCAAAAAAGTAATATTGGTAAGAATGGAAACTTCTCCAGAAGATATACACGGAATGAGCGTTTCCGAAGGCATTCTTACCGCAAGGGGAGGCATGACTTCCCACGCCGCCGTAGTTGCGAGAGGTATGGGAAAATGTGCCATTACCGGCTGTTCGGTTCTGGAAATTAACGAAAAAAATGGCGAGATAATTGTCGGAAGCAGGAATATAAAAAGAGGAGATATTATTACGCTAAACGGATCCAACGGCGAAGTTTATTCCGGTAACGTAAAAATGATAACGCCGGAAATAAACGAAGATTTCAGGACCATAATGAAATATGCGGATGAGTTTAGGAAGCTGAGCGTAAGGGCAAATGCGGATACTCCGGAAGATGCCAAAGTTGCGCGCGGTTACGGAGCCGAAGGTATCGGACTTTGCAGGACTGAGCATATGTTCTTTAAAGGCGACAGAATAAAAGCCGTCAGAGAAATGATTCTTTCCGAAACGGCTGCGGAAAGACAAAAAGCCCTTGCTAAGCTTCTCCCCATGCAAAAATCCGACTTTCTCGAATTATACGAAGAGATGAAGGGCTACTCGGTAAACATAAGGCTTCTTGACCCGCCGCTGCACGAATTTCTACCGAAAACGGAAAAAGATATAAGAGAACTATCAGAAATTATGGGTATTTCATACGAGAGGCTCAGCGCAAAGACGGCTTCCCTGCACGAAGTCAATCCGATGCTTGGACACAGAGGCTGCCGTCTGGGAGTAAGTTATCCCGAAATATATGAAATGCAGGTTCAGGCAATTATGGAAGCTGCATGCGAATTTCATAAAAACGGCAACAAGATTATTCCCGAAATTATGATTCCGGTCGTCGGAATTTATGAAGAGATAAGATTATTAAAAGAATTAGTCGATAAAAAAGCTGCTGAAGTAATGAATAAATACGGCATTAAACTGGATTATTTAGTCGGAACAATGATAGAACTTCCGAGAGCTTGCATGATAGCGGACGAAATAGCAAAAGAAGCCGAATTTTTCTCTTTCGGCACTAACGACTTGACGCAGACGACATTTGGTTTTTCAAGGGACGATATAGGTTCTTTCTTGCCGGATTATCTTAATAAAAACATTCTTAAGACCGACCCTTTTATGGAACTTGACAGAAGCGGCGTAGGCGAATTGATGAAAATTGCGGTACGGAAGGGTAAGGAAACAAGAAAAGATATAAAACTCGGGATATGCGGAGAACACGGAGGCGATCCAAGCTCGATAGAATTTTGTCACAGCATTAATCTTAATTACGTCAGCTGTTCGCCTTATAGGGTTCCGGTTGCAATAATTTCAGCTGCCCAGGCTTCGATTAAAGGGGTGAAATCTTAAAGAATCGATTTGGAACCCTTAGATTTAAAAACGCTTGCCGTTTTTTCTTTAGACGCCGCTTCGTTTATAGAAAAAGAGAAAGGCGTAGTTATTTTTTTATGCGATAATTACGTCTCCGCCAAAGGTTTGTACGGAAACTTGTCGTTTTTTTCTTCAAAGAAAATATTTTTCTGCGAAGAAATAGTACCCGTTAGCTTTTTGTATGATTTAAGGCAAACCGGCTCCGCCGTTATAGTTATGACACCTTTATCTTTTTTTTCTGAAGTGCCGGAGCCGGACAGCCTTCTTAAATCGTTTATTCACATAAAAAAAGGGTTAAACTTTTCACGCGACGGTCTTATAGAAACTCTCGCTTCGTACGGCTATGAAAGAACGAACATTATCGAAAACGAAAATGAATTTGCCGTAAGAGGGGAAATAATAGACATAAGCAATGCAGATTCTCCTTATCCGGTCAGGATCGATTTTTTTGACGAAATCGTAGAAGATTTGCGGTATTTCGACCTTAATACGCAGTTAAGCATTAAAAGCATAGACGCATTTACCGTATTTCCGGTAAAATCTAATTATTATCCAAAGACTTTAAATATATTGGAATCCGTTCCAAATCCTGTTTTATACATAGAAGAACCTGAAACCGAACTTTTAGATTTTTTAAATCGCGGCCAGGAAAATAAAAATAGTTTTAACCGGCTTTTAAATAATTTAAATAAGTTTTATTATTTTAATATTAAGAAATCTTCGATATATTACGGAATTAAAAACGATACCGGCAATAACATAGGGGAAAAATTTTCGGAGATAAAATCGGTAAATAGCCGTTTTGCCGAAAAGTTAAAATATGAAAACGGCAAATTAAATCTAACCCTAATAAAAAAAATAATCCTCAATCTTATAAAAAAAGAATATAAGGTAACGGTCGTTTCCAAAAACGAAATTCACAGGGAAAGGCTTATAAATATTTTTGCTTCCATAGGATTAAGCGAAGAAGAAATAAAAACCGGATTATTTAAAATTCAGAACGGCAGTGTTTCATCTGGATTTATATCTAAAAAAAATAAACTTTTTTTAATTAAAGGAGAGGAACTTTTTAGAGAACATTTGGATATTGTTTCCGAAAGTTCAAGCCTGCTAAAAACTTCGGGATTAGACTATTTTAAAAGCATAGAAGGGTTAAGCCCCGGAGATTACGTAGTTCACGACGAGTTCGGAATTGCACGGTTTACCGAAATTAGAAATATTACGCTCAACGGTATATCGTCCGATTATTTTACCCTTATTTTTGAAGGAGGCGATAAGCTATTCGTTCCGTCGGAAAAAATTTATCTTTTGCACAAATATATATCTTCTTCCGAAGATAATGCTCCGGTTTTAAACAGGCTCGGCAATAAATCTTGGGAGAAAGCCAAGGCAAAAGCAAAAAAGAAAATTGAAGAAATTACGGAAGATTTAAAAGTTCTTTACGCAAAGAGAATGACGGACAGGGGGTTTGCGTTTTCTCCGGAAGATGAAGAATACCGAGAATTTGAGGAAAATTTTGAATTTGAAGAAACGGAAGACCAAGATAGAGCCATTAAAGAAGTTTTGCGGGATATGCAGAGCAACAAGCCTATGGACAGGCTGATATGCGGAGACGTAGGATTCGGCAAAACCGAGGTAGCTATTAGAGCGGCTTTCAAAGCCGCCATGGACGGCAAGCAAGTTGCCTTAATAGCTCCTACCACTATTTTAGTCGACCAGCATTATCAAAATTTCAAAAAAAGATTCGATAAGTATCCCGTAAAAATTGCGCATATCTCAAGATTTGTCAAGAAGAACGAAGAAAAAGAAATTGTTAAAGGAATTAAAAACGGAGAGATAGATATAATTATCGGGACGCATAAATTGCTGTCGGACAAAATAGAATATAAGGATATAGGCCTTCTGATTATCGACGAAGAGCAAAAATTCGGCGCAATGCAGAAAGAAAAAATAAAAAAGTTAAGATATTCGATAGACGTTTTGGCGATGAGCGCAACTCCTATTCCAAGGACGCTTTACATGTCTATGTCGGGAATAAGGGACTTAAGTATTATAAGCACGCCTCCGTCCGGGCGAAAAAACGTTATAACGGAAATAGTAAACTACGACGAAGAGATAATGAAGAAAGCGATATTTAACGAAATAAGCAGAGGCGGACAGGTTTATTTTATAGATAACCGGATATCTCATTTAGATTCCGTTCGGGACAGGCTTGCTAAAATTATGCCGGATATAAGAATAGGAGTAGTTCACGGAAGGTTGGAACCGGAAAAAATTATGGATATTATGCATATTTTTTACGATAAAGGATACGACATCCTGCTTTCGACAGCTATAATAGAATCGGGATTGGACAATCCTAACGTAAATACGATTATTATAAATAATGCCGAAAAATTAGGGCTTAGCCAGCTTTATCAATTAAGGGGAAGGGTAGGAAGATCGCATATTCAGGCATATTGCTATGCCGTTATAGGAATGCCTGTCGAAAATATAAGCCCGGAACAGATGAAAAGGCTCGGCGCCGTTAAAGAATACAGCGAATTGAGTTCGGGATTTAAACTTGCCATGGCGGATTTAGAAATAAGGGGCGCGGGAAATATCTTGGGGGGAGCTCAATCCGGACATATAAACTCGGTCGGTCTTGAGATGTGCATGCAGATGTTAAAGGAAGAAATTGAAAAAATGCGCGGCATAATATTGCCGGCGCAGATTAATCCCGAAGTTAAAACTAATCTGTCTGCTTATATTCCTAAAAGCTATATAGAAGACGAAAAAACCAAGACCTCTTTTTATCGAAAGCTGGCTAATTGCGTAACTATTAACGACGTAGAAAATATAAATAAGGAGCTTGAAGACAGATTTGGCAGGATTGAAGACCCCGTCAAAAATCTGTTAAAAATTGCAGAACTTAAAATTAATATGAAAAATTGCAAGGTCAACCTTATCGAGATTAAAGACGGCGAGTTTATTATGGAATTTCATAATTCTGCGGCATCCATTTTAGAAAGGCTTATAAAATTTATAAACGATAAAGAATCTTCGTCGGAATATATGATTAATTTTATAGACGAATTTAAAATGAGGTTAAGGTTTAAACATTATGATTCCAAACAGGATAACATAGAGAAAGCTAAAATTATCTTGCAACGATTATACGGCTATGTTAATATTTAAATAAATGTATTTGCTTTAACTTAACTTAACTTAATTTAACTTTTATTTGTTCAAGAGGGAAAAATGAAAAAGCTTAAAGGTTCTATTTTATTAATTGCCCTGTTTTCGATAGTATTATCGATGGGTCTTTACGGATGCGCAAAGAAACAGCCTGCCGCATCTTCTAAAGTAATTGCGGAAGTAAACGGAAAACCTATTACAGCCGCAAAATTTCAAGAGGAAATGTCTAAATTTCCGCCTGAACTAAGATCTTATCTCGAAACGCCTGCGGGCGAAAAGAGGCTGCTAAAAAGTCTTGTGGACAGGCAGATTTTAGTAAGCGAGGCTTTAAAAGAAGGGGTAAATAAATCAAAATCTTATAAAACGCAGATTTCGGATTTTAAAAAAGGTCTTTTAGTCCAGCTTTTACTGCATAAAGAAGTTGCAAATAAAGTAAAAGTGACGGCGGCGGATGCCAAGGCTTATTATAAAAAACACTATTTTTCTTTTAATCTGCCTTCTAAAATTAACGTAAGCTATATACAGGTAAATTCTCCGAAAAAAGCTCAGTTAGCATATAAAATGCTTACGTCGGGAAAACCTTTTCCGGCGGTAGCGCAAAAATATTCGATAGCGCCTAATGCAAAAAACGGCGGCATGCTCGGCTGGATAAAATTTCAAGAAACTACTCCGGCTTTTAATAATGCGGCTTTCAGCATTCCTAAGGTCGGCGGTATATCAAAGATAGTAAGGGTCGGCAGCCATTACGATATTATAAAATTGAATAACATCGTTGCCGGAAAACCGAAACCTTTTTCGTCGTTAAAAAATCAGATAATAATGATAATGAAACAGAAAGAAGCATCGAAAATTTTAAAATCTTTTGTAGGAAATTTAAGAAAGAAAGCTAAAATTAAGTATTTTTATAAAAATTTGCCGGTTGCAAATTCTGTGGCATCTCAAGTATCGCCGGGTCAGGCTAAAGCGGCTGCAAAAAAATAAAAAACAGTTAAAAGCATTATAAAAGCTACAATAAAATATTTTGATAATCAGAATACGGTATAAAATATAATTTATGCCGTATTCGCTTATAAGTAATAATAATTACGGAATTATATCCGTTTTATTAATAAAAAAAATGAGAAAAAATAATTTTTTTGTAATATTAATATCCGTAATTTTGACGTCGGTTTTATTTTCCGCCTTAATAAAAAATGCAAATGCCGTAATAATAGACCAGGTAATAGCGGTAGTAAATAAAACGCCGATAACCCTCTACGAGTTTGCAAAATTAGACAGGCAGGCTTTCGAACAATACGAACAGATGCAAAACGAAGCGTCTCAGGGTATTTTTACCCAGGAAGATATGGCGGTTATGTCTAAGACTAAAGCCGTTCTTAATGTGTTAATCGATAAAATTTTAATCAGGCAGGAAGAAGAAAAAGCCGCTATTTATATTGCGCCCAAACAGTTAAAAGCCTATGTTAAGTCGGTGGCTCTCGCCAATAACTTTACGGTTAATCAGTTTTTTAAGTTTTTAGCTAAAAAGGGAATAAGTAAAAAAGCATATCTAAAACAGGTCAAAAATCATTTTATGGAAGTAGAACTTTTAAGGAAAGTCTTTGGAAATAAAATGGTAATAACAAAAAGCCAATTAATAGATTATTATAGAAAAAATATAGAAGAATTCAGGGGAGAGCCGCAAGTCGATCTTAAACTTATATTTTTAGCTGTACCTAAAAATGCAAATAAAAAAACTAAAGAAGAAATATATAAAAAAATTTCTGCAATAAGGGAAGATGCAATATCCGGAACCAAAAGTTTTTCCGAACTTGCGAGGGAATATTCCGAAGATCCTTCCGAAAAAAACGGCGGAAGGATAGGGTATGTTTATAAAAATAAACTGTCGCCCAATTTTTCCGATATTGCATTCAGGCTGCATGTCGGACAGATAAGTCCGATTATAAGGACTAAATTCGGTTACGCTATATTGAAGTCGGTCGGCAAAAAGATGGGTTCGTTTAGAACTTTTAAACAGATAAAGCCTGAAATATTTTCGATTCTTGAAAAATATAGAACAAATAAATATTTAAGAAAAATTTTAAAAAAAGCAAGAAAAAATTCTTACGTTAAAATATTGATTGCGGTATAAAAAAGTAAAAATAAAATTGAACGAAAAAAATCGTTTTATAGGCATTACTATGGGCGACCCCGGCGGAATAGGGCCGGAAATAGCAATTAAGTCCGTTAAACATTTTATAGACGAAGGCGAATATATTAAACCGGTTATTTTTGGGTCTTTTGAAAACATAGAATATACTTCGCATAATATAACAAAAATCGATACCCCTATAAATTTAATTAAACCCGATTTGTCTATAAATTATGCTTATCAAACCGGAAAAATAAACGTAATCGATTTAGCTTCTAAATCTTATGCGCAGGTTAAGTATGGATACGTTAATCATGCTTACGCAAAAGACGTCGAAAAATTTATAGAGACAGCCGTTAATTTTTCCGTAAAAGAAAAAATACTCGGTTTTGCGACTGCGCCTATTAATAAAAATATGATGCTTAAAGGCGGCGCAAGATTCGGCGGACACACCGAGCTTTTAGGGTATTTGGCAGGTTCCGACGATTTTGCCATGCTTTTCTATTCCGATAAACTTATTACTATTCTTTCGACAATCCATATTCCTATCTCGGAAGTTCCGTCAAAAATTACTAAAGATCTGCTCAGAAAAATAATAAAAATTTCATTAGACTGGTTAAAAATAGACCTGGGAGAAAATAGTCCGAATATTGCGGTTCTCGGTTTAAATCCACATGCGGGAGAAAACGGAAAAATAGGAAACGAAGAGAAAGAAATCATAGCTCCCGTTATAGAAGAATTTAAGAATAATAAAGAAAATATAGACGGCCCTTTCCCTGCCGATAGTTTTTTTGCCGAAAAATATAAAAAATTCGATTTAATCGTCGCTATGTATCACGATCAGGCGTTGATACCGTTTAAACTGCTTTCATTCAATAAGGGAGTCAATGTTACGGCGGGTTTAAAATTTATCAGAACGTCTCCGGTTCATGGGACAGCTTATGATATTGCCGGTAAGAACATGGCGGATTGCGGCAGTATGATAGAATCCATAAAATTAGTCGGCAGGATATCGGAGAACAGAAAACGATGGAAAGAAAGATAGTTATTAAAGGAGCAAGACAGCATAATTTAAAAAATATAGACGTCGAGATACCCAAAGATAAGCTTGTGGTTATAACGGGACTTTCAGGCTCAGGCAAATCCTCCCTTGCGTTCGATACCGTATTCGCCGAAGGACAGAGAAGATATCTTGAGTCGCTGTCGTCTTACGCTCGGCAGTTTATGGAGCAGATGGATAAACCGGACGTAGATTCGGTCGAGGGGCTTTCTCCGGCTATTTCTATCGAACAAAAGTCGGTCAGCAAAAATCCCCGTTCTACGGTGGGCACTATTACCGAAATTTACGATTACTTAAGAGTTCTTTTCGCAAGAATAGGTGTTCCGTACTGTTATAACTGCGGTAAAAAAATAGAGCCAAAAACCATAGATAGTATGGTGGAATCGGTTTATTCCAATAAAGCCGGCGAAAAAATTATAGTTCTATCCCCTATTGCAATTAACAGAAAAGGAGAGTTTAAGGCAAAATTCGACGATTACTTAAAACATGGCTTTTATAGAATTTATGCTGACGGGAAGGAATATAATTTAGACGAACCGATTAATTTAGACAAAAAAAAGAAGCATAACATAGACTTAGTCATAGACAGGCTGATAATAAAAGAGGAAAATAAAAAAAGACTGTTTGATTCCATAGAACTTGCCTTAAAATTGTCTTCCGGCATATTAAAACTTAAATATGAAGACAGGGAAGAAATATTAACGGAAAATTCTATCTGCTTAGAATGCAATATAAGTTACGGCAAACCGGAACCTGCCGTTTTTTCTTTTAACAGTCCGCAGGGCGCCTGTCCCGAATGCGGCGGCTTGGGTTATAAGGAATATTTCGACGAAGACTTGATAGTTCCCGATAAAAACCTTTCATTAAATGAAGATGCTATAATTATTTTTAAAAATTCTACGCCGGTGTATAAAAGCCAAATTTTTAACTCGCTTTCAAAACATTATGGATTTAATTTATATACTCCTTATAAAGATTTGAGTGCAGATATTAAGCAGGCATTACTCTACGGTTCCGGAGAAGAAAAAATTAAATTTTTCGATGCGGGCGGCGGCGCTTCTTATCATCTAAGGCACTGGGAAGGTATAATACCCATGCTTGAAAGAAATATAGCAGAGGGAAATTATCTGTTAGATCCCAATAAATTCAGGTCGGAAAAGGTTTGTCCCGAATGCGGCGGTTTCAGGTTAAAGAAAGAATCGTTAAGCTATAAAATAGGCGGACTAAATATAGCGGAAATTTCGGATTTAAGTATTAAAAATGCGCTGGATTTTTTTAATAAGCTTGAATTAAGCAATTACGAGATTGAAATTGCGGCAAAAATTTTAAACGAGGTTAAAGAAAGGTTAAGGTTTTTAGTAAACGTAGGGCTTGAATATCTGACTCTTTCAAGACAGGCGCAGACGCTGTCGGGCGGGGAATCGCAGAGGATAAGATTAGCCTCGCAAATCGGCTCCGGCCTTACGGGCGTTTTATACGTAATGGACGAGCCGAGCATTGGTCTGCATATGCGCGATAACGAGAGGCTTCTTAAGACCATTTTTGATTTGCGCGATAAGGGCAACAGCCTGATAGTCGTAGAGCACGATGAAACTACTATGCTCAAATCGGACTATATAATCGATATGGGTCCGGGTGCGGGGAAGAACGGCGGATATGTTATAGCGCATGGAACTCCGGAAGAAATTATGAAAAATCCAGATTCTTTAACCGGCAAATATTTGACGGGACAGTTAAAAATTCCGATACCCGAATTCAGAAGGGAACATTTATCCGGCTACTTAGAAATAAAAGGCGCAAAGATGAATAATTTGAAAAATATAGACGTTAAAATTCCGCTGAATAATTTCGTATGCATAACAGGAGTTTCAGGGTCGGGAAAAAGCACTTTAATTTTGGATACGCTATATCAGGCCGTATTTGCATATAAGAACGGTTATACGGCCGATTTTAAGCGGTTCAAGGTTGACGATATTAAGAACGTAAATTATTTCGACAGAGTAGTCAATATAGACCAGTCGCCTATAGGAAGAACGCCAAGGTCTAATCCCGCAACTTATACAGGAATCTTTACTTTAATAAGGGAAATTTTCGCCGGCATTAAAGAATCTAAATCAAGAGGCTACGATCCAGGCAGATTCAGTTTTAACGTTAAAGGAGGAAGATGCGAGGCCTGCAGCGGCGACGGCGTAAAAAAAATAGAAATGCTTTTTATGCCAGACGTTTATGTTATGTGCGACATATGCAAAGGTAAAAGATATAATGCTCCTACTTTAGAAATCATATACAAAAATAAAAATATTTACGATGTTTTAAATATGACGGTGAAAGAAGCTTACGATTTTTTTAACGCTATTCCGCCGCTTGCCCATAAATTAAAATTTTTGATAGACGTCGGATTGGATTATATAAATCTCGGCCAGCTTGCAACTACGCTTTCGGGAGGCGAAGCCCAGAGAATAAAGCTGTCGAAAGAATTATCGAGGCCGGGACAGTATAAAACATTATATATACTTGACGAACCGACGACCGGACTCCATTTCGACGATATCGGCAAGCTTTTGACCATATTAAACCTTCTTGTAGAAGCAGGAAACACGGTCATAGTAATAGAGCATAACTTAGACATCATAAAGTCAGCAGATTATATAATAGATATGGGGCCGGAAGGCGGCGAAGGCGGCGGCAGGATAATAGCTGCGGGAACGCCCGAAGATATGGCTCATAACGACGGCTCGTCCATCGGTAAATACCTGTTTAATCCAATATTTCAAAGATAAAGCCAAAAAAATATATTGACTTTTTGCTTCTTAAGTGATAAAAAATTATATTTAGTGTTTTAAAAAATACCGCGGATTTTAAGGGTTAAAACCATATGCATAATTAAATAAATTATTTTAATAAGGGGGGTAAAATGACTAAAAGTTCGGAAGATTCGCCGTCAAGGCGAACTTTTATGACCGTCGTAATCGGATTAATTTCGGCTGTAATAGGCGTTGCCGTTGCAATACCTATACTTGGCACGATTTTAAGTCCGCTGTTTAAAAAAAGAGACATAGTATGGGCTGAACTCGGTAAAATTGACGATTTAAAAAAAATCAAGCCCTTAACGCCAAAATTTATTCCGGTCTATTTCAGAGTCAAAGAAGGGTGGACTATAAACACGCTTCCAAGACAGGTTGTAGTAGTTAAAGATATAACCGGTAAACTTTATTTTTTTTCAAATCAATGTACGCATTTAGGATGTCCTCTTCACTGGATAGCCGCAAGACAAAAATTCTTATGTCCATGCCACGGCGGTATGTTTAACGTTCTCGGCAAAGTAGTCGGAGGACCGCCGCCAAGACCTTTATATAGGTGGGTTCACAAATTAAATAACGGTACAGTTTTAATTCAAAATAAGTTTATGGATAATCCAAAGGATAGGGGGGTCTGATGTTTAAAAAAATTCAGGAATGGTTTGACGAAAGAATTGGTCTTACCGAACTAATAAACGAGTTTAACGGCGAAAGAATCCCCGCAAGAGGCGGATGGGCATATACTTTCGGCAGTTTGCTGGCTTTTCTTTTCATAATTCAGGTCGTAACCGGAATCTTCCTTTTATTCTATTACGTACCTTATTTTCCTATGGCAAGAAACTCCACTTATTTTTTAAAGCATCATGTTTTAATGGGTAATATTTTGCTCGGCATCCACTTATGGGGTGCATTTACGATGATTTTCATCCTTCTCGTGCATATGTCCAGGGTTTATTTTTCAGGTTCTTATAAAAAACCTAGAGAAATGCAGTGGGTTGCAGGAATGGTTTTATTTTCCATCGTAGTTATACTCGGTTTGACCGGATATATGCTCGTAGGAAACGAAAATTCGTGGTGGACGATAAACGTTTTAGATAACGTAGCATCCCATGTGCCGCTCATAGGAGGCTTTATAAGGATTTTAGTAAAAGGCGGAACCGAAACATCGGTTTTAACTATGCAGCATATATTTGCTATTCACGTTTGGCTTTTACCTATAGTAGTGATTATGTTCATACCGATACATATTTTCTTGGTTAGGAAGACCGGAGAGCAGGGTATGGCGCTGGAATACAAAAACAGCAAATTGCCCGACGACGATGTTAACAAATGGAAACATGCGGATGCAACCGTTCCATTTTTCCCTGACCAACTGTTTAAAGACATGATTGTTGCGCTGGGAGTATTTGCCGTGATTTATTTCCTCGCCGTTTATTTTGGAGCGGCTATAGGGCCTATGTACAGACCTCTTGCTTTAAATTTTGCGCCGGAAGCCGACTGGTATTTCTTGGCAAACGAGGAACTTCTTAAATATTTCCCCGGTCACGGACTTATAATATTTTCCACATTTCTTGTTCCATCGTTAGGTTTTGCGATACTCTTTGCATTGCCTTTTATCGACAGGGGGCACGAAAGAAGTCCTTTTAAAAGACCTGCGGCAACCGTGCTTGGGATTTTGTTTCTCCTTTTGTTAGTTTACTTAACATTAATCGGCGGCGAACCAAAAGCGCCTGCTACCGTATAAATAAAGAGGAGTAAATACGATGAATTTAGGTGTTATAGATATAATAAATCTATTTATAAACAGGCTCGCGCTCGGCTTTATGGCGATTGCCTTTATATCCCAGTATATAGGGATATTTAAAAAAGAAGACCGGTATTTCAGGCTTGCTAAGCCGCTGATAATGTGCGCCTTAGTTATAGGTACGATACAGACTATAATTTATTTTTACTTCTTAAGCCTTCTAAGAAACGGAATTCCTAATTTTTGGATACTTATTAATAAATTACAGCCCGGAGTAATAGCGTTATCGATGGATTTTTTGCTTGTGTTTCTTGTTCTCGGAGCCTTATATTATGTAGGTTTTGACAGAAAAGGCCAGGGAAAACATCAGGGTTGGAATATATTTATCGGCATAATTGCATTTTTGGCGGGTTTTGCATCCGACGTTTTTTATACTATTTCAGAAAGCTATACCATTGGGCCGACTCCGCAGACCGCTATCAGAACTCCGATGGTTCTGCTTTTAATAATAGAAAAAAATATCGAAATTTTTGCCCTGTCAGGCGCATTGCTTGCTATATGGGCGGGAATAAGATACATAATCTCTTCGAAACAGGAAGACAAAGAATTTTACGACTGGTTGGGTTCGTTTGCCAGCATTATAACCGTTATGTTTTTAGTTATGTATCCGGTAATATACTTTGGCTGGTTTAAGCACTTCAGGGCAACGTCGAGTCACGGTTTTAACAGGATAATGCTCGGAAAATATCAGTGGATAATGTACACGTTCATGGGAACGACAGGCGGGGCTTTAATACTCGAATTTATATATATGCTGTGGAAACTTATAAATGGGCGGGATAAAAATAAACCTACGGTTTCGGTCGGTTTAATTATATTTCTTATAATAGTCGGTCTTGTTTCTTTAGGTTTTGGAATGCTACCTACAACTATGGGTGAGCTTGGCAACATGCAGCCTGTTAAATATCTGTCGCTGGCAGGATTATTTGTTACGGGTTTTTTAGTTCTCGGCTATTATTTAAAAGACCTGACGCCTAATTTTAAATTTGGGAATATTTCCAAATTTCCTCAAATTTTCTTAATATTAGGCGGATTGTGCGTAGCGGTTAACGTTCCTGTTATGGGATATATGAAAATTGCCGCAAGGGGTACAAACAGGATTATTTATCAGACCATGAACCTGAACGGAACCAAATACGTACCGCCGGTTGTTTATCCATGGCCGGTTAAAAAAGGGTTTAGTCTTTTACACGATAAATGCGTTATATGTCATACGTTAAACAGAGTCGAAAGGTATAACGGAAAAGCATACGGGCCCTGGGAACATTTAGTTATTCATCAAATGAAAGATACTAACGGATGCCCTATTACTATTGCCGAGGCGAAAACAGTTATACATTATTTAAATTCATTAAATATCATAGCGTATAATCAGCATTTAGCAAAAGAACATAAAAAATGGACTCCTCCTGCGTCTTTGCCATGGGGAACTCCGTCTAATGCCGCAAAACCGGCTAAAACGGAAAAAATGAAGAAAGTTTCTAAAAAAGCCGCTAAAAAATAATCTTTAGCAAGGCGGTTTACTTAAGGCAGTTTTAGGGCATTTATCGTATTAATATATTTTATATCGTAATAAATGATATAATTAAAATACGGTAAATGCCTTTATTTATTTATATTAATTATTAATTAGAAATAAATGGACAAAGAATTTATAAAACAGATTGCAAGAATGAGCTCTTTGGGGTTAAATTTAATTATATCCGTTTTAATAGGTCTTTTTATAGGAATAGAAATAGATAAGTATTTCAATTTTAAGTACCTTTTTTTAGCAATTTTTGCCATATTGGGTTTTATCGCCGGTATTTATGAAATATATAAAGCCGTTAAAAGAGAGCTTAATGAAAAACCGTAAAAAAACGTTAAAATTTCAGATTATATCGAAAACTTTTACTTACGGAGCTATTATTGTTTTATTATCGTCACTGTCGATTAATATAATTTCTCCAAAAATAATCGGCATTGGGGGTATATTTATAGGATTCGTAGTATCGTTTTTTTTGTTTACAGATACTACGCTATATATTTTTAAAAATATTAAAAAAATTAAACCTTTTAAATTAAATTTAAATCTAATAAAAGACTTGCTCATAGTAACGGTTTTTTTTATAATATTGAATAAGTTAATTAATCTTAATTTTATTTTAATAGCAGTTGGGATTACCGTAACTCCAATTTCAGCAGCGTTATTGTTTATTCCTTTCGGGCAAACTATTAACTATTCGGTTGAAGAATAACTATTTTTTAGAATAAACGACATTTTAATAAATAATAAAAATATGTTAAAAGCTCCAATTTTAATTCACATACAGGGAATACCGGTTTACTGGACTATGACCGTCATAGTTATGGCGGGTATACTGACAGTTGCCTTTATTGCCGGAAGAAGTCTTAAGGTGGTGCCGGGAGGTTTACAGAGCTTTTTTGAGCTTATTTATATAATGACGGAATATTTTTTAAAAGAAATCATAGGTGAAGAAGGAGCGGTATATTTGCCGTTAATCGCCTCTTTTTCGGTATTTATCCTTTTTTCAAATTTGATAGGTTCTATACCCGGCTTTACTTCGCCTACGGCGACTATAGATACGACTGCGGCGCTGGCTTTAATAGTTTTCTTTCTTTCTCATGCGGTAGGCATTAAAAAACATAAGGCTAAATACGTAAAAAAATTTTTAGGACCGCTTTTAATAATTGCGCCGATAATGATAATAATCGAAATTATGTCGGCATTATCCCGTCCTTTTTCGCATGCCCTGCGTTTATTTGCAAATATTTTTGCGGAAGAGTTTATGGTTACCGTTTTGCTGTTCCTTCTTCCATGGGCAATTCCAGCAATTATGATGTATATGCAGATATTTACGGATTTAATGCAGGCGTTTGTGTTTTATCTTCTTGCAATTATATATATTGCGCTGTCGTTAGAAGAAGAACATTAGAATTAAACTTATAAAATTAAACCGGAGGTTTGTTAAATTATGAAATATCTCGTTTTTATCCTGACTTTTTTATCAGTTTCCGTTTACGGAGTAAAATGTTTTGCGGCGAAAGCCATAGCCGCTACGGCACCCGTTCAGCAGCACGCGGCGAATAGTTCCGTATTATTGTCTAAAAGCTTATTTTTCGGCCTTTCGGCTCTCGGCGGCGGTTTAGCTATAGGACTCGGCGTTATCGGCGCAGGTGTAGGCATGGGAAACGCTGTAAGAGGAGCGCTTGAATCAATGGGAAGAAATCCCGGCATGGAGAAAAAATTAATCGTCTGGATGATAACCGGTATGGCTATTATGGAATCCTTAGCGCTTTATGCCCTGCTGATTACGTTTATTCTTTTTTACGCAAATCCTTTCAAAGGTATTTTCTTGAAATAGAATTAAATTCAA
The DNA here is from genome assembly GCA_021822485.1 of bacterium. GTDB lineage: Bacteria > SZUA-79 > SZUA-79 > Acidulodesulfobacterales > Acidulodesulfobacteraceae > Acidulodesulfobacterium_A. The sequence goes on from JAKAQP010000005.1 coordinate 55,130, forward strand.
TTTTCTGCATTTTTTTTATAAATCGGGATTTGTTCATTTATTCTTTGAAATTAAGCAATTTAGCTATATACTAATAAGAGAGGGTATATATTTTTTTTTACTTTACTTATTCTAAATAAACCAAAAAAAAATGCCGAAAATAAAAGTTAATTCTATAAAATTTAAAATTTATTTCCTCTTTATCCTGTCGAATATTATTATTTTTTCGATAGGAATATCTATAGCCCTTCACTATGTTGCCATATACAGCCGAAAATCTTTAAAAGAACAGTTAAAATCAAATTTAATGTCTGGAACTATGGCTTTTTTAAGCGAAAGAAATTATATGCTTGAAAAAGCCAACGATATCATAGCCCATAATTTTAAAAGCGGGTTCATCAGAAAGACGGTTGATTATAAAAGAATATCCGACATAATCTTAGTAAAAATAGAAAGCGGAAAAATAGATTACATTAAAAAATTTAAATATAAGAAATATCCCAAAAAACTTAAAATATCGAAGAAATATTACGGAAAATTGAAAAGAATAATATCTACAAAAAACCGTCACATATTTACGGGCTTCGGAAGAGATAAGCCCGACAGACTCATAAATATTACGGTGATTTATCGCCTGCTGCATAAAAATAGCGGTTATTTGATTATTCTAAACAAACATATAACCAGCGATTATTTAAAAAATATCCGAATAAAAAAACATATACCTTCAAATCTCGGTATTTATTACGGTTCCAAAAGGTCTGCTATCTCTTTTGTTAAAAATAATAAATATGAAGGTCTGGGGCAGAATCTGACAAAAAAACAGATTCCGGTTTTAGAGAAAGGCATAAGCGTTTATGCATCGCTAAACGTGGACGGCACGCCTTTTTATGTATATAACGTACCGATAAAAAATTACGGCGGTAAAATTATAGGAATATTCGGCGCCGGCATAAAGCAATATACATGGTTCAGGCATCTTTCTAAACTTTATACGTCTATAATTTTTTTTATAGCGTTATATATTTTAACTATACTGATTTTTATTTTAATAGACAAAAGATTTTCAAAGCCTTTCTATGACCTTTTGAAAAGCATAGAGAGTATAGACCCTAACAACCCGAAAGAATTGGACCTTGCGGATAAATATAAAAACAGGGAAAACGAATTTTATGAATTTGCTAAAGCTATAACCGTTTTAAATAACGCAATAGCGCTAAAACAGAAAGAGAACAGCCTTATAGTGTCCAGCATAAACGATTTTTCCAGAACCGTTTCCGAAAAGGACGATTTTAATTCGTTTACGTTTAAACTTATTAACCTGATAGTCGAAAAAATGGGATACAGTTATGCATGGTTCGGCGTTTTAGACGAAGACAAAAAGGAAGTAAAAATAATAAACGTTTATAATAACGATTTCGATTACGTGAAAAATTTGATTCTTCAATACGGCGAAAGTTTAAGTAATTCCGAATATTTGCAAAATTTAACGGCAAAATCTATAAAATTGCAAAATTACGCCATAATAAACGACGTAGAAAATGATACGACTATACCCGCCCGTTACAAAACTAAACTTTTAGAATTTAAATTTTTATCGGCAGGCTCCTTTCCTTTAATAATGCATGGCCGCGTTATCGGCATAATTGCAATTTATTCAAGCAAGAAAGGCGCTTTCGACGATGTTAAAGCCAGCGCAATTTTTAATCTATCAAATTATGCGGGATATCTGATAACTTACCTGCAAAATATTAAAAGACAGTCTCTTTTATCTAAAATTGCCGAGCAGATATTGCTTTCAATGACGAGAAGACAAGAAACAGCCAAAGAAAGCGAAAAGACCGCTAACGGAAATTTTGTTTATTCCGGTGAATCAGGCGGCCAAAACGGGCAGGAATTAAGCGGTGAAGCATTTCTACAAAAATTTTTAAACGATATGGAAGATAATATGCAGACGGATTTTGCCGAATTTATCGTTTTTAACGCCGTCAAAAACGAAATTATAAAAGGCATATTTTCTGATAAGTGGGTTTTAAACTTAGACAAAAGCACGATTGAGCCGGTTACTACGGAGTTCGTTAAGAAGCGGATAATTGAAAACAGGCTTGAAGCATATAATTATCAAGAGGACGATTTTGCTACGGAATATTTTAAGAGTAAAGGCGTGAGAGATATAATTCTTTATTCGTTTGAAGGAACAGAAAACAGAAGATATATGGCTATAACCGGCGTAATTAAAAGAAGCGCATCGTTTTATGGCGAAGATTTAGAATTTTTTAAAAACGGCATAAACTTTTTAGCCGAATATTTTGAGATCAATGCGCTTTTTGAAAAATTAGATTATTCCTTAGAGCTTTTAGAAAACAGGGAAAGCCTAATAAATAAGATGATTGAGTTCGGTATCGTCTCTATTAATTTAACCGATAAAACGGTTAATCTTTACAACGATTATTTTGCCAATGTTTTTAAGATAAGCAAATTTTCGACTTTGTTCGGCTTAAATGAATTTTACGAAAAAATTAAGAACGCTTTTGAAGACGAATATTTTGCTCAAAAAATATTTGAAACTTATATAAATAACATGTACGCCGCTACTTTGGAAAGCGTAGAAATTAATCTTAAAAACGGCGTTATACTCAGTATGAAGTCCAATCTATTTACGACTAAAGATAAAAAAGTTATAAGGCTTCTTGTATTTGGAGACATAACGAATCTAAAAAATAATATAAAAAGACTCAATCTGTTAAACAATCTGTCATATAAACTATCCATGGTTTTTACCCTTGAATATGCCGTCAAAACTTTTGCGGAAGGTCTGTGCTCTATAAAAAAACAGGGTGGCGGCGTAGCGGATTCCCTGCATATTAACATGTTCGACACCGTTAATAAAAAAACCGTCACTTCTTTGATTTACGACAGGAAAAAAGGCTCGACGCCGGAAACGGACAATTCCGAAAATGCGGATAAAATTATACTGAAAACGGCAAATATCGAATACGAAGATTATCTGTCGAGCTGCAAACTTTTAAAAAACGAAAAAAATAACGATACGGACGATATCATAAATAGTTGCGAATTTAAGGGAACTGTTGGCAGTTATACGTGCTTTCCGCTTAAAATCAGCGATGAATTAGCAGGCACTATTTCTATAGATTCCGAAGATAAGCATTTCTTTACCCAAGAAATTATCGACTTGATAAAAGAGATAATAAACATAGCATCTCCGGTTTTTGCAAAGCTGATATTAATAGAAACAAATAGAGAGCTGGCGCTTACGGATTCTTTAACGGGCATACATAACAGAAGATTTATGTACGAGTTCGTAAAAAGAGAAATAGTAAGGGCATCGAGAAATTCGACGAATCTTTCTTTTGCCATATTGGACATAGATAAATTTAAAAATATAAACGATAATTACGGACACAATATAGGCGACATAATGCTGGTCGAATTTACCAACGATTTAAAAAGCGTTTTACTCAGAAAACAGGATATAATAACAAGATACGGCGGCGATGAATTCGTCGTAGTTTTACCGGATACAAGTAAAGAAAAAGCTATGAATTTAATGGAAAAATTAAGGGTTTATATAGAAAATAAAATTTATACGCCGAAAGACAATTTAAATTTGAATATTACCATATCCATAGGAGTTTCCGGCATAGAACAGTTTTTTCAAGATAAGAGCGGGGAAATTAAAGAAATAAATTACGACCCGGACGAAATATTAAACAGCATGCTGAAAATTGCAGACGATAATTTATACAGGGCAAAAGAATCAGGCAGAAATAAAGTAACGGGATAAAAAACTTTGTTGAAATAATTATATGAAGTTTGGTAATATATAACGATGGATAAAAACATAGAAATTATAGAAACTATAAATAAAATATCCGAAGAAGCAAAGAAATCTTTGGATTTCGCCAAGGAGTTAAGCGAATTAGACGGAATCTTTAAGGCTTTTATGGGAAAAAAAGGCAGGCTGACGGAGATTTTACATAATATCGGTTCATATTCTATAGAAGAAAAAAAAATTATAGGAAAAAAATCGAACGAAGTCAAAAACGAGATAGAAGCGATTTACAATACAAAAAAATCCGAACTTTCTTCATGCGAAAATAAAAAATTTTTCGCCGAATATAAAATAGACCTTACTATACCCGGAAAACAGATAGAAAGATTTCATAAACACCCGATAACTGCAGTATTGGAAGAAGCGGCCGATTTTTTTACGTCTATGGGTTTCGAGATAGTCGAAGGTCCTGAAATAGAAACTACTTATTATAATTTCGACGCGTTAAATATTCCGGCGGATCATCCCGCAAGAGACGTATGGGATACTTTTTATCTGCTGAACGGTTTGGTGCCGAGAACGCATACGTCGAGCGTTCAGGCTCGAACCCTCGAAAAAAAAGTGCTGCCCTTAAGAATAATAGCGCCGGGCAGATGTTACAGATATGAAGCCGTGGATGCGACGCACCTTTTTATGTTTAATCAAATGGAAGGACTTTTCGTAGATAAAAACGTTAAACTTTCGGATTTAAAAGGAATATTGGAAGAGACCGTAAAACACCTTCTCGGCGCAAGAAAAACACGCTTTAGGCCTGCTTTTTATCCTTTTGTAGAACCTGGTTTAGACCTTGATATAGAGTGCGTATTCTGCGGCGGAAGGGGCTGCGGAGTATGTAAAAATACTGGCTGGATAGAAGTAATTCCATGCGGAATGGTGCATCCGAACGTTTTTAAATATGCAGGCATAGACCCGCAAGGATATAAAGGCTTTGCGTTTGGAATGGGATTCGACAGAATAGTTATGCTTAAATATAATATTAACGACTTGAGGCTTTTATATCAGGGAAGCCTCGATATCTTAAACCAGTTTTAAAGTTCTAAGAAATCCGAAATTTCTCCGGAATACGTTATATAAAGTTTTTCTTTAGCCCTTGAAGCCGCAACGTAAAAAAGCCTTATCTCGTCGTCGATTAATATATCGGTCATTTTAAACGGATAGTTTGTTTTAAAAAAATTTACGAAGGGATGAATTTTAAAATAGGACGGCCTGCCGCCCCCCATTAAGTTAGCGTTTTCTAAGCGGGATATATTGTTTTTTGACGCTCCGGAAATAAATACGATATCATACTCCAAACCTTTGCCGGCATGAATGGTCGATACCGAGCAAAAATCGGCTAAATTCGGAATAGCCAGAAATTTAGCTTTCTCCCTTTTAGTTCTTACTAAAACTACAATCTTTTTTCCGGTTTTAAAATAACCTGCCGCTTTTTTTGCTATAAAATTTTCTTCTTCGCTTTTATTTTTAAAACAGATAATATCGACCGCAGCATCTTGTACTGCATTATTTTCTGCAATTAATTTTTTTGGATACCTTAATTTTATGTTATTCAATATTGAATTGCAAAATTCTACGATCGTCCGGTTTGACCTGTAATTATTCTGAAAAACGAATACTTTGCCTGAAGAAAAAAACAGGTCGAACGTCAGAATGTTAAAAAAATCTCCTCCATTAAATCCGTATATCGACTGGTCGTCGTCTCCGGCATACATAACTTTACCCTTGCCCGCATCTATTTTTTTTATTAAATAGTCGCTTAAAAAATCCAAATCCTGATATTCATCGACTAATATATATTTAAATCTTGACGATATTTCGTTTGCTATAAAGTCGTTTTTAAACAGCTTGATTATATTTAAAATAATTTCGTCGTAAGATATAGATAATTCATCGGCATATTTATCGCCGGCGTCGTTCGTTTCCTTTTTTTTATCTGAAACCGAAGGAGCGGATTTATATCCGAGTTCGCTATAAAATTCTTTTATTATCGAATAGAAAAAACTGTGGTAGGTTGAAATATTTAAGATCTTATCGTTTATAAAGGTTCCGTATTCGCTAATATTTAATTTTTTTGCTATCCTGATTTTTATTTCGGTTACGGCATTATTGGTGAAAGTCAGAATAAGTATTGAACCTGCGGAAAAAAAATTTAATAAATATAAGAATTTATCGACTATTACTTTAGTTTTGCCTGCGCCTGCGCCTGCTATTATAAGTTGTGCCGTATTTGTTTCTTTTATCGATATTTTTTGAATTTTGCTTAGATCCGAAAATGATGTCTTTTTTTCGGTCGTTCTGCCGCTTCTTTTTAAAACCGTTCCTTCTTTCAAATTTTTAGCGGTATTTAAAAATATTTTAATTTTATTAAAAAGTTCTTTTTGGTAAAAGTGCATATCGTATAAATTTGTATTTAAAGTAATTTCATTTCGAGAAACGGATTCCGCCTTTTTTTCGGCCCGCGATATATCTTGCGGCAGCGGGGCTATGTTAATATTTACGGCAAATTTTTCCGAATTTAAAAAAATTAAATTTGTATTATTAATTTTAGGATTAAAACCTATAGTTTTCATTTTACGGATAAACAAGTCCATAGATTCGGTGTATCCTTCGTTTTTTCCGGAAGCTAAAATTCTTGTTTTTAAAAGCATTTTTAAACGCGATTTATAAATATCTATTATTAAATTTTCGTAATATTTTTTTTCGATGCGCATATTGCCATATAAATTAGTTAAATCTTCTACGGTATTAAAAGCCGTTTCCGTTACTATGGAGAAAATAACGCCGTTGTTTAATGCAAAGTCGCAGACGGCGTTTAATAAGACGGCGTCCGAAAGCGAATTTAGTGTTATGCTGCTTAAAAAAACCGCTTTTGTCGATAAAACGTTTTTGATATTTTTAAAAGGAAAACTTAACGGGGATTCAATCGCTCCGTAGATATTAAATTTTTTTTTTAAATCTTCGAAAGTAAAAAATCCGCAGTTTAGGTTTAAATCTTCAATTTTTTTAATAAAACGCCTGCATTCATTTTCTGAAGAAAGCAGTATTCCTATGGAGTTATATATATTGAAATTGAAATTTTTAAGATAAAGATTTATCATATTAAATTGTCGGTTCATTAACGATTTAATTTTAAAAATCTACTATAAGGATTATTAATAATAATATATTCAGATAATGCTTCAAAATAATATAAATATAAAAACCGGCGGCAACGGAGAATATTTTTATTTAGATTATTATATTCCTAAAAATAAAAAAATTGCTCCCAATCAAGGCAAATTACCGCAAAGCGTAAAATATTCAGACTTAATTTTAAAATATAAAAAAGGAGATTCCAAGGCTATAGCTTTTTATATTAAAATATTAAACAATATTATATATAATTATTTTTATTTTTACGATTTGATACTTCCGGTTCCGCCGAGCAATTCATATTTAGACGTTTATCCTAATTCTCAGGTATGCTTGTATCTTGCGGCGCTGGGAACCATTGCTACTTACGAAAAGGCCATTGTATGCACCAAAGGACACAAACCCGGGCATATCGAAAATAATATAGAATTAAAAAAAATGGATTCGAATAATATATCATTCGAATATAAATATAATTATAAATCAAAAAAAATAATAATTTTCGACGATATTATAACTACGGGAACGACTTTTAAACTTATAAAAAACGCGTTATTAAAAGAGGGGGCAAGTGCGGTAACGGGAATATTTCTCGGTAAAACGCCCACGGAGGAAGATATTATAAATTTTACGGGCAGGGATATTTGATGGACGATATTATATGCACTTTAGCTCTTAAAAAAATCAAAGGTCTGCAGAACAGGCATATAATGTTTCTAATTAATGCATTCGGCAGTCCACGCGAAATTTTTAACGCCGATAAGTCCGATTTTATTAAAACAGGTTTAAAAATAGATTACGTTAAGATATTAATAAACCAAAGAATTATAAAAACGGCTTTTTTCGATGCCATAAAAGAAATTGACGAGGCTTCTAAAAACGGCGTTAAAATAATAACTTTTAATTCTTCTTTATATCCTGCAAATTTACGCAAAATTAAAAATAAGCCTTTAGTTCTGTATTATAAAGGGGCATTAAAAGAGGACTTAAAATTAGCGGCGGCGGTTATAGGACAGAGAAAACCGCCCAAATATGCGATTAAACTGGCGGAGGATATAACCTCGGAACTATGTTCTTCAGGTTATGCTATAATAAGCGGACTTGCCTTAGGAATAGATTCGGCGGCCCATCGGGCTGCATTAAAAAACAACGGATATACTATAGCTTTTTTGGGTTCGGGACTTCTTTCTTCGTTATATCCCCCTGAGAACAGGGATTTATATAATGACATAATATTTAACGGAGGAGCGCTAGTTTCGGAGCTTTCGCCGCACGAACATATATCTTCCAAAAATTTAGTGGCGAGAGACAGGCTACAGAGCGGGTCTTCGCTTGGAACTTTTGCTTTATCTTCGCCTTTAAAAAGCGGAACTATGAAAACTTGCGGTTTTTCTATTAAACAAAAGCGTCCGGTTTTTATTCCGGAATATAACTTAAATTTAATGAATTCATATGAAAATGAAGGATTGAAATCGCTCTACGGACAAGTCGGGGTTTTCGGAATAAAGTTGTGTGGAGATTTTATTCCGGATTTAGGTGCGTCTTTAGAAGAAATGCATGATGTCCATAATAAACTTTACGCGGAAAAGTTTGTCGAAGACGACCGCCTGATACAGCCGGGTCTGTTTGACATTATATAGATACGGTGCCAGAATTCAATTCTGGCACCGTATCAAAATGGAAAGGGACAGAATTCAATTCTGTATCCATAACAAAATGGAAAAGATAAAAGAAACTTTAATCCTGTAATAGAACGACAAAAACCTCTTGAATATGTTATAATGACTATAAAATATCTATGAAAAAGGTGTCAGATTTTATTTTACGCGTACGAAAATAAACAATTAAAGATAAAAAATTTTGCGTAAAATTAATCTGACACCTTTTTCATAAAATAACCGGAGGAATTAAAATTGAAAGTAAGCTTAAACTGGCTTAAAGAATTTGTTTATTTTAAAACAGAGCCCGAAAAAGTAGCCTCTCTTTTAAACGGCAGAACTATGGAGGTAGAAAAAATATTTCCTTATTATTTGCAAAAAAAATCGTTTCAAAATATCGTACTTGGCGAAATAAAAAGCATTGCGCCGCATCCTTCCAGCGATAAGTTCGGCATAGCCGAAGTTTACGCAGGAGAAACCTTAGGAGTGAAAAGGATAGTGTTTACTAAAGAGGGGCTTAAAGTAAAAGTTGGAGATAAACCCCTGATAGCTACAAAAGGGACGTTATTCGACCACGGATTAAAAATTAGGGACAAAGCTATATTCGGCGTGGTTTCCGAAGCCGCTTTCTGCTCGGAAAAAGATTTAGGACTGCAGTTAAATATTGATTCGATAGCAGAGTTTCCTTTTTTAGAAACAGGTATGTCTGCATACGATATTTTTGAACTTGACGATACGGTTTTAGAGTTCGATCTTGAGCCAAACAGACCGGATCTTTTTGGGATTATGGGATTTGCGTATGAGTTAGCGGCAATATTAGATAAAAAGATAGTTTTACCTGAAATATACGAAGGCTTTAATATAAGCGCCGGCGAAAAATATGCTTCCGATAGAAACGAATTAAGCGTTAATATAGCCGACGGGAAAATAGCGCCGTCTTATATAGCGGTAAAAATATCTGGTTTAAAAATAAAAGAATCCGATTTACATATAAAAAATAAGCTCATGAAAAGCGGCATAAGACCTATTAATAATATCGTCGATTTAACCAATATCGTAATGATGGAAACTTCACAGCCCCTCCATGCATTCGACGCTTCAAAACTTGACGGAAACGCAATTAACGTGCGGTTTGCGTTAAAAGGCGAGATCGCCGTTACTTTAGACGGAAAAGAAAGAAAATTATCGGATGAAGATATAGTTATAGCCGATAAAAATAAAATTATCGCTATAGCCGGAATAATGGGTTCCGCAAACAGTGAAATAGATGAAGGTACCGCCGATATTATCGTAGAATCAGCTAATTTCAATATGTCTAAAATAAGAAAGACGTCAAGAACCCTTTCTTTAAGGACGGATGCTTCGACGCGTTTTGAAAAAGGAATAAGCCCTGCTTTAAGTATATATGCTATAAAACGTTTTCTCCAACTTCTTCGCAAATATGAGGGCGATATTAAAGTTACCTGCTATGCTTACGATATAAAGGAAGATAAAACTTCTAAAATTTATGAAATAGACCTTAGCGTCTTGTCGGAATTTTCGGGCGATTCGGCAGTAAATAAAAAAGCTCATACCGTTTTGTCTAACCTAGGTTATCATGTCGAACCTTCTGCCGAAGAAAATAATACCATTAAGGTTTCCCCGCCTTATTTCAGGACGGATATCGGCGAAACCGTAAATATATACGAAGATATCTTAAGAATATACGGTTACGATAACATAAAGTCATCTATGCCTTTAGGCGTACTTGCTCCTCCGTTAAAAAACGCAAATTTCGAAACATACAGGCTGTACAGAAATTTGTTAAGATATGCCGGATTTACCGAAATAATTTCGCCGTCGCTTACGGGCGAAAAAGAAATAAATATATCGGTTGTGAATTCTTCCATAGACAGAAATTTGGTTTTAGAGCTTAAAAATTCTATTTCCGCGGATTATGCTTTTTTCAGGATAAATCTTATACCCGATATACTCAGGTCTGTCCAGCAAAATTCCAGAAGATATAAAAATATTAAGATATTTGAAATAGGAAAAGCATATATAGGAGAAAAGACCGACGGTATGCCGGTTAACGAAAAAAACGTTTTATGCGGATGCGTCTGCACAGGTATTAAGAGTTCAAGCCGCGATACTGAATTTTATACAGGAAAAGGCATCATCGAATTTTTACTTAAAGAATCCGGAATAAAAAAATTTTCGTTCGACAAAACATCGGCGGCAAGTTTTTATAACGAAAATGCGTCATTGGAAATTGCCGCCGGCAAAGCTAAAGTCGGAATTTTAGGCGAAATTAAGAAAGAAATATTAGACGAATTTAAAATAGAAAGCAAGGTTTTTGCGTTCGAGCTTGATTTGGACCATATTAAAGAATATATCTCGAATAAAAAAACTTTCATACCGCCGACCAGATATCCTGAGATTGAACAAGACATTTCGATAGTTTGCGATGGAAGCATCGAGTATGCTTCTGTAGAAAAATTAATTAAAGGATATTCGGCGTTAATTAAAAACGTCAGGCTTGAAGATGTTTATACGGGCAAACAGATAGATGAAGGCAAAATATCTTTTCTTATCAGATACGACGCTATTGCCGACGATAGAACGCTTACTATGGAGGAGGTCAATGAATTAAGGGACGGATTAGTTAACGAACTGAATAATCGTTTTGGAATAACTTTAAGGAAGTAAAAAAATTAAAAAATTGCATTTTTAATGAAAAAAAAATATAATAAAATTAAATAATTTTAAATAAACCGAATAATAAAAAAAATAAAACATGTTTGAGAGTATAACGTACGATATATTAGCATTTTTAATAGTAATAAGTATTATAGTTCTCATCCACGAGTTTGGACACTTTATAGTAGCGAAAAAATTAGGCGTAAAAGTCGAGAAGTTTTCCTTGGGTTTTGGGCCTAAAGTTTTCGGCAGGCAGATAGGGGAAACGGAATACCTTATTTCTGCGCTTCCGCTCGGCGGATACGTTAAGCTTACAGGAGAAGACCCGTCGGAAGAATTGCCTCCCGAAGACAAGGAACGTTCATACAGCAGTCTTTCGCCATATAAAAAGTTCCTTATAATATTTTGCGGGCCGTTTTTTAATTTTCTTTTGGCGGCTCTTATATTTACAATTATTTTTATGTCCGGAAGGCCCGTTTTAAAACCTGTCATAGGCGGCCTTATGAAAGGCAAACCCGCCGTAAAGGCCGGACTTAAAAAAGGCGAAATTATTACAAGCGTTAACGGCATAAAGGTTCATTCTTGGGCTGGTTTAGCAGAAAACATAGAAAAATACGGAAAAAAAACTTTAAAACTTGGAGTAGAAGAAAAAATAGGAAACAAAATTATCCGTTCTTTCGTATCGGTTAAGCCTCAATTAATATCCGGCTTTAATATATATAAGCAAAAAATAAATAGATATATCATAGGAATAACCCCTTCAAATTCAAAAAACGCGGTTTTTTATAGATACGACGGTTTCTTCGATTCTTTTTATTCAGCATTAAAAGAGATATGGTTTATTATTTATATTACTATAGTCAGTCTTTTTTATCTGATAACAGGGAAACTTCCTGCAAGCGATCTGGGAGGGCCTATAATGATAGCTCAGCTTTCCGGACGAGCAGCCGGTTTGGGAGTTTCCGATTTTTTTTATTTCGTAGCATTCATCAGCGTTAATATAGGTCTTGTAAACCTCTTTCCTATTCCCGCGTTGGACGGAGGACACCTGTTATTTTCGATTATAGAAATGGTAAAGAGGAGTCCGTTAAGCGTTAAATTTCAGGAAACTGCGGTTAAAATAGGTTTTGCGTTCTTAATATTGCTGCTTCTGTTTGTTTCTTACAACGACATATTGCGCGCCATAAAAACTTAAATTTTTTTATATGTTTTTATCTATGGACAGTTCCAACGGTTATTCCAACCTGTTGGCAGCCGATGAAAATTTTAATATTCTTTCGGAATCGATATCGGATTTTCATGAAAAACATTCCGTTCTTATTTTTAAGCAGTTAGACGAAATAATATACAATGTCGGTATAAAATTAACGGATTTTAAAGGAATAGCCGTTATTCTTGGACCAGGTTCCTATACCGGCATCAGGGTTTCTTTGACGATAGCAAAAACGCTGTCTTATGTCCTAAAAACAGCAGTAGTAGGGCTTGGGAGTTTATCTGTTTGCGCATACAGAGCAGCTAAAGAAAACTCCGGATTAAAAAATATTGTTGCGGTTTGTTATGCATCGAAAGACCGCTACTATGTTTCAGAATTTTCATCTGAAACTAAATATTTTGAAGGGCAAATTAAAACAGATATTTTAAATTTAGAAGAGTTGCGGCTTTTTTTAAACGATATGAAAGACAAACCGCTTTTGGCTTATGGTTTTAACAATAAAAACGATTGTCATTTTATCGAAGATAAATTAAAAGATGCCGTTACCGGATTATTATTTTTAGATCTTAAAGATACGGCTTATTTTGCGGCTAAATATGCCATAGAAAGTTATAAAATAAACGGAGGTAGTGTTTTCAACGAACAATATTCCGAAGAGATTTCTCCTTATTATGTTTACGGCAACGGTCCTTTTTAAAGGCTTTATAATTTTATAAATATAAATAAACTCGCAGGAGGTGTAATTATTATGCAATTTTTGGATGAAACGGAAAGAAAAACGGCTGAAATTTTAGCCGAAAAAGACGATAATTTCAAGAAGATTTATAAAGAGCATATCGAAATAGAAAAAACATTGGATAAATTCAGCACCAAGCCTTTTTTAACGCCCGAAGAACAAAAAACCATAAAAGAGTTAAAGTTAAAAAAATTAACCGGCAATGATATTATGAAAAAGATTATTAAAGAAAAAATTGCCGGAGTAGGATAAATAAAAAATTAATCAATATAAAATAAAAATAAAATAATTCTTAAGGATATATATCATGAGAAGCGACAATATTAAGAAAGGCATAGACAGAACTCCCCATAGGTCTTTGCTGTATGCAACCGGAATGACTAAATCCGATATGAAAAAACCTTTTATAGGTATAGCGTCAAGTTTTACCGATTTAATTCCCGGACATGTGGGAATAAGAGACCTTGAAAGGGCGGCCGAAAACGGCGTTTACAGCAACGGAGGACATCCTTTCGTATTTGGAATTCCCGGTATTTGCGACGGCGTAGCTATGGGGCACAGGGGTATGCACTATTCGCTTCCTTCAAGGGAACTTATTGCGGATATGATAGAAACTATTGCCGAAGCGCACAGTCTTGACGGACTTATACTGCTTACCAACTGTGATAAAATAACGCCGGGCATGCTTATGGCGTCTTTACGCCTTAATATTCCGGCTATCGTCGTTACTGCAGGGCCAATGCTTTCAGGACACTATCACGGGAACAGACTTTCTTTCGTCCGCGATACTTTTGAGGCGGTAGCAAAGTTCAGAATAAACGAAATTACGGAAAAAGAGCTTAACGACCTTGAAATGTGCGCATGCCCGGGGCAGGGTTCTTGCCAGGGTCTTTATACGGCAAATACAATGGCTTGCATAACCGAAGTTCTTGGAATGTCCTTGCCAGGCGCCGGTACGGCGCTTGCTGGTTCAGCCATCAAAAAAAGGATAGCTTTCGAGAGTGGCGCAAGGGTAGTCGATTTGGTTAGAAACCAAATACTGCCGAGAGATATAGTAACTATAGATTCTTTTAAAAATGCTATAGCAGTAGATATGGCGCTGGGCGGTTCTTCCAACTCCGTGCTTCACCTTCTTGCCATAGCAAATGAAGCGGGAATTAAACTTGATTTGAGGCTTTTCGACGAAATTTCTAAAAATACGCCCCAGCTAACAAGTTTAAGGCCTGCAGGAGAATATTTCCTCGAAGACCTCGATTTTGCCGGAGGCATCCCATCCCTTTTGTATGAACTTAAAGATTTTATAAACACTAAATCTATGAACGTAAGCGGCAAATCTATAGGCGAAATAATATCTAACGTTAATTACGTAAATAACGAAGTGATAAGAAAAGCAGATAATCCTTACCGTAAAGAAGGCGGTATAGCCGTTTTATTCGGGAATTTGGCGCCTAACGGAGCTATTATTAAATCCAGCGGCGTAACCTCTTCAATGATGAAGTTTAAAGGAACGGCGGTTGTTTTCGACAGCGAAGAATCCGCTATGGAAAATATTTCTAAAGGAAAAGTCAAAGAAGGAGACATTGTAGTTATAAGATTTGAAGGCCCAAAAGGAGGGCCAGGAATGCGTGAAATGCTTGCCCCTACTTCTCAAATAGTCGGAATGGGACTCGGCGAAAAAGTCGCCCTTATTACCGACGGCAGATTTTCCGGCGGAACGAGAGGTCCATGCGTCGGACATATATCTCCGGAGGCTCAGGAAGGAGGACCTATAGCCTTGGTAAAAAACGGCGATAAAATAGAAATCGATATTCCAAATAGAAAATTGAGTGCAGATGTTTCGGAAGCCGAATTAAACGAAAGGAAAAAACAATTTACGAAAAAACCGAAAAAAATAGACTACGGTTATTTGTCGAGATACGCCGAAATAGTATCTTCGGCTGACGAAGGCGCAATAGTAAACAGAAATA
>JAKAQP010000026.1 GCA_021822485.1 bacterium
CTTTCTAAAGATAAATATTGCAGCGTCTGGGCTATGCTGAAACAGTGCGTAGATATAGAATGGTCTTATAAAATTAAAAATTGTTAGAGGCGATAAACATGAAAAATTACGATTTAACGGAAAACGAAAAGTCGGTTTTGCTGAAAATAGCCAGAAAATCAATAGAGGACAGTTTTAACCGCAGTAAAGATTTATATATTAATTCTAAAGACTTAATGTCTTCGTTGACGGATAATCTTAAGGCGGACGCAGGCGTATTCGTTACCCTTAAAACAAAAGGCGAGCAATTAAGGGGATGCATAGGCAATTTTAACTTTAATATCCCCGTTTATCAAAACGTTTATAACATGGCAAAAGAAGCGGCTTTCAGCGACCCCAGATTTATGCCGCTCGACGCTGCCGAACTTAAAAACGTCAAAATAGAAATATCTGTTTTGACGCCCCTGCAAAAAATAGACGACCTTGAAAAAATAGAAATAGGGAAACACGGTCTATATATTATAAAAAACGGTCGTCACGGAGTCCTGCTTCCCCAAGTCGCTACCGAAAACGGTATGGACAGGCGGCAGTTTTTGGAGGCGGTTTCTATGAAAGCCGGCCTTCCTCCCGACGCTTATAAGCAAGGCGCCGAAATTCTTATTTTTTCGGCTATCGTTTTCGGTGAAAATTAATGAAATATTATCCCGTCAACCTTAATATTGCAGACAAAAAAGTCCTTGTCGTCGGCGGCGGTTCGGTTGCTTCCAGAAAAGTCGAAAGGCTTCACGAGCGCGGAGCCGATATAACGGTTATAGCCCCTGAAATATCGGAAGAAATAAAAAAACTTGCCGATAAAAGTGCCATAAAAATTATTGAAAGAGGATATGAGACCGGTGACGAGAAAGGAGCGTTTGCCGTTTTTTGCGCGGTATCGGCAGGAGAAGGAAATTCCAAGATGGAAAAAAAACTTTACGAAAGATGCGTTAAAAAAAATATTTTAATAAATGTCGCCGACAAGCCGGATTTTTGTACTTTTACGCTTCCGGCGCTTGTTTCGAGGGGCGAATTCGATATAGCAATTTTTACGAGCGGACACAGTCCGAGGCTTGCAAGAAAAATAAGAGAAGATTTAGAAAAAGTTTACGGGGAAGAATACGATACTTACGTTAAAATTCTCGGTTTTATAAGAAAAGAGATTAAATTAAAAAAATATCCGCAAAGAAAAAATCAAGAGCTTTTCGAAGAATTAATCAATTCTGATCTTTTCGAGCTTATAAAGGATAAACGATTTTCCGAAGCAAGCCTTTTTATAAGCAATTTTATTAA
Source organism: bacterium (assembly GCA_021822485.1). Lineage (GTDB taxonomy): Bacteria > SZUA-79 > SZUA-79 > Acidulodesulfobacterales > Acidulodesulfobacteraceae > Acidulodesulfobacterium_A. The sequence goes on from JAKAQP010000026.1 coordinate 1,306, forward strand.
GAGGGCATAAAAACGCAATGCTTAAAGAACTGTATTTAATTCCATTAATTATCTATATTTTCTCCTACATCGTTTTTGCGTCTAAAGATAAAAAGTTCCATAAATTTTTCATTTATTTAGTTTATGCCGGATTTATATGTCAGACAATAATTTTCTTCACGTTTTTAGGAATTAAAGGGTTTGCGGTGCCGGTCCATATAGACAGATTCGTTTTTTTCAATGCATGGATTTTGATGTTAGTAGTGGTAATATTCGGCTTTTTTTATAAAGTTGAATACATTTTGCTATATACTACCCCTTTAGTCGCCGTAAACTTGATAATAGCTTTTTTTGTTCCTCATGTACGTGTAATGCCCGTTATGGAAAATACGGACAGAATAATCCTTCTTACCCATATATTGCTGATATTGATAGGCGATTCTCTTTTTGCTCTTGCTTTTATAGTGTCTTTAATATATATTTTTCAGGAAAGAAAAATAAAGAGTAAAAAGAATTTAAAAATATTAGATATGCCTTCAAGAAGCGGTTATAATTTGGAACTGCTGGATAATATAAACTATATTTGCTTAAAAGTAGGCTTCCCGTTTATAACTATAGGAATAGTTATGGGAATTTATTTGTCGAATTCATTGTTTAATACATTTTTAGTTGTAAAGCCTATCGAAATTATGTCTTTGATAACGTGGTTTATTTATGCGGTTTTACTGCACGAAAGGATGGCGAAAGGTTTAAGGGGGAAGAGGGCCGCCGTGTTTGGCATTATAGGCTTTATCTTAATATTGGCCAGTTTAGGTTTTTCTTTTTATTTTTTTCCGGCTTTTCACGGATTTGAATAATTAATAAATTAAAGAAATATTATAGTATAATAAATTTCATGGATATTTTAATTATAGGATTAAATCATAAAACTTCAAATATAAACGAAAGAGAGACGGTTTCAAAAAAACTTCTCACGCCTGAATTGAGGCGGGAGTTTATCGAAAAACTGCTTGAACTTAAAGATGAAGCCGGCAGACAGCTTATAAAAGAAACAGCCGTTCTTACGACATGCAACAGGTCCGAATTTATAATGAATCTTTCTTACTGGACTCAGGGAAAAGGCGGACATGCGATTAAAGATTACATAGCTAAATATTTTTTCGACGATTTGGAAAAGGAAAAAATTTTATATATGTATCTTAACGAAGATGCCGTAAGGCATCTTTTTACGGTAGCGTCAAGTTTAGACTCCATGATAATAGGCGAACCGCAGATACTTGGGCAGTTAAAAGGAGCTTATAATGAAGCTTGTAAGTTTAATACCAGCGGACAGTTTTTAAATAAACTGTTTCACAAAGCTTTTAACTGCGCAAAAACGGTCAGAACGGAAACTAAAATAGCGGCTTCTCCAGTGTCGGTCAGTTATGCCGCCGTAGAACTGTCCCGTAAAATTTTTAACGGTTTGGAAGATAAAAAAGTGCTTCTTCTCGGTGCCGGCGAAATGGGCAAACTTACCGTAAAACATTTTATAAAATACGGCGTAAAAAATATCAATATAGCAAACAGAACCGCCGAGAAAGCGCGCAACTTTGTCGAAGAATCTTTCGAAGATAAGGAAAAAACATATTTAAACGTTATAGATTTTTCGGAATATTATAAAAACTTGCCGAATTCCGATATCGTTTTGTGTTCGACGGGTTCGGAAGATTATATATTAAAGTATGATGATATATTACCTGTAATAAAAATGCGCAAACAGAAACCTCTATTTTTAATCGATATTTCTATGCCTAGGAACATAGATCCGGAAATAAATAAAATACCCAACGTTTATTTATTCGATATCGACGATATCGGAAAAATGATTGAAAACAACATCGAAATTAGAAAGCGTGAAGCCGATGCGGCTGTAGATTTGATAAATGCCGCAGTAGGCGAGTTTATGAACTGGAAAGAGTCTTTGAATTCCGTTCCGGTTATAATATCTTTAAGAAATAAAATTAAAAACCTGCTTGAATCAGAACTGTCGAGATATATAACCGACGAAAAAGAAAAAGATATAGCAGTTAATTCTTTAACCAACAAACTGCTTCACGAACCGACCATGCTTATTAAAAAGTCGTCTTTAAACCCCGACGGAATAAATTCCATTAAAACCGTCAAGGCTCTTTTTAATCTTGATGCGGAAGATTCTCCGGATGTTTCTAAAAAGCATATTGCGGAATCCGGATCGGAATCGGGGACATCATATAACGAAACTAAAATAAAACTTGTAAAATAAAAAGGCGAATTTTGAAAATTAAATTAGGCACAAGAGGAAGCAAACTGGCTTTATATCAGGCAAATCTCGTTAAAAGCAGGTTGGAATCGCATTACGAAAGTTTAAATGAGAATATAAGCGTTGAAATAATAACGGTAAAAACAACCGGAGATAAAATTTTAAATGCTTCGCTTAGCAGTTTCGGCGGTAAAGGTTTGTTCGTTAAAGAAATAGAAGAAGCTCTTTTTGGCGGAGATATAGATATTGCCGTTCACAGCTTAAAAGACGTGCCTCAAGTAATTCCGGAAGGCTTGGAAATAGGTGTAACCCTTAAAAGAGACGATCCATGCGACTGCATAATACTTAAGGAAAAACCGCAATCGCTTTTAACGGGTTATATCCAAGATTTAACCGGACTTTTAAAAAAAGGCGCGATCGTCGGCACTTCAAGTTTAAGAAGACGGTCTCTTTTGGACAGATATTCCGAAGGGCTTATATTTGAACCCTTAAGAGGCAATATAGATACGAGATTGGAAAAAGTTAAAAAAGGTTTTTTCGATGGAATAGTTTTATCCTCTTCCGGATTAGCCAGGCTTAATCTTCAGTCCTATATAGACGCTTATTTAGATCCTTCGATATATATACCCCAGTGCGGACAGGGGGTAATCGCAGTGGAATATAGAACAGGCAGAGATGATATTAAAAAAGTTATGAAACCTTTAAACGACGAAGACACGTTTAAGGCGGTTTTTGCGGAAAGGGCGTGCATTAGAGCATTGGACTGCGGGTGCGCTTCGCCGGTAGGCGCATATGCTTACATTAAAGACGGAGAAATTTACATAAAAGGTTTTGTTTCAAATACCGTAGGCGAATACTTAGAAGACGAATTTAAGGGCAAGAAAGAAGATTATGAAAATATTGGTAATGGCATGGCATTAAGGCTTATCGAAAAAGGCGCCATAGGAATACTCGGAAAAAATAATTTGTAAAATAATAAATTAAAAAATTAAAAAGTAATTTAAAATCATATGAAGACTGAAGAAGTAAAAAAAACCGGTAAAGTTTATCTTGCGGGAGCCGGACCCGGAGATCCTGAACTGCTTACGCTTAAAACCAAAAGAATTCTCGGCGAAGCAGACGTAATAGTTTACGACAGCCTTATTTCAGAGGAAATTTTATCTTATGCAAAAAAAGGATGCGAAATAATTTATGCCGGCAAAAGATCTTCAAACCATACTCTTCCTCAATATTCCATCAACGAACTTCTTGCGGAAAAAGCTAAAAACAACAGCGTCGTTTTAAGGCTTAAAGGCGGCGACCCTTATCTTTTCGGAAGAGGCGGCGAAGAAGCCGAAAGGCTGTTTAAAGACAATATCGAGTTTGAGGTAATACCAGGTATTTCTTCTTCTTTTGCAGTTCCGGCTTATGCCGGAATACCGCTGACCCACAGAGATTATGCTTCTACGGTAGCCATCGTTACGGGACATGAGGGGGAGCATAAGGAAAAAAGCACGATAAACTGGAAAGGATTGGCGGGAGCAGATACTATCGTCATATTAATGGGCTATAAAAATCTAGATTCCAATACTAAAAATTTAATAGAAGCAGGTAAAGATAAAGATACTCCCTGCGCGGTTATTCAGGAAGGAACTACCTTAAACCAGAAAGCCGCTGTAGGCACTTTAAGCACTATAGCCGAAGAGGTAGAAAAAAAAGGATTGAAAAGCCCGATGATATTAATAGTAGGTAACGTAGTAAAATTAAGAAATACGCTGAACTGGTTCGAGACGAGGCAGTTAAGCGGTTTAAGCGTTATCGTTACGAGAGGCGAGGGACAGTCGGGAACGCTGTCGGGTAAACTTAAAAAACTCGGCGCATTCGTTATAAATCTTCCTCTTATAAAAATAATGAAAGAAAGTAAAAATATAGATGAAACTAAAATCGATAAAGTTATAGGCAATATTAAGCAATACGATTATTTGATTTTTACCAGCGCAAACGCCGTTTCCGGATTCTTAGTCCGTTTTTTTTCAAAAGGAATGGATGCAAGAGCTCTATCGGATAAAAAAATTATTTCGGTAGGCAAAGTTTCCTCATCGGAGCTTTTAAAATACGGCATAATTCCAGATGTCGTTCCCTCCGAGCCCTCGCAAACCGGAATAATAGATGCTTTAAAAGACGACGATATTAAAGGCAAAAAAATTCTTTTTCCGCAGGCTTTAAAAATTAATAAAGACCTTCCGGAATTTCTTGCTTCTAAAGGAGCTCATGTCGAAAATCTGCCCGTTTACGAAACCATAGTGCCGGAAGAGTCTAAAGAAGCTATAAAAGAATTTTTTGTTTCCCTAAAAAAAACCGGCAAAAATATAGGTCTGCCGGATAACTTAGATTTAAAAAATATTCTTGTTACTTTTACAAGCTATTCTACCATAGAAAATTTTACAAACGCTTTAAAAGATATCGACGAAAACCTTTTGAAAAAAGTAGTTTCTTCCGGCGTTAAGTTTGCAAGCATCGGAAACAAAACGGCCGAATATGCGTTGGGGTTTGGCATAAAATCTGATATAATATCTAAAGACGTTAATATAGATTCGCTTGTCGATGGAATAGTAGGTTATTATAAAAAAGATAAAAAAAACTAAAGGAGAATTTATAAATGATAGGAATTTCAAAACTTTACTGCGGCGGGGTTCACGCCTCTGATGCACTCAGATACGGGCGCATGTCGAGCAAACTGCCATCGCATCTTCTGCAGTTTTCTGAAGATAAAAAACCCGTTATAGTATGGAACATGACCAGGACTTGCAATTTAAACTGCGTGCACTGCTATTCGCAGTCTAAAAACCTGCAATATAATAACGAACTTACTCTTGAACAGGGGAAAGCTTTTATAGACGATATATCTGCTTTCGGTTCCCCGGTTATGCTTTTTTCGGGAGGAGAACCTTTGATGCATCCCAATTTTTTAGATTTGTGTTTTCACGCAAAGTCGAAAGGAATGAGGGCGGTTATTTCGACCAACGGAACGCTTATTACGAGAGATCTCGCCAAAGAATTAAAAAAAGTTGGTTTATCGTACGTTGGCATAAGCCTTGACGGGTTAGAAGCCGTTCACGACAGGTTCAGAGGTAAAAAAGGCGCTTTCAGGGAAGCGATAGAAGGCATAAATTATGCTAAGGAAGCCGGCATTAAGGTAGGACTCAGGTTTACGATAAACAAAAGAAATGCAGAGGAAATACCCGGAATTTTTAAACTCATGGAAGAAGAAAATATTCCAAGAATTTGTTTTTATCATCTTGTTTATGCGGGAAGAGGAACAAAGCTTATGGAAGAGGACTTAACGCATGAAGAGACGAGGCAGACGGTAGATACCATACTTGAACTGACCAAAGAGATTTATTCAAGGGACAATCAAAAAGAAGTCCTCACGGTGGACAACCATGCCGACGGTCCATATATTTATTTAAAACTTTTAAAAGAAGGCAAAACCGAAGAAGCCGCAAACGTTATGAGCCTGCTTAAAATGAACGGCGGAAACAGCTCAGGAGTAGGCATCGGCTGCGTCAGCTGGGACGGCGAAGTTTATGCAGACCAGTTCTGGAGGCACTATTCATTCGGAAACGTAAAGGAAAGAAAATTCAGCGAAATATGGACCGACACTTCAAATCCTTTAATGAAACAGCTTAAAAACAAAAAAGAATACGTAAAAGGAAAATGTAAAACCTGCAAATGGCTCGATATATGCAACGGAAATTTCAGAGTAAGGTCCGAGGCTAAAGAAGACGATTTATGGGCACCTGATCCGGCCTGCTATTTGACCGAAGAGGAGATATACGATGCAAAATAACCATATGTCTCATCCCCACGGTCATCCTGCAGGCATGATGCACGGCGGAGCAATGCCCAAAAAAAACGAGCTAAGATTGGTTTTCTGGGAGCTTACCGCAAGATGCAACCTTAAATGCGTTCACTGCAGGGCGGAAGCGCAGATGGAAAGACAGGAAGACGAACTTTCTACCGAAAAGTGTTTCAGCGTTATAGACGATTTATGCAAATTCAGCAGTCCGATAATTATTTTAACGGGAGGCGAACCGCTTTACAGAGAAGATATTTTCGATATAGCCGAATATGCGACGAAAAAAGGCTTAAGAGTGGCGCTTGCCACCAACGGAACGCTGGTTGACGATAAAACGGCAAAGCAGATTAAAGAAAGCGGCATTAAAAGAGTTTCTATCAGCCTTGACGGTTCAAACGCCAAAACCCACGATTCATTCAGGATGATACCGGGTTCTTTCGACAGCGCTTTTAACGGAATTAAAAATCTGCAGAAAGAAGGCATAGAGGTTCAAGTAAATACGACCATAGCAAGACATAATGAAGACGAAGTGCCGGATATACTTGAATTAGCAGTTAAAAATAATTTAAAAGCCCTGCATATATTTATGCTGGTTCCGGTAGGATGCGGAGTTCAAATCGCCGATTCTCAGATGCTCGATAAGCAGAAATATGAAGATATACTTTCCTGGTTTTACGACAAGACTATGGAATTAAGAGGTAAAATAGAATTAAAAGCAACCTGCGCGCCTCATTTTTTCAGAATTATGCATAAAAAGGCAAAAGACGCAGGCATAACTATAACTCCTGAAACGCACGGAATGAATGCTATTACCAAAGGTTGTCTTGCCGGAAGCGGAGTGATGTTTATATCGAGAAAAGGAATAGTCCAGCCTTGCGGATATCTTCCCGTTCAGGCCGGAGACGTTACAAAACAGTCTGCCGAAGAGATATGGGGCGGTTCCGAGGTATTTTTAAATTTAAGGGATACGGGACTTTTAAAGGGCAAATGCGGTATCTGCGAATATAAAAAAGTCTGCGAAGGCTGCAGGGCAAGAGCATATTACGAAAAGGGCGATTATATGGAAGAAGAGCCTTACTGTATTTACGAGCCGCTAAGAGGAAGAACCGCTTTAACGGGCGATAAATAATTACTATAATAATTGATTTATGGATAAAAAAGCAAACGTCCTTCACAGATTTATCGCAAAGACCATAGATTTGCTGATATTCGGCTTTTTAAGCGAGATGTTTTACCCTTACGGCTATCTGGCTGGAGTTCTTTATCTTCTAATTGCCGACGGTTTTTTCGACGGTGCGAGTCTTGGCAAAAGGCTGACAGGATTAAAAGTTACGACCGGCATAGATAATAAACAGCCGGAGTTTAAAGAATCCATTATACGAAATTCTTTTATTGCCGTACCGTTGCTTTTTTCTTTTATACCTTTAGTAGGGTATTTTTTATTGGTCGTAATCGGTGCTATTATATATGCGGCGGAAATCTATTTTATCATTAAAAGTCCGGAAGGCGACAGACTCGGCGACAGATTTGCCTTTACCCACGTAATAGACGTTCCAAGAAAGAAATAAAAAACATGGAAAAAGACAGCATTAAAGCCGATCTTTTTTTGATAGATTCCAGTTCCTATTTTTACAGGGCGTTTTATGCTCTTCCTCCGCTTACAAATTCAAAAGGAAAACCTACCGGCGCCGCTTTGGGATATACCAGGATGCTTATGAAGCTAATCAAAGAAGCGGATATAAAATACGGCGCATGCCTGTTCGATTCCAAAGAGAGTTTCAGGAAGCAGTCGTACGAGGCTTATAAAGCCAATAGAAAAGGAATGCCCGAAGATTTGGTTTCGCAGGTCGATTACCTAACCGATATTTCTTATCTGCTGGGGTTTGAAACGTTTAAGCTTAACGGATACGAGGCGGACGATTTAATAGCCCGAACGGTAAAAAACTTTGAAAGCGGCGAGGTGTCTATCTGTGTAGTGAGCAGCGATAAAGACCTTAAACAGTTGCTCTCCGATAAAGTTTTTATGTACGATGCCCTTAAAAATAAAATTATCACAAAAAATATTTTTGAGGAAGAAAACGGAATCAAGCCGGAAGAATACAGATATGTTTTGGCTCTTATGGGCGATGCGTCGGATAATATACCAGGCATTAAAGGGGTTGGCGAGAAAACCGCATTTGCGCTGATTAAAGAATATAAAAATTTAGACGGCATTTACAAAAACATAGATAATATTAACAAACCAAAACTTCAAGAACTTTTAGTAACATACAAAGAAGATGCTTATAAAAGTTTAGAGCTTGCTTCTTTTTACGAAGATATCGGCTTAAACAAAGCGTATTTTATTCCGGGTTCGGAAAAATCATCGGATAATAATAAAGCATTTAATACTCTTGAAGATTTTGCTTTAAAAGAAAAAAACAAAGTAGGTCTTTATAAAGTTTTTAAAGAGCTTGAATTTAATTCACTTATTAAAGATTTAGGAGTCGAAGATAATAAAGCGGAAGAGCCGGATAAAGATACGAAAGATACCGAGAATACTATCCAAGCCGTTTCTAAAAATTTTTCCGAAGACGACGAATTTCTTTCTATTTACGTCGATTTTACCGAAAAAAAGAAAGAATTATTCGACGACGAATCAAATCCCATATATATTTATTCTAAAGAAACGGGGCCGGTATCTTACGGGCTTAAAGATATTTATGACGGCAAACGTTTAACTGATTTATTTAAAGACGGTTCCGTTTTAAAAATAGGGTGCGGACTTAATGCCGCAAAACTGTTTTTGGAAAACAACGGAATCGAATTCAACGGGCTTCATTTCGATATAAAAATAGCATCTTATCTTTTGAATCCGATAAAACACAAACACACTTTCGAAGATATCAAAGCGGAATTTCAAGAAAAACTTAAGCCGTTAAAATCTGAAGAATCAAACAATTATGCCCTTAAGGTCTATCGATTGTATAAAATTTTGAAAACCGAAATAGAAACCGACTATGCTTTAAAACGCCTGTTCAACGAAGTCGATATGCCGCTTTCGGCGGTCCTTTTCGAAATGGAAAAAGCGGGATTTAAAGTAGATAAAGATATGCTTATGTCTTTATCGGCATCATTAGATTCCGACTCAAAAAAACTTACCGGAATAATACATAAAATCGCAGGCAGAGAATTTAATATTAATTCGCCTAAACAATTAAGCGCAATTATGTTCGACGAAATGAAATTTAAGCGCGTCAAAAAAAACAGCACCGATATAGAAGTTCTTCAAACGTTAAAGTCAGAATTCGAAATACTTCTCGGAAACGGCAATGAAGACAAAACTTTAAAAGATTATCTTTTATTTTTGGACAGTTTAATATCATACAGAAATAAGGTTAAGCTTAAGACGTCTTTTGTGGATGTGCTTTTAAGAGAGATTGACAAAGACGACAGGGTTCACACATCTTTTTCCCAGATAACCACATCTACCGGAAGGCTTGCAAGTCAGAGCCCAAATCTTCAGAATATTCCTGTTTCGGGAGAAGAAGGGATTAAAATAAGGCGCTCTTTTATAGCTAAAGATGGCTGTATGCTTCTTTCGGCGGATTATTCTCAGATTGATTTAAGGGTAATGGCATCTATTTCAGGGGATAAATCCTTAATCGAAAGTTTTAAAAATAACGAAGATATTCACGCAAAAACCGCGGGAGAAATTTTCGGAGTCGTCGCTGAAGCGGTCGATAAAGATATGAGAAGGAAAGCGAAAGTAATAAATTTCGGAATAATTTACGGCATGAGCCCTTTCGGTTTATCCAAAGAGATAGGTATCTCATCGGAAGAAGCAAGGCGGTATATAGATTTATATTTTAAAAACCATCCCGCTATTAAAGAATATATGGAAAAAACGGTCAAAGAGGCAAAGACAAACGGATTCGTCAGAACGGCTTTCGGAAGAAAATGCTATATAGAAAACATAAATTCCCGAATAAGAAATTTATCTTCGTTTTCGGAAAGGGCGGCGATAAACGCCCCAATTCAGGGAACCGCCGCCGATATAATTAAAATCGCCATGGTAAATATTTATAAATGCGTTCAAAACGACGAAATTCTAAAAAACTCCGCAACAATGCTCCTGCAGGTTCACGATGAACTGATATTCGAAATAGAAGAATCAATTGCGAAAGAATTCACAAAAGTTATCGTCCCCCTAATGACCGATCAAAATCTTCTGTCGGGTGTTCCGCTGTCCGTAAATATCGGAATTGCAAAAAACTGGGCGGAAGCCCATTAAGAAGTAAAAATCAAATAATTTTAACATCTTTTAATATTTTTTCTTGACAAATTTATTGCATATGGTATAAATAAGATAAATAGGATTAAATTTGTCCTGATTATTTTTTTGACAATTTAAAATTGTGATATAAAATTTAATTAAATAATATTAAATTTTAATTGATTAATAAAATATATAACTTATTTAATTTTATTTTAATTGCTTTTGATATCGAGTTTAGTTTTACATTTGTTCTTATTTTATTTTAATTTAATTTTTTTCTAACTTTAAGGGGTGCTTTATGGATAGTACAGCTTTATTACTGGCGCGTATCCAGTTTGGAATGACGGCCTTTTTCCACTTTCTTTACCCGCCCTTAACCATCGGTTTGGGCTTGCTTTTAGTGATAACCGAAGGAACTTACATTTTTACCAAAGATCAAGAGTATTTAAGAGTCACCCGTTTTTTTGCAAAATTATTCGCTATTAATTTTGTCGTAGGCGTTGCAAGCGGAATAGTTATGGAGTTTCAGTTCGGAACGAACTGGGCGCAGTATTCGTCTTTTGTAGGGGCTATATTCGGTTCGCCTCTTGCAATAGAAGGACTGTTTGCATTTTTTATGGAATCAATTTTCGTTGGTGTTATGCTTCTCGGATGGAACAGGCTTTCTGCTAAAGCGCACTGGATATCCACAATACTTGTTGCATTCGGTTCTACTTTGTCGGGAGTATGGATATTAGTAGCAAATTCATGGATGCAGACGCCGGCAGGCTACAAAATAGGTTCAAACGGAATACCTAAAATGACGAATTTCTGGCATATGGTGTTTAATCCTTACTTCCCGTCGGAATTTACTCATGTCATAATGGGTGCGTGGGAATATTCCGCTTTTTTTATGGCGGGTGTTGCGGCATGGTTTTTAATTAAAAATAATAAAGATATGGTAATGAGGAAGGCTTTAAAAGTAGCCGTTATAGTCGGCGTAATCGTTGCCTGCGGACAAATTATAGTAGGCGATATCGGAGCAAGAGAAGTAGTTAAGTACCAGCCGACTAAGCTGGCAATGATGGAAGCTCTCTGGCATTCCCAGAAATATGCGCCGGAAACGCTTTTTGCCCTGCCTAACAACGCTACTGAATCTAATGGTCCGCACATAGGTATTCCAGGTATGTTAAGTATGCTTTCTTATTTAAATCCTGCAGCAAAAGTTATGGGTTTAAATGCGGCTATAAGGTATATTAATAAAAAAGATTCAAAATTAGATCACACTAAACTGACTCTTGCGATGTTTCCGCCCGTATGGATAGTGTTTTGGTCATTTCATATAATGATGTATTTCGGATTTTATTTTGCGTTAGTTATGCTGATAGCTTTATATTTTCTGCTTAAAGACAAATTGTTTGACAGTCCGAAGATGTTAAAATTATTGTGGTTTTCTACGTTTTTGCCGTTAATTGCAATAGAATTGGGATGGTTTACTACTGAAATAGGAAGACAGCCGTTTACGGTTTACGGTCTTTTGACAACCGTTGATTCGGTTTCTAAAAATGTAAGTGTCGTTGATGTAGGTTTATCAATAACAATGTTTGTTTTGATTTATATAACATTGGCTTCTTTTGCAGTTTATTTGTTTAAAAGGGAACTAAGGGAAAGAGTTGAAGGTAAAGACGAACTTGCCGGCGAATCTGCAAAGGCTCAAATTAAATAATCAGGAGGTGTTATTATCATGAATTTAAATATATTATGGTTTATTCTTGTTGCCGTTATCATTTTGGGCTGGTCGGTTATGGACGGATTCGATTACGGCGTAGGCGGACTTTTAAATTTCATAGCTAAAAACGATGAAGAAAAAAGATACGTTATTAACGCAATAGGTCCCGTTTGGGACGGAAACCAGGTGTGGCTTATACTTGGAGGCGGCGCAGTTTTTGCCGCGTTTCCGTTAGTTTATGCGTCGATTTTCAGCGGGTTCTATCTTGCAATGATGTTAGTCGTCTGGCTGATAATATTCAGGGCGGTTTCTTTTGAATTTAGAAGCAAAGTAGAAAGTATTAAATGGAGAAACTTTTGGGATGCTGATATTACCGTAACCGGTCTCGGCATTGCCTTACTGCTCGGCGTGGCTATAGCAAATATATTAATGGGAGTTCCGCTCAATAAAGAACATATCGATTATCAGTCGCTTTTCAGCCTTTTAAATGTTTTTGGCTTAGCAGGCGGTCTTATATCTCTTTCCATGTTTTTAATGCACGGCTCTACTTATTTAATTATGAAAACCGAAGGTGAGGTTCAGCAGAGGGCAAGGGCTTTTGCAAAAGGATTTGCCGTAGCCTTTATAATCGTTACTTTGCTGTTTTTAATTATTTCTCCTATATTTGCCCCAAGGCTTCTCGGCAACAGTTTCGGCGTAATAGGAGACGTTGTTCCGGCTATAATGCTTATAGGAGCTATAGGAGTTATACTGACGGCAGGTTCTTCAAGCGACATAAAGCCTTTTGCATATTCTATCATCGCTATTATCGGCGCTGTTGCAAGTTTAGCCGTCGGAATATTTCCGAATATAGTTCCGTCTTCAATTAATGCAAAATATAGTTTAAATATTTATAATTCGGCTTCAAACCATTTAACGCTTTTAGTTATGCTGATAGCGACCGTTATAGGTTTGCCGCTTGTGTTAATATATGCAATTTACGCATATAAAAAGTTTGGCTTAAAGGTAAAAATGGACGACAGCAGTTATTGATTTTATTATGTATATATTTTAACCTTTACCAAAAATGCCCTATAATAAAATTAACCCCCCTTAATTTTTTATAGGGCATTTTTTTTACCTTATATTATATAATAATAAAGATAATTCATATCTTATTAAGAGGTTTTTACATGAATATTTCAAGAGCCAGCGATTATGCTATCAGAGGATTGGTTTACATGGCAAAACAACCTGCAGGAACAGTGTGTTACGTAAAAGATATTGCAAAAAACACAAATTCGCCTGCTTCTTTTATGTCTAAAATATTTCAAACATTGGCAAAAAGCGGCATCGTAGATTCTTTTACAGGAACTAAAGGGGGTTTTACATTTAATGCCTGCCCCGAAGATATCACCATAAAAAAGGTCGTAGAAATTATCGACGGGCCTATCGTTTTGAACAGATGCGCAGTTAATAAATCTTCCTGCCGGAACGCAGGCAATTGCGACGTGCATTTTATGTGGGCAGATATACAAAAAATTCTGACGAAAGCCCTAAGCTCTTATTCCATAGCCGATTTTGCAACCGATAAGAAAAAAGTATCAGATTAGATTCTTACTTCCTCTTGCGTTAACTAACAAACCGCCCAGGCAGGCTTAGCCTCCCTCCCCTCCCTCAATCATTATTAATTAAATTATATACTCATCCAATATTAAATATCGAACAAAAATTACAAATCATAATTATTTAAGTTTTGAAAAAAATTTAATGTTACAAATATTTAACATAACTGTAACGATATTGTAACATTCGTTTGATAGAATAATATCAAAGCTAAAAAAAGGTGTCAGATTTATTTTCCGTTTGAAAAAGTATTAATAAATTAAATGATATATAAGAAAATTAATCTAATGCCTTTTTACATAAGATATATAAAAATAAAGCACTTAAACTAAAAAGAGAGGAGGAAGTTATGCACGAAATTAACGAGGTACAAAAGACTATGAGGATGAGTACGCCGTTGGCTTTTGTTTTTGGTTTAGCCGCAGCGTTGGCATTAGTCTTTACGCTCGGCGGCGCAGGAACGGCTTATGCATCGGGCGCAATTTACGAAAATCCAAGTACCGGAGAGATATTTTTAAAGCCGGGACCGGGCAGGGTAAAAGTTAGACAGAGCGTCATAGATGAACTGTTAAAGCCTAGCGTAAAACAAACAAACAAACAGATTAAAAATTTAAAAACTACGGAAAAGAAACTTGAGGTTTCGCTTAAAACCGTCAAAAGTCAAACGCTTCCGGCGTGGACTAAACATGTTTCATTAGGAGCATTGATTTATATGGGCTACGGTTATTATACCCAGACCGGATTAACCGAAGGTTCGATGCAACTTGAAGAAAATCCGCCTGCAACCGGCAATAACGGCTACAACGCGTTTAACGTAAACAGGGCGTATTTAATATTCCTGTATCATCAGGATAACTGGTTTTTAAAAATTACGCCTAATTTTTTAAAAACGGATAACAGTTCGGGTACGAACGGCAGCGAGTATTTCAGGCTTAAATACGCATTTTTGCAGTTCAACCATGTTTACGACGCAAACGGTTGGACGGTTAACCTTAAAGCAGGGCAGTTTCCGACTCCTATGGTTGCATGGGAAGACGGTTTATTGGGTTATCACGTAGCAGAAAGAACTCCGTGGGGTTTCTTAAACGTAACCTCTACACAGGCGGGACTCGGCGTTTCGGGCAAATATAGGTCTAATGGGAAGGTTTACCTTGCATATAACGCCGGTTTCTTTGATAATGCCGCATTTCATGCCAACGAAACGGTGGACCAGAAATCTCCTCAGGCAAGATTAACTATTTATCCATTAGGAGCGGATTCCAGTTTAAACGGACTAAGCATCAGCGGATATTATGCCTGGGCGGAAGACAATTTAAGTTTTGGAGATGCCGCTATAGGTCCAAATACCAACAGTCCAGAAACTAGAGTTTCGGCGGTACTCGATTATAAAACGCCCAACGCAAATATCGCACTGCAATACGATTATGCTATAAACCACATAGTGGAACCGGGCGCAGGCGAAAGCGGGGATAACGACAGTTATTGCGGAATAGAAAATAGCGTTTATGGTTGCTACAATTCCAGCAATATGCCGCCAATAACAAGTTTATACGACGGTCATAACGTCGAACACGGTTACGACGCTTTTGGATACTACAATATTCCTAATACAAGATTCGGCGTTTTCGGGCTTATACAGAGATATTATTATGAGGCTACAAATTACAATACTACCGGCGATTCATTGACCGGCGGCAATCCTTTCGATTTTCAGAGAAGCGTAGCCGGCGTCGCTTACCGTCTTAATAAACACGTAACGCTTACCGCCGACTGGCAGAACTACCAGTTTTTAAATGCCAGCAATTATAGAAGTTTAGCTTCGACAAGTTCGCAATATTTAGAATACGGCCAGTGGATGGGGCAGACCAACGCCTTTTTCATGCAGGCAAGAATTGCATTCTAAGCTCTTAACTTAATAGCTTTTCTCTCAGCACCTCCCTGATACCTGCCCTAAAAAGCGGGTATTTTTGTTTTAAAATCTGATTAAATTAATATATGTTTTACGACTTTTTTGGAATTATATAAAAATAAAGTAAAAAACATGGCTCGAATGTTAGAGAAAAAAAAGGTATCTGATTTATTTATTTTCTTACTTCATTAAACTTAATAAGTATTTTACCACGTATAAAAAAAGTATCGACATTACAGAGGAAGTTTCTATGTTATAGGTTCGTTAAAGCCTTATTATCCCTGTATTTAGACCATGATATTTTCTGGTCTAACATAGATATTTTTGAAAATCTTTTTCTGAAAGAAATTATTTTGCCGATAGAACTTTCGGAGATACCTATATCCGCCGCAAATGTTATATTTTGCTTTAAAAGATAGAAACCGAGGTCGTCAAGTCTTTCTATGAAACGTATTATATTTTCGCCTATAAGCCAATACAAACGGGGGTCGGCTTTCTTCTTAGAGCGCATAGCGGCATCCGACAGCAGTCCTCTTATATCGCCTAATAAAATCGTATAGTCGGTTTCGATAAAACTTAATTCCCGCCGAATATTTTTAGTCTCATCGTTAAGCTTATCAATCGAAGTAGCAGCTTTGTATCTACCTGTGAGTTTATCTTTTATTATTTTTAAAGGAAATTTTTCTTTTGTTTTTTCTTTCATGCTTCTTTTCCCCAGTCCGATAAAAAGCGGTTTATAAATGCTTGCAAAGATTTTTGTTCTTGCAGATAACCCGATAAGACAAATGCGGTTGAAACGACGATATGGTATTTCTCTCCGCCGCTTTTTGCAATTCTTTTGAAAGCCGGATGCTCATTATTTATCCAGACCGTTCCTTCTTCTATTTTCCCTAATTCGTTCGAATCTTTATTATCGTAAAACCCAATCATTAATCCGGGCGGCTTTCTTTTTCCTTCCTGCGGTACTCCGTTCTTTAGTTCGTCGATATCTAAGTTCGGGAGACCACCGTTTTCACTATTTTTTGCATTTTCTTCCGCTTTGCCATCCTTAACATCGTGGTTTATAGCAGTTTTTTCGGGATTTTCCTCCACGGCGGTTCCGGATTCTGAAGCTGAGGTATCGTCTAAAACGCCGATAGCGGCTTCGAATTTTTTTCTTCTGCCGAGCAAAGGATCTAATTCCGGAAAATCGTTAAGCATATTATCGAGAATTCCGCGAATTTCTTTTTCCAGCGGACGCATCTCTTTTGCTGGTTTTTCGCGGGATTCGCTTATTTCGCCGAATTCTTTTAAAATAGGTTCGATAACTTCCTGAACGGCTTTGCGATAGCGGTAATATTTCTGAAGGCTTGCCGTATCTTTTAAAAAATCGGCTTTGTTGGTGGTTAAAATTAACGAAAGACCCGGCATTTCTACTACTCCCGATATATAATCCGGATTTTTTGCAGAAATTCCCAGCCAGTCCCATCCGTGTTTTATGACTTTTCCGCAAGTAGATATCGCTATGCCCCTTTTTTCTTCGTCAAGCGGTTCTTTATATTTCCTGACGAAACCGACTCCAACGGGTTTCCCTTTTTTTCCGAAATGGATTTTAAAGGCATTGCTCTTTTCGAACTGCATCATTTCGGATAAATTTATTTTTTCTTCATTAACGTAAAAATTTATGCCGTTTTTATAAATAAACCTTAAAGCAGTTTGAAAAGTCGGATCAAGTATCGTGTAGAAATGTTTTTGAATAGTTTTCTTAATAAAATCCGGATTAAGCAGTTCGGAATTATTCGATTTGAAAAATATAGATACGGCGGTTCCGTGATGTGGATTAAATAATTTTGAATCGGTCGATGCCGGCGTTATATATTTCCATGGCGCCTTTTCATCGTTTTCGAGTTTCCATCTTGTTGCGCCGCGAAAATTTCCGTTTGCCGTTTCCGTAATAACTTCTTTTGCTATAAGCAGGGATAATTTTGCGCCGACGCCCGCAAAACCGATGCCCATGCCTCTGGTCTTTGTCGTCGACGCGATATTGTGATATCCGTCCAATTCTTTTTTATTCATTCCTTTTCCGTTATCTATAACGGTCAGGATATATTTTTGAGAATCAACGATAAACCTTATATCGCTTGCATGAGAATCGAGGGAATTTGCTACGAGTTCCGTAACGATAACTTCTTCCTGCGGGAAAGGATAGGAATCGCGTATATCTTCCAACAGATGATGTAAATTTACCTTTGTTTCGCCCATTTGTGTTTCTTTGCCGGCATTTATTTTAATGAATTAAGATAATAAGCTTTTAATATATTAAGTTTAAGGTTGGTTCTAACGAAAGACTTCTTATGTAAAGCAAAACTATTTTTAACTAAGATAAATAAAAATACGGTAAAGAATAAAAAAGAAGTTAATAAAAATATTTTTCTGATAGTCATTTAAAATCTCCG
>JAKAQP010000071.1 GCA_021822485.1 bacterium
GGGCCTGTTCGGAGCCTACGACGTAAATCATCTTATCGAAATTATATTTTGCCATTCTAGAAACCGCCGTAACTATATCCCTCGAAAGGTAAAGGGACGTTCCGTCGCTTTTAGCAATCAGGGCGGGCGCTTTAACGCCTTTTACATTCACTATTACTGCACCTTCGCTTATTTCGGCTATGCCGCTTTCCAGTAAAATTTCTTTAATATCTTTTGAAAATTCCGCGCTTTCGGCTTCTCCTTCATACGAGTCGAACTCTATGCCTATAGATTGATAAATTCTTTTAAATTCTTCTATGCTTAGTTTTCTAAAAATTTTCCATAAATTATACTGTCCCTCCGCAGTACCGCAAAAAAAATTTTTATTTTCTTCGGAAAGCATTAAGTTTTCGGACACATTGGAGGTATCGGCTTCTGCGGCTAAACCGCTATCTATATTTTTTGTCGTTGTATTGCCTTCGCCGTTTATTGTGCCGAGATATTCTTCAAAACTGCGTTTGTTTACCGACATAAAATCTTCAAGCGTTTTAAATCTGTTTTTAGCCTCTTCTTCGACGGTTAAATCGGTTTGTTCGTCTTTGTGTATTCTGACGTAAAGTTCGTATAAAACTTTTACGGGGTCTTTTTCAAATTCGTAAAAATTTATATCGCCGTAACGACAAAACGCCGTAATAAGTTTTCCGAACTGAGTTCCGAAATCTCCCAGATAATTTATCTTTATAACTTTATGCCCGTAAAATTCATAAATTTTCGACAGACTCATCCCTATTGCCGTAGAACGCAAGTGTCCTACTCCAAATGGTTTTGCTATGTTAGGCGACGAAAAATCCATGACGACGGTCAGAGGTTTTTCCGGAACACCTCTGCCGTAATCGGAACCAAAATCAATGACTTCCTTAACGATTTCGGAAACGAATTTTTCTCTTTTTACAAAAAAATTAACGTAAGCTCCTTTTATTTCTATTTTATCGAAAAGATCTGCTATTTCATCGAATCGACCGATACATAAATTATATAAAGCGTCCGCCGCCGTTTCCGGTTTGCCTTGAAATCCGTAATTTTGCATATAATAAGCAGCAAAACAATAATCGCCGAAAGAATCGTCCGGCGGGTTTTTTATTAATTTTTCGGCTTGTGTCTTTGAAACATCAATTTTTTTTTCTTCCTTAATAATGTTTACAATAAAAGTTTTCAGGGTTTCCTTAAATATATCCATTTTTGTTCCTTATTATAAATAATTATAATTCAGGTTAAGATTAAGTTATTAAGAATTGTTTTAATTATAACAATTATACCAATTAAAAGACTTTAAAAAAATAATTAATTTGATATAATTAAAAATAGATTGATTAGATTGATTTATTTATCAAGTATATTGGTTAATTATGAAAAACGAAAATAAAGATAAATATATATGCGAAGCTTGTCCGTATATTTACGACCCCAAAAAAGGCGATCAGGAAAGCGGAATACCGCTAGGCACGCCTTTCGATGATATACCGGATGATTGGCTGTGTCCTATATGCAAAGCGGACAAGACTCATTTTAAAAAGTAGATAAATAAATTAATTCAATTCAATTAAGATTTAAAATAGGAGAATTTAATGGCTTCAACTGAAGAAATTGCTTTACCAAAGTACCAGTGCGACGTTTGCGGATATGTATACGATCCTGAAGTAGGCGACTCAATAGGAGGAATAGAGTCCGGCACTCCTTTCGAAAAACTTCCGGATGATTGGGTATGTCCTATATGCGGCGCAGACAAAACTCATTTCCATCATTTCGCCGGTTAAATTTTATTTACATAATGTTCATATCGATATGTTTATAGCGATATTGACATTATTAATAAATATGATAAAATTATGTTATGCGCTTAATTAAACTAATTTTTTTAACGGTTTTCGTCTTTGCGATAGTTGCTTTTTCGGCTCAAAATTATGCCGAGGCGATTTCATATTCAAGTTTTGTCAAAAAAGTAAACGCCGACAGGCAGATAGGAAATCCGGATGCCGCCGTTACGATTATAGAATATAGCGATTTTCAATGCCCTTGGTGCGGAAAGTTCGAAAAGGAAGACCTGCCGTACATAATTAAACATTACGTTAAAACCGGTAAAATATTTATGCAATTCAGGGACTTTCCGCTTACGCTTATCCATAAATACGCATTCAAAGGGGCGGAATATGCGGATTGCGCAGCGCTTCAAGGAAAATATATGCCAGTTAGAAGTCTGCTGTATAAATATCAGAGTTACTGGAGCGCTATGGGAGATATTTACTATTTCCTTAAAACGCACGCAGAAAACATAGTCAATATGGCTAAGGAAGAATCCTGCGTTAAAAGCGGTCTGCCCAGAAGACTTATTAAAAGCAATATGGCTTCCGGCATGAATGCTAAAATCACCGGAACCCCAACTTTCTTTATATATAGAGGCTTAATCTTTTACAAAAAAGTCGTTGGATATAAACCTTTACCGTTAATGATTAAAATTCTTAACGGAGCATTGCAATAACATAGAACATAATTTAATATTTTATATATTTCCCGTAATATAATTTATTTTTTTCGGCGAATTATCCTTAATTTTTTTAATATCTTTTAAAATTTTAGAAATAAATTTTTCAGTTTCGGCTACGGCAGATTCTATTTTTATTCCAGAAGCAAGGTATGACGTCAGGCAGGCGGAAAATGCACATCCGGTTCCGTGAACCTGTTTTCCGATATTTATTCTTTTGCTTTCGTATATATAAAATTCGTTTTTTGAGTTCAAAAGTAAATTTTTTATAACATTTTCTCCTGATTTTTCGGTAATATGCGAACCTTTAATTAAAATATTTTTAATTTCCGGAAATTTTTTTCTTATAATTTTTGCCGCATTCTTCATTTCTTCCAAGTTTTTAATTTCTGTTCTGGAAATAAGTTCGGCTTCTTTAACGTTGGGCGTAATTACGGCCGCATGTTTTAACAGAGGCGTTAAAAAATCCGGATAACGTTTTTTATCCACTATTATAGAGTTTGAAGTGGAAACATACACTGGATCTACCACTAAAGTTTTTACGCCGTATTTATCTATAAAACCGGACAGGATAGAACTCTGCCCGTCATCGTAAATTAATCCTGTTTTTACCGCATCTACTTTAAAATATTCAAATACGGCTTCCAGCTCCGCCGAAAAAAAAACGTCGGAAACCGGCTCTATTTTATATATTCTATCGGGATTCTGGGCTGTCATAGCCGTAACGGCGGATAAACCGAAAATTCCAAGCTTAGAAAAAATCTTAGCATCGGAAGTTATGCCGGCTCCGCCAGAACCGTCAAAACCCGCAACGGATAAAATTTTTAACGTCAAAATATTTTTCACCTTCTTTTAAAATTTTTTATTTTTTATCGGCCTTCTTTTTTTTAAAATCCTTTATACTTCTTAAAATATCGTAAACTTCCGAAGCGCTCCCCGTATTTAAAATATCCGATTTTTTTGCCCAGCCTTTTCTGGCTATACCGACTCCGTAGTTAACGAAGCGTATTCCTTCTGTTTTATGTGCGTCCGGATTAATTGAAAGCATAACGTTTTTCGATAAAGCCGATTTTATATGCCTCCAGTCTATATCCAACCTTTTCGGATTAGCGTTGAGTTCTATAATGGTTTTAAACTCGGAAGCGAAGTCTAAAATCTGCCCTATATTTAGGGGATATTCTTTTCTTTCTAAAAGAAGCCTGCCTGTAAGATGTCCTATCATAGTCGTGTATGGATTTTGAATTGCCTTAACTATTCTTTCAGTCATAAGAGATTCCGTCATATTAAAATTAGAATGCACTGATGCTATGACGAAATCAAGTTTGGACAGGGTTTTTTCATCGTAGTCCAAATTGCCGTCCGGCAAAATGTCCGATTCTACGCCCTTAAAAATTTTGATTTTATCCGCATATTTTTTATTAAGCCTGTCGATATATTCGATTTGAGATTCAAGTTCGTCTGCGGAAAGCCCGTTGGCATAATGGGCGGATACCGAATGATCGGAGATGCCG
Source organism: bacterium (assembly GCA_021822485.1). Lineage (GTDB taxonomy): Bacteria > SZUA-79 > SZUA-79 > Acidulodesulfobacterales > Acidulodesulfobacteraceae > Acidulodesulfobacterium_A. Next base: position 4,030 of record JAKAQP010000071.1, read on the forward strand.
GCGTATTCGTATCCGAGT
>JAKAQP010000072.1 GCA_021822485.1 bacterium
GAAGCCTGTGCGTTACTTTTGTAAATGTTCCCGAAGGGTTATTTGTAGGAATTAAAGCAAATTTAGACGTCGTAACAGAACCTACAAATTTGACTGCGCCCCTAAAAACTTTTCCTGGAAAAGAATCTACGGTAATAGTAACGGGATCTCCTTTTTTAACGTTGCCGATTACAGTTTCTTTTACGTTTGCGGTAACCCAGACGCGCCTCAAATTATTTTCCATAACTATAGGCGTACCCGGCGTAACATATTCTCCGACGTAAGACATTTTTTCCGTAACTACGCCGCTTATAGGAGAATAAATAAAAGTATTCTTGTAATTTGCGAGGGCTACTTTATAAGCGGCTTGAGCTACCTTAACCGCCTTTCTTAAAGGAATAAGCGTCGTCAGTTTGTTTGCATAAGATACGCTTTTAACATATCTGGATTCTATATAATTTCTTCTGGCTGTTCCAAGAGCCGACTCAGCGGATATAAGAGCCTGTCTTGAAATCAGATACTGGGTATTAAGCGTATCGAACTGTTCTTTTGTTATAAACTGTTTATTTAAAAGCGAAAGTCCTCTAAGGTAATTTTTCTTGGCAAGTATATATGACAATTTTGCTTTATGGAGATTTGCCAATGCAGTCGTATATGCCAGCCTGTTAATGTAGTATGAGTTATAAGAGTTTCCTATGAATTGCGCAACATTATCTCCGGCGCTAAATAGTTTTGCCTTTGCAAGTTTATAATTTTCTTTAGCCTGAAGCATTTCGGGATAATACGTCGAATCGTTAATGCGGGCTATAAGCTCGCCTTTTTTGACTATTTCGTTTTTATGTACGTAAACGGCTTTTATATTGCCCGGAACCATAGTGCTTACAGATACTATATGCCCGTCAACTTGCGCATCTTCAGTATATACGTGGGTAAGTCCGAAAATATACCATCTTAGTACGAATATACCTCCTATAATTGCAATTAAAAGTATAATAGAAGCGGTAATAATATTTTTTTTGGTAAATTTGCTGTCAGCTTCTTTTAAAGAGTCGTTTTGCGCCGTTTCGGCTTTTTCGTTTTCTCCGTTCATTCAGAACCACCCGATTAATTATTTATTCGTTTTTTATTGAATTGAATATTATTTTGAATTTTTATAAAATATCCTAAATTTAGTTAAATTTATCAATTTTCATATCTATAAGTTTTCTTTTAAAAGAACCGATAAGTCTTTTTAAATCCAAAACGGATTCGTAATAATCAAGTTTTGCCGAAAGAAGATTATGCCTCGCCCTCGTAAGTTCCGCAAGCGCCGTAACTACATCGACGCTTGTAGCCACTCCGGCTTTAAATTCTTCTTCTACAAGAGTAAAATTTTTAGAAGCAAATTTTTCTTCGTGCCTAAGAGTACCGACCTGCGATTTTAAACTTTTTACGTTATAAAACATAGATATTACCTGCGACTTAAGATTTCTCTTTTCCTGAAGCGTATCATACATAGCTTCGTTTGCCTCGGAACGCGTCTTTTCTATGGAAATAATCCTATTAGCGCCCTGAAATATAGGCATAGTCAAGGTAGCTCCCGCAGTCCAAAAATTAGTAGAACCCGCCGGAATAAAGTGGCTGTTTGACAAGGCGTTGTATGATGCCGAAAAATTTATTTTCGGAATATACTGGGACTCGTAATACGCCGTCTGGTCAGATGCCGATTTTTGCGCAAATTTCAGGGACTTCAAACCGGGGTTGTTATTATATGCAAGAACGATTAGTTTGCGTAGTCCCGTTTTTTTAAACAGAGGCTGTTTAGGCTTGACTACCATAAAATGGCGGCTGACGCCCATCAGGGAAGCAAGCGCCGCTTTATCCGATTTTAACTTATTTTTAGCGCTTATAAGCTCTTGCTTTGCCGCATAAAACTGAGATTTTGCCTGTAGAAGGTCGGTTATAATCGCAAGTCCCGCGTTAAGTTTTGCGGTAGTAAGTTCAAGATGGGCTTTTGCTTCTTCAAACGTTTTATGGTCGGCTTTTATTAAGCTTATGTCGTTTAAAACGGTATAATAATCAACCGCTACGTTGTATAAAGTGCCTGCCGAAACGTTATTAAGCGACATTTTGGAAGATTTTTCCGTATTTTCCGCCGCCATATAAGCCGGAATAGCGCCGACGTTAAACAAAGGTTCGTTTAAATCAAAACTATACTGGTAATTAGGAAAAAAGAATAAAAATATATTACCCATAAGAGGCGTAAACTCAGTCGGAACCGGAGCCGAATTTTCATGCATTCTCTGGTCGGTATATTTAAGCGAAATGTCAGGCAGAACCATGCCTACTGCCGACCATTTTAAAAGCGTCGACCGATAATAGTTTTCTTTTGCGGCTTTTATAGTGCCGTTGCGGTTAACGGCAAGCATATAAGCTTCGTTTAAAGTAATAAGTCCGGTTGAATGCTTTATGGGCTTAAGATAAAAGGCATATGCGCCTTTGGCGGCAATAGGAGATAAAAATGAAGCCGTAAAATAGACGGCGGCAAATACGATTATAAGTATCGTTTTAATCGAATATTTATATATATATCTATCTGCATATTTAATGCAACTTCTAATTTTCATGATTTTATTTTATTTATTTTTCTTTTTATCAGGTCTTTATTTTCTGCTTTTTTTCATCGTATATTTTTATTATAATGACTTAATAGTCATAAGTCAATATTTTTTATATAGCTTGTTATTTTATTTTTATTCATAATTATTACGACTTATTATAAAAAAATTATATAAAGTTATTTAACTTTTTATTCCGGTAATTATAAAGCCGATATGGAAAGGAAGATTTTTAATCTTTAAGTCTTTAAATCTTTTTTCGCCTAGTATTTTAAGCATTTTTTTTCTGTCGAACGCCAGTATGCTGTATGTAAGCCATTCATATGCTTTTTTATCTATAAAAGAGCCTATTAATCTTATAAAAATAAAATATATTTTAAAGAAAATATTGAAAAAATTATTCTCCGGCCTACCCATTTCTAGTATAATAAATTTGCCTCCTTTTTTTAAAACTCTTCTCAGCTCGTCGGAAAATGTTTCTATGTCGTCCACGTTCCTCAGCAAAAAACCTGCGGTAACTACGTCATAGGCGCATCCCGGTTCGACTAAATCCATGGCATCCTCTACTTTAAAACAAATATTGTTTATCTTTTTCTTTTTAATCTTATTTTCGGCGATATTGACCATATCGGCATTAAAATCTACGCCGACTATCTCGACATGTTTATTTGCGGCTTTTGCTTTTCTGGATATATCTATGGCAATAGAACCCGTTCCCGTAGCGACATCGAGAATTCTGTAATCGCCTAAATTATCGTTATCCGAGGAAACCGCTTCTTTTGCTACTTCGAGACGCCAAAGCCCGTCGATTCCGAAACTGAATACATGTCCCCAGAAATCATATACTTCGGCTATAGAGGTAAAAATGTTATTTATTTTTTCCGACATATTAATTAATAAACTTAATAGCTATTATATAAAAAACGAAAAAACCGGTTTAAAACAGAAAAAGCATAACCGCATTCACAGAAAATATAAAACACGGCGCCGTCAGCCCTTTTTTATAAACCCGTCCGCATCTTCGCAGTCCGCATACCGGCTGACGCCGAGACTTATCGTTACCGCAGTTGCATATTTGAATATACGGTTTTCAATTGTATTTTTTAAACTTAAATTATCTTAAACGGATTCTTTCATGAACTTACGATTTCTTTGATATTATTTTTTTTATTATAGCATATTTTTTAATTTACGAAATATTAGTATAATATTATTCTTTAATATTTTTATTAATTTTTTATGCTTTTAAAAACTCTAAAATTTCATTTTCGGGAACGGGTTTTGAAAATAAATACCCCTGAACGATATCGCATCCGAAAGATTTTAATATTTTTAACTGTTCTTCGGTTTCCACACCTTCGC
>JAKAQP010000073.1 GCA_021822485.1 bacterium
AAAAAGAATCTGAAACGGATATAATTTTTATAAGACTTTTCCGATATTCTTGCGTTTATTAACGCTATGGGAATATTTTTTTTATTAAGAATATTAAATAAATTAGGCCATATTTCAGTTTCTACCGAGATAAACAAAGACGGTTTTATCAGTTTCAAAACACTGCGGACTGAAAAAAGAAAATCGTAAGGAAAATAAAACGTTAAAACGTTACCGTTGTTTTTATAAAGATTATCCGCAAAATCGAAACCCGTTTTGGTGGTAGCGGAAAGGTATATTTTCTTGCCGTATTCCGACTGCAATAAATCGATAAAATTTACCGCCGCCCTCATCTCCCCAAGCGAAACGGCGTGAATCCAGACTCCTTCCTGAAAAGCCGTTTTTTTTAAAGGCTTGAAAGCGGAAGGGAAAAATTTATATAAGTAGCCTTCGCTTTTTTTATTTTTAGAAAGATTTAAAATGAATAGCGTTATAAAAAAAAACGGAAATATAAGGATCAATAAAGCGTTATATGTTATGTTTAGGATTTTTTCCATAATAGTGCTGTATAATACAAAACATCATCTCAAATATTGTGTTATAATTATTTTTATTTTTATTATTTATTAATTTTTTTAAAAAATTATTGCTTTATTTTACATGAAAAACAGAAACGGCTCGGCATTTTTATACGTATTGCTTATATTGATGCTTTTAAGCTCAATAATACTGGCTTTTCTATCAAATACTCTACATTATATTAAATATGCTTCAAATTATAAATACAAAAATAAATCTTACTACATAGCTAAATCTGGAGTAGAACTTGCCACGTTTTTTATTTCGCAGTATGGGGCAAATCCAGCCGCTTATCAGAATCTTTTAAATAAAACGGCTCCGTACCAAAACGGGTTCCCTATTCTGGGCGGCTATATAAAGATGCAAATAGTAAACAACGACTCAAAATTTAATATTAATCAGCTGATATTTTCCGATAATCAGATAAACGAAACTGAATATGCCGAATTGCAGAGGCTGTTTTATATACTGGGAATTCCTGAAAACGTTTTAGAAAATATCGTTGCCTTTATGCAAAAAAATCAGTTAAATTACGAACAACTCGAACTGAAATTTAATACGGGCGGAAGAGGATTAAGCGGTAGCGGAGAAAACGGCGGCGCAGACGGCAACTCCGGTTCAACGTTTAAGAGCTATTTTGCGCCGGTATCTCCCAATTCAAATATTCCGATTTTAAACGGCGAATATAAAAATCCTTTTTTAAACATACGCGACTTAATGCTCGTATATAATATGAGATACAAATATTATTACATATTAAAACATTTTTTAACTTGCAATTCTTCCGGCTTAATAGATATAAACACGGCCCCATATCAAGTAATAGAATCTTTAAGTCCGATGATAAGCGAAAGCTCAGCGCAGGAATTGACAAATTATAGAACCTTAAATCCTTTAACTTCCGTATCAGCTCTTTCCGGCGTACCCGGGTTTAATTCTTCTATTCTTCAATCCATAATAAACAGGATAGAAATAACTTCGGATTTTTATCTCATCAAATCTTACGGACGATATAAAAGCGGAAGAACCCGTATAAAATCGCTCTATTACATAAACGGAGGCAAATATAAAATATATGAGTTCATTTCTTAAAAAATCTAATGCATGACAATTTTACCAGCATACGTATCTATGTTTAAACTTAACGCTTTTTTGCCTTTTTCTGAATTAAAAAATATTTTAAAAGGCGGCGAAACATAATTTTTAGAAATTTCTTCGAATATATTCCCTTTTTTATAAACCTTTCCTTTGGTTACTATTTTATAAAGACTAATATTCTTATATAAAATTTTATATGTTTTTAATTTCTTAAAAGGTTCAAGTCTTAATTTTTTTTTATTTTCATAATAAATCTCCATTATATTTTTTCTAAAATTGAATTTTATAAACGCCGTCGGAAATTTTTTTTCAGAATAGCGTTTGTTCATCAGATATTTTAGTATCTTGGCTGTTTTGTTAAAGTCTTTGCTTGAACCGGAATAAAGTATAAAATTAGCTATTAAAGGATATGTGACGGCAAGCATAACGGAAACTATTATTAAAACTATCAGAAGTTCCAATAAAGTGAAACCTCTTAAACCGTTTATATCGCTTAAATCGTTTGTAGTTATTGCAGCCATTAAATCTTTTTTAACGTTTTGTTTTTTTAAATAAATAAATTATTTATATCGTAAACAAAATAACCGTCTTTTCCTTTTTTAAACATCGTAGTAAAAAGCGTCGAAAACTTGCCGTAAACGGATTTATCGGGTTTAACCCTGAAAACTCCGCTAATTATACTAAATACCGGCTTTATTTGAGCCTTTTTTATATTTAAACTGCCTGCAATATCTCCGGTAAACCGAATTTTGCCGTTTATAGAAGTATTTTTAATATACAGCTTCGTTTTTAAGCTTTTAAGGTTTAACGCCGGAATATTTATGAAACCTTTATTAATTGAATTTATTTTAACGCCGTAACAATTAAAATTTGCTGGAATATCTTTAAAAATCAGATAATCGGCGCCTGTTGCAATAATATCTTTTATATAAATATTTTTTATGTATGCAATATCGTCAATATCGTTAATACCGTTTTTATTTTTACCGTCCGAAGAAGGATTATAAATTTTAACCCCAGTTAAATTCAAACCGAAAAAAACGGAAGGCGAAATGGATTTTATAGAAGCATTCAAGCCCGTATTATCGTAAATTGACAGCTCTATAGGCTTTTTAAGCCTGCCGTACGGAAAAAAAATATACGTAAGTATAATTAGAAAAAAAAGAAATATAAGAAAATATGCAAGTTTATATAAGACTCTTAAGAATATTTTATTTTTCATTTTATTTTATTTTATTTTTTATTTATTTATAAGAGAACTCATTTCAAAAATAGGAAGCATTATAGATATTACTATAAACCCTACCATAAGTCCCATAAATATAACCATGGCCGGCTCTAACGCCGACGTTAAAGATATTATATAAAAATCTATTTCGCTTTTCATTATGTTAGATGCCGTTAGAAGCATTTCTTCGATATTTGAACTCTTCTCCCCCGCTTTTACCATTTTTAAAAAAATAGACGGATAAAGATTAGATTTGTAAAGAGGGCCGGACAAACCGTTCCCTTCCTCGAGGCTTTTATTAGCATTTAAAATTGCCTCTTTAAGCAGGGTATTACGAAAATTAGATGAAGCTATAGATATCGCCCTGTTTAAGTTTATTCCGCTGGTTAATAACATGGAAAGGCTTTGGGAAAACAAGTTTACTTCGCTTAATATAATAAATTTTCCGACGACGGGAATTTTTAAGAGCATTCCGTCGATATTTCTCCTGCCTTTTGCGGTATTTATATATTTTTTAAAAAATATATAAACGGCTAAAATTAATAGCAAAAATAATATAAGATAATGAGAAAATAAAAAACTGCCGAATAAAACTATTCGCGTCGGCAAAGGAAGCACATGATGCATAGATTTAAATATTTTAGATATAATAGGAACTACGTAAACGACTATATAAAATAAAATCAAAAATCCGACAACGGTCATTATCAACGGGTATATCAGCGACGCTTTGATTTTTTTTACCGTATTATATTTTTCTTCCGAATATGCGGCAATCTTGTTCAGGACTGGAGCGAGCGAGCCGGATTCTTCGCCTGCCTTTACCGAAGAGACGATTAGGCTTGGAAAAACAGACGGATAAACGGATAAACAATCGGAAAACGATTTACCTTCTTTAATATTGAGGGATATTTCCGACAATATTTTCTTAAAATAATTGTTTTTTACGTCGCTTTTCTGCTCATAAATTGCATCGTATAAGGGTATTCCTGAATTTAT
>JAKAQP010000027.1 GCA_021822485.1 bacterium
GAAAAAAAATCGTATATCGGCGGCAGAGTTCTCCAGATGTATAAGTATTTTCCAAAATTATGCCCGCCTTTTTGCGGCTTTGAAATCAATACTAAAAGAATAAAGTCGTCAACGGAAGGAAATATAAATTTTTTAGTTTCTTCAAACGTCGAAGAAATAACAAAAGCGAAAGAAGGAACCGCTTATAAAGTAAAAATAAAGCAAAAACCGCAGTATATAAACGATAACTGCACGGTATGCGGAGAATGCGCAAAGGTTTGTCCCGAAGAAAGGCCTAACGATTTCAATTACGGCATGGATAACACTAAAGCGATATATATGCCTGCTATATCTTCATTTCCGCTAAAATACAGCGTTGACGATAAATACTGCAAATTTTCGGCATGTAAAAAATGCGAAGAAGCATGCAAATACGGTGCTATTAACCTGGATGCAAAAGAGACTGTTATTGAATTAACCGTATCGGATATCATATTTGCAACCGGCTGGAAGCCTTATGAAGTTGAAAAATTAGAAAATTTGGGATACGGCAAATATAAAAACGTTATTACAAACGTTAAAATGGAAAGGCTTGCCGCAGAAAACGGTCCTACGGGCGGAAAAATTTTAAGGCCGTCCGACGGAAAAGAAGTTAAAAACGTTGCATTTATTCAGTGTGCCGGCTCAAGAAACGAAAATCATCTTCCATATTGTTCCGCAATTTGCTGTATGGCATCCTTGAAACAGGCGATGTATTTGAGGGATAAAAACCCCGAATCCTCGCCGGTTATTTTTTATATCGATTTAAGAACGCCGGGCAGATACGAAAACTTTTTAAATAAAGCTCAAAGCGACGAAAAAATAAAATTTAATAAAGGAATAGTAGGTAAAATATCCGAAGACCATGAAACCGGCGACCTTCTCTTAGACGTCGAAGATATGCTTTCGGGCAAAAAAAATAAAGTCAGGGCGGAAATGGTAGTTCTTGCAGTCGGAATGGCGTCAAACATTAAGGACGACCTTAAGGAAATAAAAATAGACGAAGATATTAAAATAGATATCGATGAAAACGGATTTATATTTAACGATAATTTTAAACAAGGAATATTTTCGGCAGGCGTAGCAAGATTTCCTTTGGACGTTTATATGTCCGGTCAATCTGCGACTTCAGCCGCATTATCCGTAATTCAGCATAACGCGAAACTATAAAAGATATTATTTAGGAAGGAGTTAAAATGGATAATAATTTGGGGATTTATATATGTTCCGGCTGCGATATCGGGAAAAGCCTTAACGTTGAACGATTAATCAATACGGCGAAAGATTCCAACAAGCCTTTAGTATGCGTAAGCCATGAATTTCTCTGCGGACCGGAAGGCGTAAATCTCATAAAAAACGATATTGCCGAAAAAAAGATAAATAAAGTTGTAATAGCCGCTTGTTCGATGCGCGCCAAACAGGATGTTTTTAATTTCGACCAGTTTACTATTCATACCGAAAGAGTAAACTTAAGAGAGCACGTTATATGGATAAGCCCGCCGAACGACAATAATACCCAGCTTCTTGCCGAAGATTATATAAATATGGGTGCATCGAGAGCAAAAAAAGCTGCATTTCCGGAACCTTTAGTTCAGGAGCTTAACAAAACCGTTCTCGTAGTAGGCGGCGGAGTTACCGGACTTAACGCATCCGTCAATGCCGCAAAAGCGGGTTACGGCGTAGTTCTTGTCGAAAAAAAGCAGAATCTCGGCGGTTTTCCGTTTTCAAAATATAAAAAATGGGAAACCAAGCCGCCTTTCGATAAAAATACATGGATAATGGAAGGATTAGGAGAGCTAATAAACGAAGCGGAAAAATCAAATAAGATAAAAATATATAAAAATTCTAAAATTAAGTCTATATCGGGAGCTCCAGGAAAATTCAACGTAGAAATAGAATCGTCGGAAGGAAATTCAGGTTCTGAACCAGTTAAGGAAATTGCCGGTTCTATAATAGTAGCGACGGGCTGGAAGCCTTACGACGCAAAAACATTGGATAATCTTGGATACGGGTTAACGCCCGATATTTTAACAAACGTAGAATTAGAGGAACTGTTTTCCGAACTTTCAGACAACGGAAAATCCGAAAATTTTGAATTAAAAAGAAAATCGGACGGCAAACCTGTTAAGTCGGTATTGTTTGTTCAGTGTGCGGGTTCAAGAGACGAAAATCATCTTCCTTACTGTTCGACGGTTTGCTGTATGTCTTCCTTAAAAGAAGCCGCATTAATCAGAAAGAACAATCCCGATGCAAATGTTTACATTATATATAAAGATATGAGAACTATGGGCGAATACGAAAACTTTTACAGAAAAATGCAGGACGATGAGGGCATTTTTATGGTTAAAGGCGTCGTATCCGGCGTTTCGCTCGACAAGAGCGGAAATACCATTGGCGTAAAAGTAAAAGATACCCTCTTTGGAGGAGATATCGATATAAATACGGAAATGGTAGTTCTTGCTACGGGTATGGTTCCGAATTCAGGAGAGATAGAATTAAAAGATAATGCCGCATCTTTAAACGCCGGAAACATACAGCCTGCAAGCGGAGCATCCTGCCCGCCTTCCGTGCCCGTTTCGACGGCTCAGGTTCCGAAGAGCGGCTTGTTAAACCTTTCCTACAGGCAGGGTAAAGAAATGCCCGACCTTGTTTACGGATTTCCGGATTCAAATTTTATATGCTTTCCTTACGAATCAAGAAGGACAGGGATATATCCCGCCGGTTCCGTAAGAATGCCTTTAGATACCGTCTTTTCCGTTGACGACGCTAAAGGAGCGGTTTTAAAAGCTATACAATGTATCGAACAGACTTCTAAAGGCAGGGCCGTTCACCCCCGTTCAAACGATACTACGTACCCGTTTTTCGACCTTCCTCGGTGTACTCAGTGTAAAAGATGTACCGAAGAATGTCCATTCGGCGCTATAGACGAAGACGAAAAGGGAACGCCGCAATATAATCCCGAAAGATGCAGGAGATGCGGGATATGTATGGGCGCATGTCCGGTAAGAATAATATCGTTTAAAAATTATTCGCCGGATATTATAGGTTCTATGATTAAAAGTATATACGTTCCTGAAGATCCGACCGACGAAAATTACAGGATACTCGTTTTCGCATGCGAAAACGACGCTTATCCGGCGTTAGACGTGCTTGGATTAAATAAAATGTGGTTATCCTACAATATAAGGGTTATTCCGGTAAGATGTCTCGGCTCTATAAATAACGTATGGTATGCCGACGCACTTTCGAAAGGCATAGACGGTATTCTTCTGCTGGGCTGTAAATACGGAGACGATTATCAGTGCCACTTTACTAAAGGTTCGGAACTTGCTTCTTACAGAATGGGAAACCTTAAGGAAACACTTACAAGGCTAGTTCTGGAAGAAGAAAGAGTCAGGCAGGTTCAGCTCGAATATACCGACTATATCAAACTGCCGGAAATAGTCGAAGACTTCGTTAATAAAGTTAAATCTCTTGGACCTAATCCATATAAAGGCTTTTAAGAAAGGGAGGATATTTTGAATAACACCGTTATTAAGACCGACAACGAGTTGGTTAAATATATAAAAGAAGTAGGCGAAAGCAATTTTAAAAAATGTTTTCAGTGCGGTACGTGTTCCGCAGTGTGTCCTTTATCGACGGAGGACAGACCGTTTCCTAGAAAAGAAATGATAATGGCGGGATGGGGAATGAAAGAACAGCTTACATCCGATTTAGACCCGTGGTTATGCTATTATTGCGGCGAATGCTCCAAAAACTGCCCAAGGAAAGCAGAACCCGGCGAACTGATGATGTCGCTGCGCCGTTTTTTAATAAGCGCATACGACTGGACGGGAATTTCCAAACTTTTATATAAGTCAAAATATGCAGAGTACATCGCAATATTAATAGTAGCGCTGGGAGTTTTGCTTGAGTGGGCGGTTATATTCGGACTTCACCCCGCCGCCGGAGCGACTCTTGCACAGGCTGTATCTCCGGATAAAGTAGATTATTTCTTCGACTGGCCTATATCCGCTTTTCTTGCAATTATGCTGACGTCTTTCATATACAATATGTACCGCAAGACGGTATTGAGCGACAAAAGCGTGAAAATTCCATTTACCCTTTACTTTACGGAAGCATGGTCGTTAATTGTTAATTTTTTTACGCAGTACAGGTACGCAAAATGCGACGATTCCGAAGAATCGGCTTTAAAAAAATTAGCATCGGGTAAATACAACTTCTGGCTTACCCATTTATTTTTAATGATAAGTTATGTTTCGCTGTTTGTAGCCATAGTATTTTTCTTAGACTGGTTTCAAAGCGAAAACAGCATGCCGTATCTTCATATAGTTTTATTCGATTATTTTGCCAGCATAGGATTAATTTTCGGAACTATATATTTTATAATTAAAAGATTTTCTAAGAAAATAGAAAGAAGCAAATTTTCCCATCATACCGACTGGATGTTCGTAACACTGCTGTTTTTAACCGCAGTAACCGGTGTTTTGCTCAGGGCGTCTATAGTTTATAACTATACGGTATCTGCTATTTTTTATATATACCTGATTCATTTAATGATATTATTTCCGATGCTCGTTATAGAAGTTCCTTTTTCTAAATGGTCTCATCTTGCTTACAGACCGGTTGCCGTATATTTTGCAAACTTAAAAGAAAAAGCTAAAAACCTAAGCAATAATTAATGCTTTAACATGCGTAATGTTGAAGGAATTTTAATAAAATTAAAAATTTAATTTAGGGGGTTTTAGGTTATGAGTCTATTTGACAAAGCAATGATTTTCGGAATTATTGCGGGTCTTATCGCCGTTATCTACAGCATAACGGTAACGATATGGGCCATGAAGCAGGATGAAGGTTCCGACAGAATGAAACAGATAGCCAAGGCTATTCAGGAAGGCGCCACCGCATTTCTTAACAGGCAGTACAGGACGGTAGCGATAGTCGGCATCGTTATTTTCGCATTGATACTTATCGGCGGAATATGGGTACCTCAATTCGGACTTCTAACGGCATGCGGATTCGCGTTGGGCGCTTTTTTATCGGCTTTGGCAGGTTATCTCGGAATGTTTAACGCCGTTAGAGCCAATATAAGAACTGCGCAGATTGCCCATAAAGGCGTCAAACCGGCATTAAAGTTTGCATTTAAAGGCGGTTCTGTTACCGGCTTAATGGTTTTAGGCCTTGGCGTACTCGGTATATCGGTTTTTATGTTAATAGGAAAACATACGAGCGGGCTTGAAGGCGTAATAAATTCATTAATAGGTTTCGCATTCGGATGCAGTCTTATTTCCGTATTTGCAAGGCTTGGCGGCGGTATATATACTAAAGCGGCCGATGTCGGCGCCGACCTCGTCGGAAAAGTCGAAGCGGGAATACCCGAAGACGATCCAAGAAACCCTGCGGTTATTGCAGACCAGGTCGGAGATAACGTAGGCGACTGCGCTGGCATGGCGGCAGACGTATTTGAAACCTTTGCGGTTACTATTATCGCATCTATATTGCTTGCATACTCCACTTTTAAAGCCGGTTCAAACGGCGGACTAATGCACGGCATACTTTATCCGCTTCTTTTAGGCGGCATCGCGGTTTTTACCTCGATAATCGGCGTATTTTTCGTAAGCGCTCCTACTAAAGAAAAAATTATGCAGGGTCTTTATAAAGGACTGTTCGTTACAGGAATAGTTTCCGCAGTTGCATATTACTTCTTTACCGAAGCTTTTATGCAGCATGTAGGTAAATATTCCGCAATGGATTATTACTATGCGGCGCTTGTAGGTCTTGTTTTAACCGGACTAATTATAGTAATAACAGATTATTTTACATCTACTGAATTTTCTCCTGTTAAATCTATAGCGGAAGCATCTACTACAGGTCACGGAACAAATATTATAGCAGGTCTTGCAGTCGGACAAATGGCGACGGCGCTTCCCGTTATAGCGATAGTATTCGGAATTTTGATTTCTTATCATTTTGCAGGTTTTTACGGCGTAGCAGTTGCGGCTTCCAGCATGCTTTCAATGTCGGGTATGGTTATAGCCGTAGATTCGTTTGGACCTATAACCGATAACGCCGGCGGTATAGCCGAAATGAGCGAACTTTCGGAAGACGTTAGGGAAACCACCGATGCTCTCGATGCCGTCGGGAATACGACCAAAGCTGTAACTAAAGGATATGCTATAGGTTCCGCTGCTCTTGCGGCAATAGTTCTTTTCGGAGAATATTCTAATTTGATACAAAATGGTTACGTAAAAGCTGGACTAGAAAAAATATCGTTTTCGATACATCAGCCTATGGTGTTAATAGGGCTTTTCCTCGGCGCAATGCTTCCTTATATATTTGCTTCGCTTGCAATGAAATCGGTCGGAAAAGCGGCGGGGGACATAGTTGTCGAAGTCAGGAGGCAGTTTAAAGAAATTCCGGGTATTATGGAAGGAACTGGAAAACCTGAGTACGGGAAATGCGTCGATATAGTTACGAAATCTTCCTTAAGGGAAATGATACTCCCGGCGTTTATTCCGATTGCGGGTCCGATAATATTCGGTCTTACGATGGGACCTCAGGTTCTAGGCGGTATATTATTGGGAACTATTATATCAGGTCTTTTCGTCGCAATATCTATGACGAGCGGCGGCGCGGCATGGGATAACGCAAAAAAACTTATAGAAAAAGGGTTTGAATATAACGGGCAGACGTACCGCAAAGGCAGCGAAGCACACAAAGCTGCAGTTACTGGCGACACCGTCGGCGATCCTTACAAAGATACCGCCGGTCCGGCAATCAACCCGATGATTAAGGTCGTCAACATCTTTACCATCTTAATCATCCCTATAATATTATTACTTTGGGCGCATTAATAGTTAAAAAAAAAGTGGTCAGATTAAATAAATCTGACCACTTTTTTTCTCTTATTAACGATTTAACTTCGTCTGCCTATATTTTAATTAGCTCCCGCCTTCGTCTGCAGATTTATTATATCTTATATTTTCGCGTTTTGATTTAAAAAACGACTTTAAGAGCATTGACGATTCTTCATCCATTATGCCGCCTGTGAGTTCGATTTTCCCGCCCAGAATAGAACTTGAAACACCGCCTTTCGGGTCGGCTGCCCCGTAAACCACCCTGCCGATTCTCGATAAAAGAATAGCTCCGCAGCACATTATACACGGTTCAAGAGTAACGTAAAGCGAGCATTCGTCTAAACGCCAGTTATGAAGTTTTTTTTGCGCCGCTAAAATAGCGTTTATTTCAGCATGCATAATGCAGGAAATATCACTTTCGACAGTATTAAAAGCTGAAGAAATAACATTGCCGCCGACGCTTGTGATAACCGCTCCAACCGGAACCTCGTCGTTGTTTAGCGCCTTTTCGGCTTCTTTTAAAGCTAAATCCATAAAATATTTATCGTCTAATTTATTCATTCTTAATATTATATAAATTTATCGAAATTTTAAAAGCATTTTCCGTCAGTTTTAATTTTTATATATACAGGGCAAAAGTATATTTATAATTTAATTTACAATCTATTCCAATATAAAAATCGATTGAAATTTATCAGCGTATTATGTATTATTTATATAGCATATATAGCCGATATGATACAATAAACATAAAACTAAAATATAAATAAATATAATAAATACATAAAACGTGATATAAAATGCATGAAAGACTTCCTGATTATTTAAAAAAAGAGATTCTGAAAATAAAGTCCAGAAAAGATATTTTAGAGACATCTAAAATTATAAAGGAAAAAGAGCTTAATACCGTCTGTTCTTCATCCAGATGTCCAAACCTGCACCTTTGCTTTTCAAATAAAACCGCGACTTTTCTGCTTCTCGGCGACAAATGTACCAGAAAATGCCCTTTCTGCAATATAGAGCATATGGATATAGATATTAATAATAAAAAAAACTACCAAGCGGTGCAGTTCTCTGAATCAGCCGCACCTGCATCTGCTGTCGTAGATACTGAAGAACCTCAAAAAGTAGCATATACGGTAAAAACTCTCGGTTTAAAACATGCCGTAATAACGATGGTTACAAGAGACGATATATATGACGGAGGCGCCGATATTTTGGTTAAAACGGTAAAGGAAATTAGAAAAACTACCGACTGTAAAGTGGTGGAAGTTTTAACGTCCGATTTTAACGGAAACAAGAAGTCTGCGTTAAGCGTCGCAGAAAGCGGCATAGATATTTTCGGACACAACATAGAAACGGTTGAAAGGCTTTACGCAGACGTCAGACCTTCAAGTTCATATAAGAGGTCTTTGAACCTGCTTAAAAGCGTAAAAGAAGAAAAACCGGATATCGTTACTAAATCGGGCATTATGGTCGGGCTCGGAGAAGACGACGGCGAAGTTTTTCAAACTATTGACGATATGATAGATAACGGAGTAGAATTTATTACCATAGGGCAGTATTTAAGACCTTCTTTAGAAAATATTCCGGTTCAAAGGTATGTTCCTTTAAATAAATTTATAGAATATAAAAGTTATGCAAACAAAAAAGGCGTAAAACAGGTTTTTGCCGCTCCGCTTGTAAGAAGTTCTTTCGGCGCCGAAAAATTTTTTAAACACTCGTCTTAAAACGCAACTCATTTTATTATTTATTTTATCTGAGCAAAATAATATAATATTAAACTGTTATATTATTTATATAATTTCGGAGAAATTTATCATGACAGAAGATTTTGATACTATTAAAAGGCTTCCGCCCTATGTTTTTGCGGAGGTAAATAAAATAAAAATGGAAGCCAGAAAAAGGGGCGACGACATTATAGACCTCGGAATGGGCAATCCCGATTCTCCTACTCCGGATTATATAATAGAAAAGCTGATAGAAGCGTCGAGGCATCCTAAAAATCACAGATATTCGGTATCTAAAGGAATTTACAAACTGAGGCTCGCCATAGTAAATATGTATAAGAGAAATTACGGCGTCGAACTCGATCCAGACTCCGAGGCTATCGTGACCATGGGCATAAAAGAAGGATTGAGCCACCTTATGCTGGCGATTATAAATAAAGGCGACGTCGCCTTCGTGCCGAACCCGACTTATCCCATCCATGCATACAGCGTTATTATTGCGGGAGGAGACGTCAGAAGCATACCTTTAATTCCGGGCGATGATTTTTTTGAGCATCTTATGACGGCGCTAAAACAGACTTGGCCTAAACCGAAGGTTATCGTTTTAAGTTTTCCGCATAATCCTACTACCGTCACCGTAGAGCTTGATTTTTTTGAAAAATTGGTCGATTTTGCCAAAGAAAACAACATATATATAATACATGACAATGCATACGCCGATTTGACTTTCGACGGATATAAAGCTCCCAGTTTTTTACAGGCAAAGGGCGCAAAAGACGTAGGAATAGAATTTTTTTCTATGTCGAAAAGCTACAGTATGGCGGGGTTCAGGGTAGGTTATGCGCTCGGCAATCCAACCCTTATAAATGCGCTTTCCAGAATAAAAAGCTATTTGGATTATGGAATGTTTCAGCCTTTACAGATAGCTTCCATAATAGCCCTCAACGAGGAAATGGAACATCATGCCGTAAGCGATATGGTTTTGCACTATAAAAAAAGAAGGGACGTACTTATAGAAAGTTTCAGGTTTGCGGGATGGCACATAGAAAAACCCAAAGCTACCATGTTTGTATGGGGTAAAATACCCTGCCAGTTTCTAGATGCGGGAATTAAATCGCTAGAATTTTCTAAATTATTGCTGGATAATGCTAAGGTTGCGGTTTCTCCCGGAATAGGATTCGGAGAATACGGCGACGAATACGTCCGCTTTGCTTTAGTAGAAAACGAGATGAGGATAAGGCAGGCGTCTAAAGGAGTAAAACATTTCATTAATAACGAAGAGTTTATTCGCAAAGCCGTGTAATCAATACGTATTTATATTGCAACTATTTATTATTTCTAATAACATTATATCCATTAATTATATAAATTATATTAAAACTATAAAATATGAAAAGATCTATCAACATTGGACTTTTAGGTTTCGGTACCGTAGCTTCAAGTTTTTACCACATTTTCTCGGAACAGAAAAATGAAATAGGTGGCGTATTTTCCGTACCGGTTAATATAAAAAAGATATTTACCCGCGGCAACAGCCACCCTGTACCGGAAAATATTAAAAAACTCCTCGTTAAAAGCGTCGCCGACATAATAGACGACAAAAATATCGACATCGTTATAGAGCTTATAGGCGGAATAGAACCTGCAAAAGATATTATTTTTCAAGCTATAGCGGGCGGAAAAAATATAATTACCGCAAATAAAGCTCTTCTTGCCGAACACGGGGAAGAGATATTTAAAAAAGTCTCGGAAAAAAAAGTGCATATAGGATTTGAAGCGGCCGTAGGCGGCGGTATTCCTATATTGCGTTCCATTAAAAACGGACTTGCCGGAGACGAAATTAAATCGGTCTATTCTATAATAAACGGAACGTCGAATTTCATACTTTCTAAAATGACTAACGAAGGCGGAAAATTTGAAGACGTTCTTAAAAAGGCGCAGGAAAAAGGATATGCCGAAGCCGACCCGTCTTTAGATATAAACGGGACTGACAGCGCACATAAACTTGCTATTTTGGGCAGGCTCGCTTTTTCGACAAGTTTGTCTATGGACGATATTATCATAGAAGGCATCGAACATATATCGCAGTTAGACATAAGTTTTGCAAAAGAACTCGGTTACGTTATAAAACTTTTGGGAATTCTCAAAAACGAAGATTCCAAAATAGAAATAAGGGTTCATCCTACTTTAATTCCGTCTTCGAGCATTATATCGAAGGTTGACGGCGTTTTTAACGCATTTCTAGTCAATACTAAATTTGCCGGACCGTTAAGTCTTACCGGTTACGGAGCCGGAGGAAATCCTACCGCCAGCGCCGTCATGGGAGATATGGTAGAAACTATTTCCGGAATAATAAACGGCGAAAGCAGGCATGATTTTATTATGTCTAAAATTAAAAACAAGCTCAATATAAAAACAAAAAAAGACATAATTTCAAGGTATTATTTAAGGTTTTCGGCTGTGGACAGACCGGGAGTGCTGTCCAAAATATCCGGTATTCTCGGAGAAAATTCTATAAGCATCAGTTCTATGATTCAAAAAGGCAGGAAAGTAGAAGGCTCTGTTCCCATAGTAATCACCACTCACGAGGCAAACGAAGCCGAATTGTTTAAGAGTATAGAGAAGTGCGATAAATTAGACGTTATTACCGCTAAGACTATGGTTTTAAGGATAGAAGACAAAATAGAGTAAAGCAAACGAGTAAAGTAAATAAATCTAAAACTAACTCATAAAAAATATGACGGAGGCAAGTTTGGTATTTAACGGATACGAAGGAGTAATAAAAAAATATCGCGAATTTTTACCGGAAATAGACGAAAAATATATAATTACTATAAACGAAGGAAACACTCCGCTGATAAAAGCTCGCAACTTAAGCGGGATAATAAATCCCGATATAAAAATATATTTTAAATACGAGGGCTTAAATCCTACAGGTTCTTTTAAAGACAGAGGAATGACTATGGCGGTATCCAAAGCCGTGTCGGACGGCTCCAAAGCCGTAATATGCGCTTCTACGGGAAATACTTCAGCTTCAGCTTCAGCTTATGCGGCAAGGGCGGGAATAAAATCTTTCGTTTTAATACCTGAAGGCAAAATAGCAGCGGGCAAGTTGTCTCAAGCTTTAGTCCACGGAGCGTTAGTCATGCAGATTCAGGGAAATTTCGACGATGCTCTGTTAATTACCCGCGAAATAGCAAAAGATTACGATGTTACTTTAGTTAATTCCGTAAATCCGTTCAGGTTGGAAGGTCAGAAGACCGCAAGTTTTGAAATAGCGGACGAACTCGGTTCCGCGCCGGATTACCATATTCTGCCCGTAGGAAACGCCGGAAATATAACTGCATACTGGAAAGGCTACAAAGAATATTTCGCCGCAGGTAAAATAAAAAAACTTCCAAAAATGCTCGGTTTTCAAGCCGAAGGCGCCGCTCCTATAGTTTTAAACCATATAGTAAAGGAACCGCACACCGTTGCGACTGCGATAAGGATAGGCAATCCCGCAAGTTGGCAGAAAGCCGTAGAGGCAAAAGAAGAGTCGGGCGGATTAATAGAATCGGTAAGCGATGAAGATATATTAAAGGCTTATGCTTTGCTGGCGGCAAGCGAAGGAGTTTTTTGCGAGCCTGCTTCGGCGATTACCCTTGCCGGATTAATCAAACTTAACGGACGCGGATTTTTTGAAAAAGGTTCGGTCTGTGTTTTGACTCTTACCGGTCACGGACTTAAAGACCCCGGCAACGCCATAAAGGTTTCCAAAGAACCGGTCGTAGTGCCTTGCGATAAAAACTCGGTGCTAAAAGCTATGGGCATAATATAAATACAGTGCCAGAATTGAATTCTGGCACTGTAACAAAATGGATAAAGGGACAGAATTGAATTCTGTCCCCGTCACAAATTGAAAAGGAGGATTTATTTAACTAAATGAATAAACATAAGTACGTTATTTTATGTCCCGACGGGATGGCCGATACTCCGTTATCCGAACTCGGCGGCAAGACGCCCCTTGAGTACGCTAAAACGCCGAATATGGATTCCGTGTCGGCAAGAGGAGTTACCGGTTTAATTAAAACTATTCCCGACGGATGTCTTCCAGGCAGCGATATAGGTTCTATGTCGATACTCGGCTACGACCCTTTAAATTATTATACCGGAAGGTCGCCTCTCGAAGCCGCAAGCATGGGTGTAGAACTCGGCAAAGACGATGTTGCGTTCAGGCTTAATCTTGTAAATATACTTGAAAAAGACGGCAAAAAATATATGCACGACTATTCCGGCGGACATATTACCACGGAAGAGGCAAGACAGATTATAGAAACTTTTCGGAAAGAACTCGGCGGCGACAGGTTTCGTTTCTACCCCGGTGTCAGCTACAGGCATCTTTTCGTCGTTAAAAATATAGACATAGACGGACTTAAAACAGTCGCTCCGCACGACATTCCAGATTTGCAGATAGACGAATATATTCCACGCGGCACGGCTTCAAGTCCCGAAATAGTCGAAATAATGAAAAAAGCAGAAAAAATATTGGAAAATCATGAAGTAAATAAAAAAAGAATCGCCGGAGGTAAATTGCCGGCAAATTCTATATGGCTATGGGGACAGGGGTATAAACCCTCTATGCCGACCATGAAAGAAGCTTACGGGCTTGAAGGTTCGGTTATTTCCGCCGTAGACTTAGTAAAAGGTATCGGAAAATATGCCGGACTTAAAGTTATTGACGTTCCCGGCGCTACCGGATATTTGGATACCAATTATGCCGGTAAAGTCGAATACGGAATGAAATCTTTAAATGACGGCGATTTTGTTTATATTCACGTAGAAGCTACAGATGAAGTTTCTCATGAAGGGATAATAGATAAAAAACTTAAAGCAATAGAAGATTTCGATAAATTTATCGTAGGAGGCGTTCTGGAAGCCCTTAAAAAATTCGGCGATTATACGGTAATGATTTTGCCCGACCATTACAATCAGGTTAAATTAAAAAAGCATACGCGGGAACCTGTGCCGTTCTGCGGTTTTTCCACCAAAACGGAAAAACAGGCAGCCTATAAATACTCCGCCGTTCATTATTCCGAAACGTTAGCCCAAAACAGCGGTTTATTTTTCGACTCCGGTCCCAAACTGTTTAAATATTTTTTAAACAACTTTAACCAATTATAAAAATATATTAATTATCTTTAATTTTTCAACGTTTTTATATGAGTAAAAACGTTGAATGCGTAAAAATAGAAATTGTTTTTTTTGCTTGATTTTAAAAAAATGTTTTATTATAATCAATGTCATCATATTTTTTCACTCCGTTTAATTTTAATAACTAAGTTAAAATAACGATAATTTTAAAAAGGGACATATATAATGAAAAACGAAAACGTTTTTTTATGGGACGGTAAAATAAACATACCTAAGGACGGCGAATTAATAAAATTAAAAAGCGACCATAGCATAGAAGTGCCAGACAATCCGATTATACCTTTTATAAGCGGAGACGGTATAGGTCCGGAGATTACGCCGGTAATGCTTAACGTAGTCAACGCCGCAATGGAAAAAGCTTACGGAGATGAAAAGAAAATATATTGGGTAGAAGCCATTGCTGGAGATAAAGCCGAATCAAACGGTTTGGAAAGAATGCCCGCGGAAACCCTTGAACTGCTTAAACGCAGCGTGGTTTCCATAAAAGGACCACTCGGAACTCCGGTCGGCAAACCCGGAAAATCGTTAAATTCTATATTAAGGCAGTCTATGGATTTTTATTCGGCGATAAGGCCGGTTTATTATCTCGGCCAGCCTACGCCTATTCCCGACCCGGAAAGAGTTGACGTTACTATTTTCAGGGAAAATTCTGACGACGTTTATATGGCTATAGAATATATGGCAGGTTCCGAAGGCGCAAAAAAGGTGCGCAATTTCTTTATAAAAGATATGGGCGTTAAAAATGACGCTATACCGGAAGATGCCGGAATAACTATAAAGCCTATGAGCGAATTTAAGACTAAAAGGCACGTCAGAAAGGCTTTTAGGTATGCCGTAGATAACGGTAAAAAATCTATAGCCGTTGCCGGTAAAGGCAATATAATGAAAGCTACTGAAGGAGCGTTTTTAAACTGGGCGTTCGAAGTGGCAAAAGAAGACGAGTTTAAAGATAAAATTTCAACGGAAGCCGGCACTTCTTCGGGAAAAATAAAATTATCAAAAGTTATTACCGACCAGATGCTTATGCAGTTGGTTTTAAATCCGAATGCATACGATATTATAATTACCCAAAATTTAAACGGAGATTATATTTCCGATCTTGCTTCGGCATTAGTCGGCGGTCCTGGTTTCGTGCCGAGCGGTAATATAGGTGACGGCTACGCTCTTTTTGAAAGCACCCACGGCGTAGGTATGGACATCGCCGGTAAAGGAATCGCAAATCCGCTCTCTATTACTCTCTCTGGAGCTATGATGCTTGAATACATCGGTTTCAACGAAGCGGCAAAACTCGTTTACGATGCCGTGAAAAGAACTATTTATCAGGGCAACGGCACGAGGGATATTTATACCGGTTTTGAAAAATTAGATAAAAAAGCGGTAGAACTCAGCACCGTAGAGTTCGGACGGCATATCATAAAAGAGATTTAAATAAATATGATTTAAAATAAGATTAAAATTAATTCCGGAGGTTTTATGAAATTAACCGTTAAGCAAAAAGAAGATTTTCATTTTGTCGGTAAGAGCGAATCCGGCGAAATTAATATAGACGCGGCAGGTTACGTCGGCGGTAAAGGCAGAGGAATAAGACCGCCGGAACTATTTTTATATTCTATTGCCGGATGCATGGGAATACATGCATACGAAGCGCTTCATAAAATGGGCAAGCATATAGAGGACGTAATAGTCGATACCGACAGTGAAAGAAGGGAAGAAAAACCAAAGGTATTTACGAAAATAATGTTAAGCTTTACCGTAAAAGGCAAAGGAATAACTGAAGAAGACGTTAAAAAAGCCGTCGAAGAAGCTCTTACGAGTTCCTGCAGTATAGCCTATTTAGTAAATAAAGCTTGTCCTATAACCTACAGTATAAACTTGGTTAGTTAATTATTTATTTAATTTAACCATACCCGAGTGAAACGAATTAATCTGAGGGAGGATTTTTAAAATAATGTTTAATAAAATTTTAATAGCGAACAGGGGTGAAATAGCCTGCAGAATAATAAGGGCGTCGAAAGAGCTCGGCATACCCACGGCGGCTATTTTTTCCGATGTAGAACCGACAGCGCGGCACGTTAAAATGGCCGACGAAGCTTATATGATAGGCGCAAACCCTCTCGATACTTATCTTAACTATCAACTGATAATAGACCTTGCAAAATCTATAGGAGCGGATGCAATTCATCCAGGTTACGGATTTCTTGCCGAAAACGAAGATTTCGCAAAAGCGGCCGAAGACAATAATATTAATTTTATCGGACCTTCTTCCGAAGTTATAAGGCTTATGGGCGACAAAGCAAGGTCTAAAGAAATTATGAAAAAAGCCGGCGTTATTACCGTTCCGGGCAGCGACGGCATATTAAAATCCGCCGAAGAAGCCCTTGAAATAGCGGAAAAAATAGGTTATCCGGTTCTTCTTAAGGCTACCGCAGGCGGCGGAGGAAGAGGAATAAGGTTATGCCGCAATGCCGGAGAAGTAAAGACCAATTATGAAAATGCTTACGCTGAGGCGCATAAAGCATTCGGTAACGGAGAACTGCTTTTAGAAAAATTTATCGAAAATCCGAAACATATCGAGTTCCAAATTCTCGGCGATAAATTCGGCAACGTAGTTCATCTTGGCGAAAGAGACTGTTCCATTCAGAGAAAAAATCAAAAAATGATAGAAATAGCGCCGTCTATGGTTTTAACCGAAGAAAAACGCAAATTTTACGGCGATGCCGCTGTAAAGGCATGCAGGGATATAGGCTATTACAGCGCAGGCACTATGGAATTCGTTTCCGATTTATCCGGCAATATATATTTTATAGAAATGAACACGAGGGTTCAGGTAGAACATCCCGTTACCGAAAGCATTACCGGATTCGACATAGTGAAAGAACAGATTAAAATCGCCGCAGGCAATAAATTATCGATAAAACAGGAAGACGTTAAGTTAAAGGGATTTGCCATAGAATGCAGAATAAATGCGGAAGACCCGAAACACGATTTCCGTCCGAGTATCGGCACGATAGAACGCTATTACGTTCCCGGGGGCAACGGTATAAGGATAGAAAGCGCGGCCTCGGTCGGTTTTGAAGTAACTTCTTATTACGATTCTATGATTGGCAAATTAATCTGCTGGGGTAATACGTTTGAAGAAGCTATCAATAGAACTTATGAAGCTCTCGAAACTTATGAGATCAAAGGTATTAAAACCACTATACCTATTATAAAAAAGATAATTAAAAAAGATAATTTTAAAACGGGACTTTTTACTACTAATTATTTAAAAGAAAACCCCGATGTTTTTGAATACGAAGTGCAGAGAGATAAAGAAGATTTTGTAGCTTTCATTAGCGCCGCCTTGTCGGCATATCACGGTTTATAGTCAATAACGGAGGAATAAATGAAAAATATCGAAATTATGTTGCAAGAAGGCTTAATAGAAATTGCCAAGCCTAAAAAGATTTTAATTACCGATTTAACCGCAAGGGATGGACAGCAGTGTAAGTTGGCGACGCGGGTTACGACGGATGATTTGCTTCCTTTATGCGAAAAAATGGATAAAGCCGGACTTTACGCTTTCGAGGCATGGGGCGGAGCGACGTACGACGTCTGCCTAAGATACTTAAAAGAAGACCCGTGGGAAAGGCTCAGAAGAATTAAAGCCGTGATGCCGAATACAAAAATACAGATGCTGTTTAGAGGACAGAGCATAGTGGGCTATAGACCTAGAGCCGACAAGGTGGTTTACAAGTTTGTCGAAAAAGCCCTTAAAAACGGTATTACCGTTTTCAGGGTGTTCGACTCTTTAAACGATAACCGCAATATCGAAGTCGCATGCAAGGTTATTAAGGAACTCGGCGGAGAATGCCATGCGGAAATAAGCTATACCAAAAGCCCCGTTCATACATACGAAAAATGGATGCAATACGCCGACGAACTTTTAGAAATAGCGCCGGACTGGATTTCCTTTAAAGACGCTACGGGTATTATAATGCCGTTGGATACCTATAACATAATAAAAGGAATGAAAGAAAAAGTCGGAGATAAAATAAAAATTTTGTTTCACAATCACGATATGAGCGGAACAGCCATAATGAATCATATGATGGCGATATATGCCGGCGTGGATATGCTGGATACCGTTCTTTCTCCGCTTGCTTTCGGCTCTTCGCATCCGGCTACGGAAAGCGTGGTCGCCGCGCTTCAAGGCACGCCTTACGATACGGGCATAGATTTAAAAATCTTGGAGGAAGCAGCCGCTTTAACCGGAATTATCAGAAAAAATTATAAAAAATATGAAACGGAATACGGCGGAGTTAACGCTAAAGTTCTTATTCATAAAATACCCGGCGGAATGATTTCAAATATGACCGCTCAGTTAAAAGAAGCCAACGCTATCGACAAAATGGAAGAGGTTCTTAAAGAAACTCCTATAGTTGAAAAAGACCTGGGTTATCCCCCGCTTTTAACACCATCGTCTCAAATAGTCGGCGTTCAGGCTGTTTTAAACGTTATATCCGGCGAAAGAT
>JAKAQP010000074.1 GCA_021822485.1 bacterium
ATTATTTTTATAACGCACGACCTTACCGTCGCAAGAAGCATTTCCGACAGGACTTACGTATTTTATGCAGGGCAGATAATGGAATCGGGCAATACCGAAAATATAATAAGCAATCCCGCCCATCCTTATACTATTTCTTTAATAAAAAGTATTCCGTCTCTTTCTCCGGATTATGTTCCAAAGCAGAAACTTTTTAACATAAGCGGTTATTTGACCAAAGACGATTTTAAAAAAGGGAAGTGCAGATTTTATTCCAGATGTTTTAAGAGAGACGACGCCTGTTTAAACGATATAGCTTTAAGAAATTTTAGGGATTCCGAAAATGGCGGAAAATACGGGCGCGACGTAAGATGTATAAAATTTAATTCCGGCGGCGCAAAATGAAATCAAATATGGAAAACAACGTAATTTTATCGGTTTCCGACGTTTCTAAACATTATAAGTATTATAAAACGCTATTCGATATAAAAAAGAACGTTATAAAAGCGGTTGACGGCGTTTCGTTCGATGTTTATAAAAATGAAATATTTGCAGTAGTCGGGGAAACCGGATGCGGAAAATCGACCCTTTCTAAGTTAATTTTAGGCCTGACGGAAAAAACTTCCGGCAATATATATTTTAAAGGCGAACTTCTGGATTATAAAAATAAAAAAAAAGATTTCAGGAAAAAGATACAGATACTTTTTCAAGACCCCTATTCTTCATTAAATCCAAAAAAGAAGATATATAAAATAATATCTTATCCGGCTGTCAGAAACGGTATTATAAGGAGCAAAAGGAAAGACAGAATGGAATTTGCCGCAGAACAGCTTAAAGTAGTCGGATTGCCAGAAACGACAGCTTTAAGCTATCCGCATATGCTTTCCGGAGGACAAAGGCAGAGAGTCGGAATAGCAAGATGCCTGTCGGTTCGTCCGGAACTGCTTATACTCGACGAGCCTGTGTCTGCTCTGGATGTTTCCGTTTCCGCCCAGATTTTAAATCTGCTGATGGATTTAAAAAACGAAGCCGGCATGAGCTATATATTTATTACACACGATTTAAAATTGGTCAGGCATCTAGCAGACAGGGTATGCGTTATGTACGGCGGAAAAATAATGGAGATTTCAGAAACAGACGATTTTTTTAAAAATCCGTCGCATCCTTATTCTAAATCACTTCTTGAATCTATGTCTTTTTTAACCTCTACTCGTCGGAATCTTTAAAGGTTTCGTCGTCGTTTATTAAAGAAAGCGTATTCAGGTGGTCGATATAGTCTTCGTTTAACTGTTTCCTTTCTTCTTCTTCCGCTTTAGACTGGCAGTTTATGCATAAGTTGGAATAAGGTATAATTTTTAATCTTTTTTTAGAAATAGGTTCGCCGCATTCGTCGCATACTCCGTAAGTCCCCTCTTTAATTTTCAAAAGCGCATTGTCTATTGCCTTCACTTTTTTTCTTTCTCTGTCTCCCAGCATATACATAAGTTCTCGGTCTCTTTCGCTGGAAGCGATGTCGTAATTATCGCCGCGGTATTCGGTTGAATCTTTCGACGAGCCTTCTTTGATGCCGGCATCAATTTCTTTAAAAATATCTTTTTTCATTTTTATTAATACTTTTTTTGCAGATTCAATTTCGACTTTTGAAAATGAGTGTTCGTCTTTATTTTCTTTATCCGTATTTTTCATAAACGATTCCTCCGATATTATTTGTCAAAAATGTGTGAATAGTATATATTTAATTAAATATAAATGCAAGATTAAAACTTTAATACTGCAATAGAACAACAAAAACATTCCCTAATATGCTATAATGACTAAAAAAATATGTAATAAAAAGGTGTCAAGAAAAAGGTGTCAGATTTTATTTTACGCATGCAAAAAGAAACAATTAAATATAAAAGATGTTACGTAAAATTAATCTGACACCTTTTTTTAGCGGAGGCGGCGCTTGATGTTAGAAGGAAGAGTATTCGATTACGGATATACCGATAAGGAAAAAAAAGAAAAAGGGGTAAGGTCGTCTTTTCAAATCGACAGGGACAGGATAATTCATTCCAGCGCATTCAGAAGGATGAGGAATAAAACCCAGGTTTTCGGAGTTTTTACGCTGGATTATTACAGAACGAGGCTCACTCATTCTCTGGAAGTATCGCAAATAGCAAGAGCATTAACGTCTATTTTGAATAAAAAATACGGTTTAAGTATAGATTTAGACCTTATAGAAGCAGTTTCGCTGGCTCACGATATAGGACACCCGCCTTTCGGACATCTCGGCGAATATATTATAAACGAAGAGTTAAAGAAAGCTACGGACGGAAAACTTGGATTCGAAGCTAACGCCCAAAATATCAGGATACTTAATTTTCTCGAAAAAAAATTTTACGATTCAAAAAACAATAAAATATACGGAATTAATCCTTCTCTTAAGACCATAGACGGAATTTTAAAATATAAGATGCCATATTCCCTGTCCGATAAAAACAAGCATTTTATTTACGACGACGATATATTTATACTCGAAAAACTTCACGGAAAAGATTTTGTAAAATACCTAAATAAATATTCCTGTTTTTTTAACGATAAAAAAAATAAAACCGCCAAAGTTCAATTTTTTGAATTTTCAAGATGCATAGAATGCCAGATATTAAACGCTGCCGACGATATCGCTTATGCCACGCACGACATAGAAGACGGGGTGGAATCTAAGCTAATAAATATAGGCGGGCATTTCAAAGTAAACAAATATCTTAGAGAAAGCGACCGCTTTTTGAAAGATTCTACCGAAACAATTAATACCATGACAGAACGGGTCGATAATTTCTTTTTTAAATTAAGAAATATTTTTAATATTCCGGAAAACAAAAAATTTGAAAAAGGGACGTATTGCTCCGAAAATATTAAGGGAATTAAACATAGCGAAACAGCCGATAAACAAGAAGCAAAAGACCGGACTATGCATCACATAAAAGTCAAGACTGACCTTAAAGAGTTTTTCTCAAATTATATTTCAAAGTTTATTTTAAATATAGATTTAGAAGACAGAAAAGGAGCAGTTAAAAAATTAAAATCTAAATCGGATAATTTTTTACTCGATATGCCTTTGGATTATAACGACGATTCTTACAAATATTCGTTAATTTGGAAAAACGGCGTGGATTTGGAAATAAACGCCCTCAAGCAGATTTCCTATAGTCTCGTTATGGAAAACAGGGAAATTCTTCTAAATAGGTATAAAGCCGAAAACATAATAAAAAAGCTTTATGCAGTTTTTTCCGATATTAATAATATCAAACTTTATCCAGACGACTTTCAAGAACTTTTTGACTTCGGATTTTACGACTCTTTCGGAAAAGATGACAACGGCAATCCCGGTTTCCAAGTGATGTGCGCCGATTACATAAGCGGCATGACCGATATGTATGCGATGAAGTTGTATTCGTCGCTGTTCGACGCAAGAAGTTTTGCGGACAGCCAGCATGCCTAATTTTGTTGTTTTAATTTTTTAAAAAAGACTATTTTCTACTAATTCGCATATAATATGGGCAATTAAAATGTGGTTTTCCTGAATTCTTGGAGTGTCTTTAGACGGAATTTTAATAAGGTGGTCGCACATTCCGGGTTCCGCCATTTTTCCGCCGTCTCCGCCGGTAAAACCAATTATTTTCATGCCGATATTTTTTGCCGTATTAATTGCCGATAGAATATTTTTGGAGTTGCCGGAAGTCGATATTCCCCAGAAGACGTCGCCTTTGCGTGCGTTTGCTTCGAGCTGGCGCGAAAAAACAACCGAAAAATCGTAATCGTT
>JAKAQP010000075.1 GCA_021822485.1 bacterium
CATAGAGATTATATGGAATGTTATGGGCAGCAGCAACGTTTTCGATTCGGTCGTAAATTTAAGCGGCGGATTTGTATCGACTTCAATTTTTATTTTTATTTTTTGTCCGTAACGGATATTTTTTAACGATTCTGGAAATCGGCTGTTTTTTATGCTTAGAGAGCGTAATTCAGCATCCGTTTTCAAAAAAGCGGTTTCTATTCCGGTTTCCCTCTGTTTTATTTTTTTAGAAACTACAATATCGACGTCAAGCGCTTTAAATTCGTTTATGATTTTAGGAAAATATTTTTCTATATCGAATTTTTCGTCGTTTTGCAAAAGAGAAAAATCGAGGTCTTCCGAAAACCTGTCGAGTCCGTAAAATAATCTCAGGGCGGTGCCGCCGTAAAAACAGGCTTTTTCAAAAAAACCGGCTCTATAAAGTCCCAATAGGGCGATTTCTTGAAATACCTCTTTAGCGGCATTCATAAAATCGTCTTCGGTTTTTATAGTATATTTTTCAAGCATCTGTTCTATTATATTCATATTATTTATATTATCCATACTATTCAATATCAGACTCC
This sequence comes from bacterium, assembly GCA_021822485.1. Classification (GTDB taxonomy): domain Bacteria; phylum SZUA-79; class SZUA-79; order Acidulodesulfobacterales; family Acidulodesulfobacteraceae; genus Acidulodesulfobacterium_A. The sequence goes on from JAKAQP010000075.1 coordinate 564, forward strand.
TTTTAGCGCCGAAAGCAGATATTTTAATTTTTGCGATTTTGCTATATCGACGCATTTTTGAATGATATTTATATTAAAATCTTTTAATTCGTCCAAATCAATTCTTAAATCGTATTCTAAAAAATCAAGCATTGCTTTTTTGCCAGTTATTTTTAAGTTTTTTACGGATAAAATTTTATCGCATAAAGCTTTCTCTTTAGAAGCTATCATAAAACCGTTCGTATCTTTAGAAACTATAACTACTCCTACGGGATATAAATGTTTATCCGTATGTCTGTAACTGAAAACTCCAAAATCCGTTTTAAAATTTTTCGACCTTAAAACGGTAGCGGAGGTCAACTCATATACCGATTCCGGTATCAGTCCGTAATAATAAAGCGCATAATCGAAAGAGATATAAGACGGTCCGTAAATATTATTTGCTATTATCTCTTTTGAAACGATATTTCCGGCATACGGCGAAACGTAAATATAAGCGCCCCTCTTTAAAGTATTAAGGGTTCCTTGTTTTATCATATACTCTATTTTATCGTTCGGTCTTTTATATCCGATATTTTTAAGTATCGACGATAAAACGCCGTGGTCGATAGGCGCAGACGAAAGTTTTCCAAGCTTTTGCTCTAATATGATATCGGCATCGGTCATATATATTATATATATTTTTTAAGTTTTTAGATGTTTTAAATATTAAATACTTATAATATAATTTATTAAATTTATTTTACATATTTAATCGGTATTTTTCCGATTTATTATGTATTATTATATAATAATAACATATTTTTATTAAAAAGCGGCAATAATAAAAATATTATTCTTTTAGGCATTTATAACTTCTTTCTGTAAGTTTAAATATTTACTTTACTGAGGTTACGTTTTATTATAACCTATTATTCTTTTATTTCAAAATCTTTTAAAAATGTTTAGAACCCCACCGTCGCTACTATGTCTTCGAATAGCCCCTTGCCGTAAGAGCCGTAAGGCATATGCCTTAACCTCCAGCCTAAAGCGAACCTTAAGTCCAAGTACCCCGCTATATCGGCGTGAAGCTTAACTCCCGTGCTTGCTATAACGGCGGTAGAAGGCATACCGGTATAGTCCGATACGTAAGAATATCATAAAATGCTAAAATAATGGAGTTGTCGTAAGCTTCAACTCCGCTATGAGCGGCGCATCCGTCGTTGCCGTTTTATCAAATTTACACAAAATAGTTGACAGCATCTATTAATCTCCTTGGTTTCAATTATTTATATTATTACCTTAAATCACCGTTAGAAACTTGAAAGTCACCCTCAAATTATTGTAAAACAGAAAATTTATTTATCCCTTTACATAAGGATAAAAATAGTATAATATGAACTTATATTCAGGGATATAAATTAGAAAATTAAGCGCCTAAAATTAACATATTATTAATCGACGACGCCATAAAATCTTCAGTCGATATACTTTTATGCAAACAAAAGAGCTTTTTAAAAAAATTATTGTAGATTTTCACGAACATAAAATAGAAAACGTTTTCGAAAGAGATATCGATATTTATTTATCGGAAAAAGGAGACGTTAATAATTTAAATAAAATAGTATCGCTAATAGGCGTCGGAAGAAGCGGGAAAACTTTTGCGCTTTATTCATTAATTAACAGATTAAGGGTAAGAATCGATACCAGGAATATTACATATATAAATTTTGAAGACGACAGATTGTTTCCTATTTCTCCTCTAGACGTTAACGGCAAAAAGATTTATATCGTTCCTTTGTGGAAATGGTTAATAGTCGAGTAAATTCGGTTAATTTTAAGATATGGCATAAAAATACTATTCTTTTAGGCGTTTGCGTCTCCTTTGTTACTGCAATTACGCTTCATTATAACCTATTATCCTTTTATTTCATTAAAAACGTCTGCCTCCGTATTCCTACTCCTGCCTGAGTAATCGGAAATAATTTAGCAGTCTATATTTAATACTGCGCAAAAATATTATGAATGTTTCGCCAGGAAACAATATCTATATCTTTATATTTTTTTGCGACTCCTACAAAACCCGAAAGAATATGTCCGCCTATAAGATTTCTCGGTAGTGCAAAAAAAATTTCGTTGTATAAGCTATTTTATTCGTTCTTTTTCTTTTTAGATTTTGCAACTGCCTTTTCCCCTATATAAACACCTACCAGAACAGCTAATGTGCTTATAACTTCTACTAATCCTACAGTACTGCGTCCGGAAAGAATTACGATAATTCCGCCTATTATGGTTATTACACCTATTATAATGGCGCTAAATTGACCGATATAGATATGGCGATGTTTTGATTTTTGTTCTATTCTGCCATTTTGACAATCCTATCGGGTAGATTTTCCTGTATATTTTTGTAAGCTGCAAGAATTTCTGGGGGAGGAAGCGGACCTCTCCATATACTACTTTTAATTGAAAGTTCCTTTATGAGAGTTGAAAGCTCTTCTTCTTTTATTTCAACGGGATTGCTTTGACTTCCTGTTTTTTCTATATCGGACATTTTTATTATTTATCGTCGTGTTTTTGGGTTGTTGATATTTTATCTTCGATATTTTTATTTTCTTGCCCTATTGCATAATACATATACTGCCCAACAGTTTCCCAATTATTATATAAAGAATATTCTTCGTCTTCATATGCTTCATGGGGCATTATTACTAGCGCCGAGCCTGCGCCCCGTATAAAATTTTTTATCTTATCCATACTTATTAATCTCCTTGGTTTCAATTATTTATATTATTGCCTTAAATAACCGTTAAAAACTTGAAAGTCGCCCTCAAGTTATTGTAAAACAGGTAGCAGACCAAAATAAACAATAACCAAAAAAAAGCGGCTTATAATATATTAGACCATGCTTCTAATGATTATATCGCTAAATTTAAAAATGGGCAACGAAAAAATTGCCAGTCTAAATTGCCCCAAATCCCGATTTAGAAAAATATTTATATATTCCTTAACTCCCGACTGCATTTGCTGAATGTCGCCGCAATTGCAATAATCGCAATTTTTTTATTTAAAAATTTTTTATCCTTTTGCATAGGTGGTGTTGTTTGTCAAGAGATTTGACCCCTCTACGCATTTAAATTTGACCCCATAAATTTAATCTCTTGAACAAAACGCACAAAAATACTTTTCACCTCCTTTTTGCAATTTTACCTTAAGTTGCATGCCGATTTAAAATTAATTAAAACACCGAACGAAAA
>JAKAQP010000076.1 GCA_021822485.1 bacterium
ATAAATTATAATTATATAAATGCCGGACTTTAATTCCCAGTACGACATAACCCTTAAGGATATACTTAAAGGTATACCTAAAAGGTTCGTAGAGATATTAACCGGCAGGAAAGCATTGGAGTTTTTAGATACCGGTTTTCCAAAGGTAGAAGAGCTTAAAGCGGATCTCTTAATAAGGCTTGAAGACGGTAATATATTCCAATTGGAACTTCAAACGCAAAACGATCCCAGAATGCCTTTGCGGATGCTTAGATATTATACGCACATATATTCCGTCTATTCCAAAGAACCCGAACAGACGGTTTTATATATAGGGCATAACAGATTAAATATGCCCTATAGGTTGGATTACAAAAAACTTAAATTCAGTTATAACTTAAAAGATATAAAAAGCATTGATTGCAATGAACTTTTAAAATCGGACGACTTAAACGACGTAGTGCTTTCCGTTCTTTGCGAAACTAAAGACGAACGGTCTTTAATATTAGAAATAGCTTCGAGGCTTTCTTCGCTAAAGCCTTTAGAGCTTGAAGACTATAAGTTAAAATTCAGAAATCTTATTCGTTTAAGACCTAATTTAAGAGAATTAACCGAAAAGTTGGAGGTAGAAATGCCCATTACTATAAATTTTGAAGACGATAGTCTTTATCAGGCAGGCTTAGAGAAAGGAATAGAAAAAGGAATCGAGAAAGGGGTAGCTCAGGGACTCTCTATAGCCAAAAGAAACTATATAATAAATTCCCGCAAAAACTTAAACGCTGCTCCCGAGCAGATAGCCCTAACTATTGAAGATACAGTTGAAAACGTTATAGCGGTTCTTAAAGAAGAAGGGCTTATATAGTCGAGTTTCAAAAAAGGCGTCATAAAAAAGGCGTCAGATTTATTTATTATTTATTATCCCACTCCCGCCTGCGTTTGATGTGGTCAGAAGTTTTTATTTTTAATCAGGGGAATGTTTAAATATATTAAAAAAAAGGTGTCAGATTTATTTATTTTCTTACTCCCGACTGCGTTTTACGCATTCGGGAGTTTTTGCCAAGCAAAATATAAACAATTTTGTATTGCCCGTAAAAGAATTCAAAAAAACTTTCAGGAACGGTTTTTTATTTCATTAAATATATCCTCGACGGCTACATTTTTAAATAATTTTTTCCTCTCTCTGGTATAATTACCCTTGCCGCTTTCATAAATCAATATAAACTTTGTAGCTCCGGCATAGCCAAGCTCTTTAACTAGCGCATTCCATCCGTTAATTTTAATTTCAGGCAATGCGTATCCCATTTATTTTATCCTCCCTATGAATTCAACTAAACTGAGCACTTCTATATTTATTAACTTTTTATATTTTTTATATAGCTTTATAATACCGTCGTCGCAAGTAAATAAAATAATCCGCCCTGGTCTTTTCCGCAAGGGCTATGTGCAGGCTATCTATTCCTGAAAATCCTTTTTCCTGAAGAAACCTGCCCCTGTCGATATCTTTATCGGCAATCTCAATAAACTTATTTGATAATTCAAAATAGAAAAAAAGGTGTCAGAAAAAAAGAAAAAAGTCAGATTTATTTATTTTCTTACTCCCGACTGCGTAAAACGCCGTCGGGAGTTTTTGTTTCGGAAAATATAAACAATATTTCGAGATTATTAAAAATGGACGATTTTACCAAGTATTTAAATAAACAGTTGAAAAATAAAGAATTTAAAAAAAAGAACTTTAAGTAACGGTTTTTTATTTCCTGAAATTATTTTACCGCCTTCATCATCATGGATTTATTTTATTTGACATCATAAGCTTAATATAATAATATCATAAATGAATATTAGTTGCAAAGTTATTGCAATCAATGATTTTTTTTAAAAAGTTTTAAAAAATTTTTTGATATTTATTGTGCGGAGTGTTTGATATTGGATTTTTACTTTAATTCTATACAATATGGATATTAATTTATATTTAAAAGATTTAAAAAATAGAAAAATTGTTTTATTGGGTTCAGCGGTTTTACTGTTAGCAATCGTATTTGTTTTTTTTATAATTTTACCGCTGAGCCACTCGATTCGTCTAAACTCTATAGCGGTTAAAAATCAAAAAGCTATATTGAATTACGTTTTAAAATATTCAGCTAAAATAAATTCAATAAAATCAAAAGCGGCTGTTTCTACAGGTTTTTCTACCGTATCGGGAAAAAGCGCCGGTATAGTTAACGGCAAAAGCAAGGGTTATATTAAGTTTATATCTTCGCTTTTTAGATATTTTAAAATAAATAAATCCCAGATATCTAAATTATACTCAAGATATTCTTCTTCAGTAAAACACGCCGATACAGGCGCAAGCAGTTCAAATGCTGCAGTAGGCGGAACGCTAAAGCAGCCTAAAGAAACGGTTTTTATATCGCTGAAAGGTTTAAGCCTCAATCAGTGCGTAAATCTCATTTATGCATTGTCTCATTCGTCCCAAGAATACGGAGCAAATATTATTTCTATAAATATGAAAAAAAATTTTACTAACGGCAAGCTTCTCAATTTATCTGTTAATATAGCTAGGCATTAAATAAAATAATACCGCATAAATTTTGGCAAAATCTTCAATATAATATAGTAGAGCAATAACACTTTTTGTAATATATATTATTATTCAACGCCTACGCCCCAAGATTGGCCGTCGGTTTGCGCTTGCCAATAAATTATATTGTCGTAAACAAAAGGCAGTCCTAAATCTTCCTGTCCATGCTGGGAGCCTCCGTAAGAAACGGCATTTTGAAAAGCAAGAGCGTTGCTATTAGTAGAATTCATAACGCTCGTTACTGCCGTATAATCGCAAAAACTATTATCGGGATTGTTATCCGGCTCGGTTATAAAGTTATTGGATATATAGCTGCTGCTATTGTTCAACAAACTAAAGGCGACGTTTAACCCGCCGTAAACAAGATTTTGACATGAGCCGGAAGAAATTACGTCGTTTGTGGATGCTTCGTTGCCGACCGCATCGTCAAGAGCATCAGTTCCAAGATAAATAAAATTACTGCCGGTATCAAAAAAAGAATAAAATTCGTAACTATTGGAATCTGACGTCGAACTTCCAAATTCCGACGGTATTAAAGGAAATGATTCGGTTTGATCTCCAGAATTTGTATAAAATTCCGCCCCTGCAGGCACTGCGTTATCAGATTCCGTGTTTAAACCGAAAGTTAGCGTTCCGACCGGGTTATTTTCAGGATTACCCAAAATATTATACCCGTTCGTAAATAGCATATTTTGGAAATTTAATATAAAGCCGTTGCTATAATTGCTATTAGAAACTGCCGTAGGAAATGACGGAGTGTAAACCGTCCCTCCGCTCTGTCCGAAAGAAAAATAAGGCGACAAACCCATGCCGAAATCGCCTTGCAAGAAACCTGTCGAAGGAAACGCATTATCGTTCGTGGCTATTGCAATCGGAATGTTTTGCGCTTCCAATCCTCCTCCCGAAGAGGCGGTATAGACGTCTGCGTCGTTCACGTAACCGCTTGCGGTACTGCTGTCTCCAAACTTAACGGAAAATGTGTTGGACGTAGAATCGATATCGACTCCGGCAGCGGTTAAAGCAGATTTGTTTATTAAAATGCCGGTCGCTCCGGTATCTAATAAAAGCGGTATAGGCGTCGAACCGCCGTTAATATAGACATAAACATATGGAATATTGGGAGCGTCTTCATCGGCATAGTCGTCAAGATAAATATACATTACATTATTATAAGCC
>JAKAQP010000077.1 GCA_021822485.1 bacterium
ATATAGCCTAATCTTGCTCCTATAAGAAAATCCGTGTTATATACGAAAGGAATATATTCTTCCGAATGAAAATAAATTTTAAAAAAGTTAATCTGGGAATCTATCAGAAAATTGGAATAAGAAAAACGTAAATTCGTTAAATTTCCTGAAGTAGGATTGAATATATTATTTTTGGTATTATATATAAACGAAAGCGACGCAGAGCTTATTCTGGTAAAACCGTCGTCGCGGGGCGTAATTTCGGCGCCGGGGTTTAATCCCGAAAGAAAATCGTAAAACATGCCGTACGACAGCAATCCTTTAAAATATCTGTCAAATCTTCTTATAAGCGAAAAATCCGCACCTTCTTTGTGCATAGTGTAATTAAGGGTTATTACGTCGGTATCGAGTCCGCTCGCATTAAACGCCAGCCCCCTGTATCCGTATATCGCAGGGTCGTAATAGCTTAACAAAAGATTGGTATAAATAGCGCTTTTGGAAAATCTTAAAGAAAGAGATTTTCCCGTGCCGAAAAGATTGTCGTTTTCAATCTGAATAAACCCTTTATATCTGGTATAAGTGCCGTAACCTGCGCCAAAACTTAAATCTAAGGGTTTAGCATCTTTTACCTTAACGATTACCGTTTTTTCCGAAACTTCGTTTTCGGGATTTTCTATTTTAATAACGGCCGAATTAAATATACCCCTTTTATAAAGCCTGTTTTGAGTTTCAAGTATTTTTCGCTGGTCGTAAAACTGCCCTTTTTTAAAAAGTAAAAGACTTTTAATAAAACCCGTCCTCGTTACCGTATTGCCGGTTATTAAAATCCGTTTTATCCTGACTCTCGGTCCCGCTTTTATTTCATAGTAAATATATGCATATTTTTTATTTTTTAAAAACTTTACGTTCATTTTGACTTTTGAAAAAACATACCCTGAATCCGATAATTTAGTGGAAAGCAGTTCCTTTCCGTTCTCGGCCGTAATTATACGGAAGGGTTTCGCTTTCATTTTTAAAAAATAGCCGGTAAGCGCGGCATTGTTTTTAAAAATAGCGGGAAGCCCCGTAATATAAACTTTTTTTACGATAGTGGGAATTCCCGAATCTATATTTACGGTTACCGCTACGCTCTTTTTATCTTGCGAAAATTTTAATTTATAATAAATTTTGGCGGATAAATAACCTTCGTTGTCGTAATAGTTTTTAATATTTTGAACGTCGTTTTTAAGCCTGTTTTTGCAGAAATATTCCCTGTTAAAAAAAGAAGTTACGTGCGTTCTCATAAGACGCGTTATAGTCCCTCTGCTAAAAGGCTTATACCCGTATATGTTTATTTTGCTTATTTTTACTTTGCTTCCCTTATATGCCGAATAGTAAAGATTTATCGTCTTATCTTTCTTGTCTTTATTTTCTTTAAACAGAACCTTGGTAAAAAAATAGCCCTGCTTCATATAGTATTTTTTTAAAACCTTTTGAAAAGCTAAAAAAGTGCCGTCGTCGAATATTAATACGTTTTTAATTTGCAATACGGAATTTTTTACGAAATTTTCGCTTAACGGCTTTATTCCTTTAAAATGAAATAATATTTTATAACCGGGATGAACCTTAAGGGTTATCACGGCTTTGCGCTTAGAAATATAAGTTATTTTAGGACTTGTTATAATGGAATTTAAATAGCCCTTGTTTTTATATAAATCCCATATGCTTTTCCTCAATAAATGAATTTTATTTAAATTAAGCGGTTTGCCGATAAGTTTTTTAATTAAAACTTCAACCTTTTTTTCCGGATAATATAATTTAAATTTAACGAATATATTAGAAATTATAACCGGTCTGCCGGCAATAATTTTTATATTTACCGCATAAGCTTTAGGCTTTTCTTTTAATACGGCAGTTTTTATGCTTACTTTTGCCGACGGATAACCGCCCTTAGACATAATCTTTTTTATTTTTTTTATGCTTATAGTTTTATAATATTTATATATTAAACCGCCTTTTTTAAAAGGAATGGATTTTATTATCCTCCCGCTCGAAATTCCGGTATTTTTAAGTCCTTTTATATTAATTTCTTTAATGTAAATTTTCGGAGAAAAAACAAATTTTAAATAAATTAATTTCAATTTTTTATTTATATTTGCAAAAACCGAAACGTTGGAAAAATAGCCTGAAGCATAAAGCGTTTTAATCGTTTTTTCCAAAGAAATCATTGAAAATTTTCTTCCGGTTTTTATATAGAAAAGATCTTTTATATTGCTTGCCGGAATACCGTAAGGCATTTTGTAATTAATAGATTTTACGGTATATTGCCCTGCATTTATATCGTAAATATTGCGGACGTTTGAGGCAAAAACGTTATTTGCCGCAAAATGTAAGAAAAATATCGCAAATAATAAAGTATAAGCAAAAAAAATAAAAGATTTTTTTATAATATTCATTGTTTTTATTTTAAAAATTTTAATAAAATCTAAAGTGAAAAACGATATTGCCGCCTACTTCGCTGTAAACGTTGGAGCTGTTCGGCGCAAGTTCGTTATTTTCCCATATTCCGATAACGGAAATATGAGGAGCAAGCCTATAAGTAACTGTAGCCGATTGCGACGATTGCGACGAAGCTATATCGCTGTAAGAAACCGACAGCCGCTTTGTCAAGTTTTTAGAAACGGTTACCTGCGGCGCTGCGCTGTGCGTTATCGCCGAATAGCCGGGCGTTACCGACATATTTTTAAAACCGAAATAACTGGATATAGTTCCCGTAACGCTCTGTTCGACCCCGCCGCCGATTGCCGAAGCGGCTTCCGAAGCGGCTATTCCTCCTGCAGAAGAAGCATAAACCGAGTTTGCCGAAGTGCCGAGCGCGAGCATCGAAACTATGCTTAACTCCGAAAGAGGCGGAGTCGATGAAAGATTTACGTTAAAATTTAACATGGAACCGCTTGCGTTCATTCTTATTATATATTGGTTTATATAAGTTCTTGCCGCAACGTCGAAAGTCGGATTTATTTTATACCTGTTATTAAAATCTAAATTTGCATATGCGAGTTTCAGCTCCGTTCCCCTGAAAAATATATCGCCTTTTTCGGCATTCGCCGTTCCTATAATTACGGGATTATCGAGCGTGCCGAGAATATTAAGGTCGGCGCTGAAATTCGTATTTATTATATTATTTCTTATCTCTATTTTCTTTTTCGATACGACTTTTATGTTAAGCCTCGGATTCGTTAAACTTACCGGAGACGCCTGTGTTACCGCGTTGTATCTTTTATAGCTTAAAAGAAACGACGAAAAATTTATTTTCTTATCGTACATGGCTTTTTTAATTTTTACGCTTCCGTATAAAACCGGATTGTCCGGTCTGCCGGAAAAACCTAATCTTCCGCTCATTTTTGCATAAAAATAGTCGGACGCCCTGTAAACCGCGGAATTAAAATTAGTTTCCAATCTATAATAAGAAGGCAAAAAATTGTTAAGCCTAATAATGCCGTG
>JAKAQP010000078.1 GCA_021822485.1 bacterium
TTAGATATACAATATAATACGGCTTTGCATTTTTAGCAAGATTAAAATATAAATTACCGATTTAATAAATTTTACCAAAGAAATGTTAATAAAAAATATATGTTTTATAAACGACAATATATTTTTTATTCGATTAAACTACGAAAAAATAATAATAATGAATAATAGTTTGTCTTTCACGCATAAAGAAATTTATATTTTTAATTCTGGATTCTACCAAGTCAAAACCTGTATATAAATATGACCTCCATATTAATTCAGTGCAATAAACGGCATCGTCATTTTTAAGAGTATAAGAACTGTCGAACGGTCTGCCGATATAGCTTGCCGCTTTTATAGATGCCTTAAGCATTACCGAACGATCGACAAGCGGTATATATAACCCATATATATTTATATCTTTCAGAAAAGTTTTAATATTTTCAAGCTTAACCGTGCCACCACCGTTTTTATCGGTCTGAGAATGTATAACACCTTCGTTATAAATAATCCCGACATGCGTATAAGGACAGTTTTTATCTTCCCTGCTCACCAAATCAGCCAAATAATTACAATCTTTTACGAAAAGCAATAAACCGTTTTTTAATATATGTCCGTTAATCATACGTTAAATTAATTCAAGGATTTATCGGAAAGATACCAATTTCCGTTAATCTTTAAGAAAAACATATTTTCATCGCTTATATGTCCATCGCTAAATTTTACGCTATAATCTACGTTAGCGTTAGTTTTATTTATTGTTTTTCTAATCACCTTTATAACTAACTATGTTAACGTGCTTTGCCATGCCATTAAAATGTCTAACGCCCAAAATAATAGTAGAACATACTTAGCAATAGTAACGGTAATAAATCTTGAAAAAGTTAAATCAAACATGTCTTTAATAAAATTCATAATTTTCTCCTGGATTAGTTAATTTTATAATGTTTTTTCGTTGTTTTAATTATATATTGAAACAATTTTAATATTCTCTAACGGTTATTTAAGGTAATTATTTTGAAAATAATTTAAATATCTTATCATACGAATATTACGGTTTTATGACGTTTATATTAAATTTTTGTAACATTATATATTATTTAAATTATAAAATTTCTGCTTAACTAAAAAATATTTACATAAAATTTGTTACATAAAATTTTGACTTAGGTCAAAAAAGTAGGATAATATATTAATGGCGAAAAACGACGTTGCTATAAAAAGAAAGATATATAACCGAAGGCATGCTTAACGGCAGTCATAACATCCACCACGGAACCGCTATAACTTTAGAGTGGAGCCATTTAACCCTATTTCCGGCATGGACGATGACGCCCCTGATTGTATTCGGAAAATTTTCTATAAATTCTATTATATTTTTTGCATCTTCGAACACCGGGCTATCCGACATTTTAACTTCAAACGCAACAATTTCCTTCCCATGCTCAAGTATAAAATCTACTTCCTTGCCTGCCGTAGTTTTATAATAAAATATTTGGCTTTTCGGGGTCATCAGTTCCGAATAGACCTTAAGATGAAGATAGACCATAGTTTCAAAAAAACTGCCCAGTTCTCTAGATTCGCTTAAATGGTAGGTATCGTAATATCCTGCTAAATATACGCTTAAGGCGGGATCTACGAAAAATATCTTAGGCATTTTCATAATCCTTTTAATTTTATTTGAATAAAATGCGGGAAGCTGCTTTATTATATTTGAAATTTCAAGAAGTTTTATATACCTGTGAACGGACGATTGGCTTATGCCTGCGTCCCTTGCTATTTCCGATTGATTTAATAAGTTTCCCGTTCTTAGCGCAAGAGACGCCATTACTTTCCTGAAATCTATCAGCGATTCTATCTGCGATAATTCTCTTAAGTCTCTTTCAAGATATGTTCTAGTGTAGCCTTCCCACCAAAGTACGATTTCTTTTTCACCGTTTAAATTTAACAGCGGCGGCATAAAGCCTCTGAATATAAGTGGAAGCGGGGCAACTTGAGAGGCTATAACATTATCTGCCGTCTTTAAATTAAAGTCTTTTTTCCATAAATGCGCGAATAATCCTTCTCCTTTTCCTTGTATTTCCGCATAGACCATCGGCTGCATTTCAAAATATACGGCTCTTCCCGCAAGAGTTTCGGATACGTTTTTCATCAATAAAAGATTGGAAGAGCCTGACAGTATAAACCGCATATTTCTATCTGAACCGTCCACTGCCAACTTTACGGCGTTAAGGACTTCGGGGACTTTCTGAACCTCGTCTATGATAATGCGGTTATAATCTTTCCATAACGAAGCCGGATCTTTTTTAGCCTGCTCCTGATAAGAATAATCGTCGAAATTTATATATTTAAAGTCTTTAAATTCGTTTTTTAAAAAAGTGCTTTTGCCTACCTGTCTTGCGCCTGTAATTACGATTACGGGAAAACTTTTTACCGCCGGCAAAACATTATTAAGAAGAAGTCTTTTTTTATAATTTAATTCACTACTTGAATAATTATTATTCATATATAGAATAATAATTCATTAAATTAAAATTGTCAAATATTTTTTATAATTATATAGTCTAAAGGCGATAATTTTGATTTTATACTTTAAATGATATAAAATAAACTTACTAATTTTGGATTTTAATATCTCAAGAAAAAATCGACTTCTTTAGTTAAGACTTACAAATTTACTAATTATGAATAGGTGGAAGGACTGGTACGAACAGGGAAAAAGGGATTTCGAAAGGGCTAATTTGGATTTTGATTATGCATATTATGAATGGGCATGTTTTACTTCCGAACAGGCCGCCGAAAAAGCTATAAAAGCTCTTGGTCTAAAGTACGGAATAACCTTATGGGGACATTCCTTGAGCGCAATGCTTAATATTATTCTATCAAAAAAAGATTCATTAACAACCGGCTTAACGACCGACATTCATAAAAATAAAACCGCCGGTTTGGACGATTATGAATCTGCTAAAAGTAAGCGGCTATTGATTTTCGATAAATTTAAAGTTTTTAAATTATTTACTTTTTCAATTCTTCTATATCCGCAATATCTTTGCTTCTTCGGACTTACAAAGAAAGTATATGTAAAATTTTCATATTAAATTATTTATTTATAAATCATTTTATAAAATTTACGAAAAATTTTTGAAAGTATCGGATTAAGCGAACCTATAACTAATGCCTTGTCTGCCAGACTACTCACAGTTATGTCGGATGCAGGATTATCTATAATTTTTGAAACCGGCAACTTTGTTTTATAAGTAAAATCGAAATATAAATTATAATTTTTTAATATTTCTATAAAATCTTTTTTAAGAGCCTCATCAAAAAAAGTATATTCGGAGGAAAACATTTCGTCCGAAGCCGTAAAACCCAATTTATAACCTATAATATGATTTCTTCCTATTTTTTTTTGGCTTTCGCTAATCCCCTTTAATACAGCCGATTTGTTAAATTTTGCCAGAGCAAGTGTTTTAACGGC
>JAKAQP010000028.1 GCA_021822485.1 bacterium
TTGCCTATTAATGATAAAATAAATAAATTATGTAATTAATTTTTTAAAAAACGGGATGTGGCGCAGTTGGTAGCGCACCTGCTTTGGGAGCAGGGGGTCGCACGTTCGAATCGTGTCATCCCGACCACTTATTAAGTCAAAAAACAGACAGTCCGATGAAAATTATATGGAATATGCGGTTATGGCATATTATAATTTGTCCTGAATTTTTTCCAAGTTATCGTTTTTTTAACTTGTCTAATATCTGCAATAATATTTCGTATTCTTTTGTTTCACTGACATCATATTAATATCGTATTTCCTCTTATTTTTTTATAGTTAATTTATAATCCAAGGGTTTTTGCTATATTGTCAAAGTCGCTTTCTTTCGCTTCTATAAAAGACGTATAGCCTTTGTCTATGGATTTAAGCACATTTAAATCGGCGATATTCATCAAAATATTTTTTATTTTCATTTCGCTTTCTTTATCTACGTCTGCGTTTATGCATATCGGAAATTGAGGTATGGGGTCGGAAAACGCTATGACTTTTACCGTACTTTTATTTTCTTCCGCGGCGGAATCCATTACGCATCCGGCATCAAATTCTCCTTCTGCGACAGCCTTTAAGACGATGTCGTGTCCGCCGAGATAATCGTAAGAAGCAAGGTCTTCCAATTTAATGCCTGCCGATTTAATCATAGCTTTCGGCACTAAAGTAGAACCGGTGGACATTTTTGCGCCGAATGCGACTTTTTTGCCTTTTAAATCGTTTATAGTATTTATCGGCGAATTTTTTGCCGTTATTATTACGCTCTTATATGTGGGCGAACCGTTTTTTACCGCAAAAACTAAAGGTTTAACTCCGTATTTTTTGCCGGCGCTTAAATATGTAGAAGGGGTCATATAGCCTAACATTGCAACGCCCCTGCCTATATCTTCAACCGAATCTTCATAGCTTGAAGCTACAAACGAACCAAATTTTATCCCTAAAGAATCGCTTAAATATTTTGTCAGAGGTTCAAATTTCGCTTTCATTATAGATGCCGCTTCTAAAGGAGCTATGCCGAATAAATATAATCTGATGTTATTAAACTCTTTTTGAAGTTCATATGCCGAATTAGAAAGCGACGTACTTATTTCGGTTGATTTTTTTGCCGTTTTTACGGTTTCTCCGGAAACTTTCTGTACGACAAGTAAATTTTTCTCTACGTCTTCGACCGCTATTTGGAGCTGTTCCGCCGATGAAGATATTATATCTATATTACTTTTTTCTTCCTTTACCGCATTCATTATATTTCTAAATATTTCTTCTGCCGTTTTAGTTTTTTCAGATATAGCCTTTACTTCTTCGACTGAATTTTTCATAGCTTCCGCAGTCCTTGAAGTTTCTTCCATAAGTCCTTCTATTATCTGCCTTGTATCGGAAGTTGACTTACTTGTTCTTTCGGCAAGTTTTTTAACTTCGTCGGCAACTACCGCAAAACCTCTTCCCTGCTCTCCGGCTCTTGCCGCTTCAATCGCCGCGTTTAAAGACAACAGGTTTGTCTGATCGGCTATATCGCTGATAAGCGAAATAACGTCGCCTATTTCTTTAGACCTGTCGTCTAAATTCTGCATTGTTGTTTTAAGATTTTCTATAGAATCTGAAACTTTTTTGATATCGGATATTATTTCTTCTATCATTAAGTTTCCTTCTCCGGCTTTTTTAAAAGAATCGCTGGAAGAATTTTGGGCAAACTTAGCGCCTTTGGTCATTTCTTTATGAGACATGATAATTTCGTCTATTGCGCTTGAAATAGAAGAAATTTGACCGACTAGGGATTCGTTTTCTTTGTAAATTTTTTCCATTTCAGCGCTTTCTATTCTTGCATCAACGACGACGTTATTTGTAGAATCTACAGATTTTATAAAAATATTATAAAGATTTTTAAAAAGTTCGTTTACCTTGCCGTCTAAACCGAAAAAATTAATTTGAGGCAAGTTTTTGCGCAAATCTTTATCTTTATAAAGAAAATCGTCTATGAAATTATTGATTATTTCGGCTTTTTTCTTAACAGACCTATTGATTATAAAAATGGAAAAATAAAATACGGCAGAAAAAATTACTACAGAAACAATTAATAATTTGTCGTATCGAGTTAGCGAAAATACTATAAAAAATATTGCAACTATAGCATACAATATTGAAGTTATCACGGTAATGTCATTAAAACGGTTTGGTTCAGTACGATCGGTATTTTTTTTGCCGGATTTAAATAAACTGCTCATAAATTTACCCCCTCCCTTCCCTAATACGCTTTTTGCTTTTTTATATTGTCATTAATAACTTATTTATCGGGATATCTAACTTCTTAATTTTATTATATCAGATTAGCACCCATTTTTAAACGGTTTTTCTCTTTCCAAAATAACTGTATTATAATATATTCTTTTATATTGTTATATTGTTTTTAAATCCTATAAATTTTCTTCATCGCAAAGATATAAAAGATTATAACGATATAGAATAATAAAAATTGGAAGCAGATAGATAAAAAAATTGTCTCGACAAATGGGAACAGTATATGCGTATATCAAAGCATGCCTTTGATGCAGACGGGAATGACACTTTTTTGGTTAAAGCCTCAATCCCATAATAGTCATTCCCGCGTAGGTAGTAAAGTTTCACTGAAACTTCACATATCTTTGCACGCCAAAGATGACAAAGTGCGAGAGCGAAGCGTTAATCCAGAAAATAAATTTCTATTGCAGGATTAGGGGATATATTGACAAGGGGATATATTGAATTTGACTTTTATAATATTTATGGTAATTATTAATAAAGATATACTTTAATAAATACGTACGAAACATCGCAAATTCGGTAATCTAGAATTTATAATATGTTCGTAATAATTTCTAACAGCGATTTAAGCAATATACTGAGGAGAAATGACTATGCAGCTTCTTCAAATAATCGAAAATGCAAATTTAAAACCTAACATTCAGGATAAAATCAAAAATATATTTTCATCCGGTTCTATCGATTTTAACCGGAGATTTTTAACACTCACTGAAGAGGATAAAGAAAACATTGTAAAAATAAGCCCTCTGATTAACCAAAATATATATTTTTTGATAGATAGGCTATACGAACATTTAATGAAATTTGAAGAAACAAAAAACATACTGCTTGAAAAACCGGAGCGCATAGAACATTTAAGAAATATGCAGATGGGATATTTCAAAGAACTTTTTTCTTTAAAATACGACGAAGACTATCTCGCCAGCAGATTAAACTTAGGACTTACTCATCTCAATGTCAATATTCCTACGAATCTTTTTATGAGCAGTTATTCTTATCTCCTGTCTCTGCTGATAGATTTCATTAAAGAAGAACTCCCTAAACATAATTTTTCTCATTCGGAAATTTTAAATATAATTAATTCGATGCAAAAGATAGCGAATCTGGATATGACCCTTGTTATCAGGGCGTATTACAGCAAAGAAATTAACGAAAAAGAAAGATTAAGCGGCGATTTTATAAAAAGATTATCTAAAATAGCCGAATTCAGGGACGAAAACACTGGAGCGCACATCGAACGAATGTCCCTGTACTGTATGACTACCGCTAAATATTTGGGATATAACCATGATTTTCAGATGAATATTCTGGAAGCCTCTCCTATGCACGACATAGGCAAAATATCCATTCCAGATTACGTTTTGCTGAAACCCGCAAAATTGACGGATGACGAATTTGAAATTATGAAAACCCACACTATGAAAGGGTTTGATATACTCAGCAATTCCGATTCTGAAATAATGAAACTCGGCGCCGAAATAGCGCTGTCTCATCACGAAAGATACGACGGTTCGGGATACCCCCGTGGGCTTAAAGGCGAAAGTATACCTATTTCAGGCAGGATATGCATAATCGGCGATATTTTTGATGCTTTGACCAATAAAAGGGTTTATAAGTCTGCATATCCCATAGAAGAAAGTTTAGGCATTATGAAAAACGAAATGGGCAGAGGAAACTATTTCGACCCAGTAATATTCGATGTATTCATAAAAGCGCTCGACGAAATTATCGCGATTAGAAGCAGGTATATGAATTTCTGACATTAATCCTTATGTAAATAGCAAAATTATTTAACAAACAAAAATCATCAAAAAAATTTAAATCTGGTTAATTGCCAGCAGGTTGAATGACGGTCTCTATAATAGAATAGTTTGCATTAGCATAGACGCATTTTTGCAGAATATTATATCATAATCGCCGTAATCTCCGGCTAAAGAATCCATATTAAAAGACCTAAACAGTTTATTCTTGCCCAGATGAATAAGGCTTGCGATGCAATCCATAAAATAATCCAGTTCTTTATTCGCCCAACGGTTTATCTTTTCGGTTTTATTCGGCGCATCCTTTATATCGTAAAACTTTGTTATTAGTATAGGACAGCCGGATTCCGTAACATAGAGAATATTTTTAGCCTGCTCTCATTAAAGCAGAAGAGACTTTTATTAATACAAAAAAGATTTAAAAATTAGAATTATAGGGGGGGAAGAAGAATTTTTAGCATTTTATTTGATGAATGGTAGAAGTTTTGAAAGATTAGGCAACATTAATTGCATTATGTTTGAAGATGGCTCTTAGGATCATTTGCAAAGCAAGCCAGAATATAAAGCAAAAAAGGAGGCAGATAAGATTAGTTATGCTTGGAATAACATAATAAACTTGGTGCACGAAGGATCCGATAAATATGAGTTTGTTGCACGTGAACTATTTTCTTTAGTCTTTATAGAAACGTTTTGATTTTCGATATATTCTTTGAAAATATCCCGAAAAATATATTTGCCCGCATTTTTAATCGGTATATTAAACCTACCTCTTATCTTATCCGCATAAATTGCCCATGCTATTTCTTTTTCTTTTGTCTTGCAGGAGTATTGATAATGCTTATTGTCAAGACTGAACTCGTACCAATAGATACTACCCCGCCTGTAAATTCTCATATTAATTTACCGTAAAAACTGTATGCGTTTTTGTATGCAAAATTCGTTAAAATTGATTAAATTCTATCAAAATTTAGAAATTATGTCAAGATAGGATATCACCTGAAATGCCTTAAATACTGCGGTTTTGAATGGTCGGGACGACAGGATTTGAACCTGCAACCCCCTGCACCACATGCAGGTTATTGTAATAGGCTTAAGTCCTTTAATGCCATATGTTTTCTTAGAATATAACTATCTTTTCATATTGTCAACATACGACAAAAATGTTGATTTTTTCCAGAAATTATAATAAAATATGGCACAAAATTTGGCACAGTATTTTGGGGGTTGTATGCTCTATAAAAGAGGCAATATATGGTGGACTAAATTTAACCTCTATGGGAAACAGTTTCGTTTTTCCTGTAAGACGAACGATAAAACCCTCGCAAAAGAAATAGAATTATCCTTTAAATCAGATATTATCAGAAAGCGATTCGAAATTCCAGAAAAAAATAAAGGCACTTTGATATTCGGCATAGTTTTTAAAGAATATTTAAAAAGTCTCGCAAATTCAAAACGAACCATAGACGTTAAAATAAATGCCTCCAAACATTTCATTCCAGTATTCAAGGATAAGAACATCAATAATATAAAACCATTTAATATAAAAGAATATCAATCCAAAAGAAAAAAAGAAATCATGGATTTGCCTAAAAACAAAGGCAAAAAGGAACAGGAAGTATCTTTTAGAACCGCAAACATTGAATTGAATACATTGTCCAATTTCTTTAATTACTGTATCGAAAAGGACTATTTACAGGTTAATCCTGCCTCAAAAATTAAAAAACTTAACGAACTATCCCGCCTCAAAACCCTATCCGACGAGGATATAAATAAATTAATCGCCAGCACCACGAACAAACTTACCCGAGATATAATAACCTTTCTTATTTATACCGGTTGCCGCAAGGGCGAAGCCCTTAATCTTAAATGGGACGATGTGGATCTTAAGAACGACGTGATAGCGATTAAGGGAACTAAAACCAAGTATGACAGGCATATCCCTATTTCAAAGCCCTTAAAGGCCATTTTAAGCGGCATTGAGAAAAAAGACGGTTGTGAGTTTCTATTCAACGATAACGGGCGCAAGTTAGGCAATTTTCGGTGTTCTTTTATGACCGCCTGCCGAAATGCAGGATTTAAGGATATGCACATTCACGACTTACGCCACGTGTTTGCAAGTAAAATGGTAATGAACGGGACTTCTCTTTATATTACAGGTGAGCTGTTAGGGCACAGGACAACGCAGATGACGAAAAAGTATAGCCATTTAGTGCCGGAAACGCTTAAGAAAGCGGTTGATGATGTGTGGGGAAAGAAATAATATTTTTATTTTATTATATAAATATTTGTAAAGTATAGTCTATTTATTATGGTTTAATGGGAATTTAAAATGATTAAATTAGGTTTTGATGGAACGTTCACTTGGGAATGTTTTGATGGAAATAAGTTTTACCCTTTAATGCAATCACCAGTAATATCCTCAGCAGTAATAATAGGAACTAAAAAATATTCTAAAGATGAATTAGAAACAATATTAATTAATAATTTAATAGAGTCTCCTAATTACTACTATACAGAATTATTATTATTTCGCGAAGATAGTTTTGATCCAATTACCCGTATTCGCAGAGGACGATTTTATCAATTATAAAAAAGTAATCCTTTCCAAAATCCGGAATTTATTTTTAATTTCTTATCTGTTATGAATAAGCGTACATTATATACATACGATTCTTTTTATCAAATTTCAAGAAAAAATTTAATAGCTATAGGTTCTGCCGACTCTGTTTGGAGAATAGTTTCTGTTGATAGAATTAGCACAGGGGAATTTTTGGTTACGCTCAAATCAAGAAATACTTTCGGAGTTATTCCGGAAATAGACGAAGAAAAAATTCCAGAAAAATATAGAAAGGAAATAATGCCAGAATTAGACCGCTTTATTGATGTAGCCAATAGAGAGACGCCAGCCTCTATCGTGGATGCAGCTCGAAACACCGCAATAATATTGATAAGAAATTTTACATATATTTCAAATAACGAACCTGAAATTTTTACTATGGATTTGGGTAAATTAATTAAAACTCTTAAAGATACCAAAAAAGAACTTTCTTCGCTTGCCGCAGAGATTATTAATCGTTTACACCCTCGCAATAAGCCAAATGAACGGAAAAGATTAAAATTGCGACCCGTTACAGAGGAGGATTCGGAGCTTGCAGTTTGCCTTATTGGAACACTTATTCAAGAATTTGGATGGGCTAAATAAAAATGTTCAAAAAATCTGTCGATAAATCGGACATATTCAAAAAACTATCCGCCTTTACCTCTATAGTCGAAGAAAATCTCGAATATGTCTTAAGACTAATTTCTATGCTCAATGACCCTGCCGTAAAATATAAAAACGAAGATTCGTCTGGTAAACTCGCAAAGCTTAAAACAGATATTAAAACCGATACTCTTTATTATCCGCCGGAAGAAATAATTAAAATTATAACCTTTACGACCCTTTTAGAAAACGTCTATAATTCCACGAACGAAATCAAGGGCTTTATAAAAGAAGCCGTAAAATATCCGCCTATTAGGATAGACCTATCCGAAATAGCTATAAAAATAAGCCGCATCTCCAAAAAAGCGATAGACGGCTTTTTCTCCCGCAATATCGATGCCGATTTAGAAACGGAAATAATAGAGGCGGAACGGCTTATAAATGCGGCATTAAGGCAATTGCATAAGCTAAATAGCAAAGAAACACAGGAGAAAGGTAGGATAGTTTATTATTCCTGCATAGTTGCGGCTTTAAAGGAAATATCGGGGAAAGCAAGCTCGTTGCAACTTGCGCATGTTCCGGCCTCGGCTTAAAATTTTGAGTTTCAATAACTTTTGCATCTTACACGTCGCATACCGCCCCCAACTTGAAATTCATCATCGTTAAGTTTCTAATGGTGAGTTAAGGATTATAACTATATCTCATTTTAAAATGAACCCGGCCACATTGGTCCTGAGTACGGAAAGTATTGTCCATTATCTGCAACGGCGACCATTTCAATTAAATTCGTATCTCCATAACAAGGTGACGAATATAAATTATCCTCCGTATTCGCAATCCATACATCTCCTGCTGGGTCTATGGCTATGGCATCTGGAGAAGAGGTACAGACTTGATTTAAAGAATAAGTAAGCGTAGAGGTATCTGATTCACTTGGCATTCCTGGTATTGGCATGATTTCGGTTACGCTATTAGACATCATATTCGTAATCCATATATTTCCTCCATGGTCTATAGCCATAGCGTCAGGAGCTTTACCGACGGTATATGTCCCTATAACTCCGTTTGAAGGGTTAAGTTCGGTTACAGTATTAGATCCCTCATTAGCAACCCAGATATTTCCGTCCGGGCCTATTGCTATAGCAACTGGCGCGATACCCACTTTAAAAGTTTTTAAAATAGTTCCTAAAGAATTAAGTTCTACTACGTTATCCGAGCCTCTGTTGGCGACCCAGATAATATTAGAAGCACTTATTGCTATGGCATCAGGAGCAATGCCTCCCGAAGAATAGGATGCTTGTTCAGGAGTGCAATAAGGGCAAGCCACGACCATTTTTTTGACTCCAGAATGATAAGGCGACTGGTTCATTTGAGCGTTTGGAGTAATCATAAGTTGACAATCAGTATGATTTAATTCCATCACCATATTTGTATGCTCATCTGTAACCCAGATATTTCCGTCCGGGCCTATTGCTATAGCGTCCAAGCCCATTAAGCCGTCGGTAAAAGTACATAAAGGAATAGATGAATTTTCTGCTGAGCTTGAGCTTATATGTGAAACCATGCTACCATTTAAGTCCATACTAATACTATTTGTAACCCAAAAGTTACCGTCGACACCTATTGCGATGGCAGTTGGAAGAGTAGGCACATCATAGTGAGATACGACTTTAATATATACTCCAAGATTGTCAGGGGGCGGGGTGTATGGGGAGGGATCGACATCGTATATATAGCCCGGACCTGTTTCGCTCAATCCTCGACTAATAGTAAAAATAGTGGTAGCAGAGGGTGCCGCTAACGCGGAAGGTACAACACCGCCGAAAAAATATTGCAAAGGTATTGAGGTACCGCTACCACCTCCGCCATTAGGCGGCGACGTGATAACGTTTCGAACCGGCGCCGATGCACGACTTTTACTATTAATTAAACGATTTTCATGAAAGCCGTAAGCCGAACCGAAATATACGGCAAATATAAGGCTCGAAACAACAACGAAAACAATGCTTGGAGAGATTAGCTTGATAGCTTTGTTCGACAAGTTATTCATAATTTACCTCCTTCCTATTTTTCAAATGAAAAAGACTAAAAGATTGGTTTCGATAATGCAAATTTTAATTGAGTTAGATTATCGCGGTCTTTTAAATAACGATGTTTCATACTATTTTTCGTTTTTATTCCACTTACACCAATCGCTAAAACTTACGCATTCCATGCAACTTAAAATCATTCATAGGCTTAAAATAGTTTACACATTAATATATATTTATATTCCTAAAAATTACATTATTTCATCCTGTCATCTGGTTAAAATATCTATAATTATTAATCTTTAAAACAATCTTAATAACACAGATAAAAAAATCCTTGATATCTCAAGCTCGATAAAATAATGTTTAATGCCCCTGTCCGAAAAAACAAATTCGCCGCAGACGTAAACTTTTCCTATTTTTACTTTCTTTAGACTTTTAAATAGTGGGCATTAGGTATTTAATGTCACCCCTATTTTTATTTTATGTTAATATATAAATTTATATCATATTTTTTAGTGTTGTCAATTCTCAGTATATTATTTTGACTTTTGTTATAATTAATTGTATAAATTAAATGATATAATCCCTAATAGGATTATAAAAACAATGAATTTTCAATATATTATTATTGGCATCATTACAAGCATTATTGCAAGCGTAATTGTTTTACATTTTAAATTAGAGAAACCAACAAGGGCTATTGTAACTATTTTTATTGCAATAATAATTATTTTATATTTAGTATCTGGAAAACCAACGCATCAAACCCATTCCGTCTCCCCTGCCAAAACAAATGAGCATTCTGAAAAATCACGTAAGAAAGGTAGCAATAAACCCATTAAATTACAAAAAAATCCGCAATATCATTACAAAAATCCCGAACGCCTATATAAGCAAAAAAATACGGTTTTATCCCCGGAAAAATACTTTAATTCCGGACTAAAACAATTAAACGAAAGTCATTATAATCTTGCCGCAGATCTGATAAAAAAAAGGCGCCTATAAAAATTATAGCCCTGCGGAATCTGAACTGGCTTTTCTTTATTATCAGGGATTAGGTTTGCCCCATAGCCTGTTGAAAGCTTTTACCTGGTATTTAAAAGCGGCCGAAGGCGGTAACCAGAATGCCGAAGAAACCGTCGGAGGAATGTATCTAAGAGGCATAGGCGTTAAAAAGAACAAAAAAATGGCATGCTTCTGGTTTGCAAAATATGGCAATCCTTGTAAAAATATTAAAAGCGGCAACGGCAGTTCATTTGGCATTAACAATATTTTTGAAGGAATAGGCGGAGTTGGGAAGATTTTATCAAATAAGTAACAAGTTTAAACTTCGGAATTCAAAAAATAGGTAATATTGCTCAGTGTCAGTGTTTCTAAATTGCTAATTTGCTAAAACTATTTTTTGTGATATAGTTCATTAAAAGAAGTTTAACTTTAATAAAACAGGAGGAACCAAAAATGACAAAAAAACACCGCAATAATCCGCCAGAAATTACCCCTAAAGTAAAAAAGAAATCCCCCTCTAAAATTACCCCGATAGAAGCCTTTGCAAATGCTTATAACATAACTATTTTTCAAGCAATAGCCGCTATCGGAAATCCGGTGCTCTGGGAAATAATCGGAGGAGAAGTTATCGGCGGCGGAGAGACCGAAAGAGGTCCGGCTTTGGCAATCCATGAATATATACAGAAATACGCCGATAAAAAGATTTTCCGATTCGCAAAAAAAGGAGATTCTTGGGATTGCAAAAACAAAATAACAAAATCAAAAATTAAGAATTAATTATACAACCCTTAAAATAATCTTGATAATTTATCCTTCAAATTTCGCATTGCTGACAATATGGTAAAGATAATCGGAAAACGATTGGTTGATATGGATAATTGTTATATTTACGAAATAGAATTACCAAATAAAATTCTGTATATATGAGGGCTATTTCTACGAACTATGGCAATAATGATACTTATGTAGCTATAATAAATTCAGATATGCTTTTGAAATTTTGGGAAAATGTTCCTGAGAATGATCAAATTAATTACGAATTATCTCACGGCAATGAAGAATCTTGGGTATCCGACTACAAATATCATTATGCCGAAGATGGATTTACGGGCGGCATAAGCAATCCCGTTCCTATTCCAAAAATTCAATACATAGATAATATAACCCCTAATTACATTACAGTTTTGGATTGCACTCGGACTATCTGGTTATTGGCAAACGGAGCGGATTCATTTCCGGTGGAATGCACCGGTTATAATAACGCTAAAAATGTTTATAATTTTATAGGAAAAAAAGAATTTGAATTAAAAACTATAGCTGAACTTATGAAATAAACAAGGATATATAATTTATGTGGAAAGAAATCAGCGCAATAGCTTCCGCAGTAACGGCTCTTTCGTTTATAGTGGCCTCGATAACAGCTTTAAAAAGCATGTGGGTAAATAACCGGCTTCGCAGAACCGATTTATTAAACGCTTTATTCGAGAAGTTTTTTTATCAGTCTAAATACGCAAAAATAAGAAAACATATCGACTATTCGAGCAAACATGATGATTTAATGAAACGACTAGAAGAATCGTTAATCAACCATAACAAAAATGAAGAAGATTTGGAAGAAAAATGCGTCGATTTTTTTAACTTTTTCGAGTTTATAGCGGTTTTATGGAAACTAAAGCAGTTGCAAATAAAAGAAATAAAATATATGTTTGAATATTACATAAAATGTTGGATAATAACCCTTATACGAAACGCTATATAGAAGAAAACGGATTCGAAAACCTGCTTGATTTAATCAAGGAAATTAAAAATAAATATGGCAAACAAGGACAAAGAATATTTATTCGTTTACGGAACGCTTAAAAAGGATATAGGCAACGATATGTATCATCTGCTTGCAAAACATGCCGGATTCGTAGGCGACACTACTTGGAACGGAAAACTTTATATAGTCGAGGATTATCCCGGGGCGGTGCCATCGGACGATCCTTCCGATATCGTTTATGGGGAACTTTATTTATTAAATGACCCGGATAATATTTTACCGAGTCTGGACAATTACGAAGAGTGTTCCGATAAGTTTCCGGAACCTAAGCTGTTTAAACGGATACCTAAGCTGTTTAAACGGATAAAAGACGACGTCGGGTTAGATAACGGCGACATCGTTAGCGCATGTATTTATATTTACAATATGCCGGTCGATAATCTTATGCAGATTAAGTCGGGGAATTTTACCCGCGAATAAATTAATTTTTGATATATTAATCTAAGTGTTTTTCTAAACAAAAAGATAAGGATAAATCGACTATTCTTGGCATTCCGATTTATAATTTATGAAATAATTATGGAAAATCATATTATTCCGATCGAATCTATTGCAAAACGCATTCTCGTATTTAGAGGCGTTAAAATAATGCTAAGCACCGACTTAGCTGAACTCTACAATGTCGAAACGAGAGCGTTGAATCAGGCCGTTAAACGAAACATAGAAAGATTTCCGGAAGACTTTATGTTTATGCTTACCGAAAACGAAGCGGATATGCTGGTATCACAAAATGTGATACCACACAAAAAATATCTCGGCGGACACCTTCCGTATGCATTCACGGAACAGGGAGTAGCTATGCTTTCAAGCGTCCTCAAAAGTAAAAGGGCTATTCAGGTAAATATCGAAATAATGCGGGCTTTCGTAAAATTAAAAGAGATATTGTCGACGCATAAAGACCTTGCTAAAAAATTAAATGAAATGGAAAATAAATACGATTCGCAGTTTAAGATAGTTTTCGACGCTATAAGGGAGCTTATGATTCATCCGGAAAAGACAAAAAGAAAAATAGGATTCTAAAAAATTAAAATTAAACTTTAAAATCAAGGCATTATAAAAACAATTTACTCGGTACGCTGAAATGTCTCTTATGCGGCTGTTAGGCAATATTATCTGGTTCGTATTCGGCGGATTTTTAATGGGTTTAGGCTGGACGCTTGCCGCGATAATTTCTTTTATAACTATAATCGGAATACCGTTCGGTATCGCATCCTTCAGAATAGCCGTTTTTTCTTTCTGGCCGTTCGGAAGAAAGATAATCGATAAGCCGGATACCAATACGGGCAAATCAATCAGCTTAATCGGCAATGTCGTATGGATTATATTATGCGGATGGTGGCTTGCCTTGGGCGAACTTGCAGCCGCTTTAATATCGGCTGTTACTATTATAGGCATTCCATTTGCATTGCAGCACTTAAAATTGGCGGGACTCGCGCTTACGCCATTCGGCAAGCAGATTGTTAAAATATAATAATATCTGGAAATGAAAGTAAATAGGTATTCCGATAAGTTTATTTCTAAATCTTAAACATTTAACTTATCCTTATACCGCCCCTTTTTCGCAAATAAAAACTTCTCTGCCCTTTCTTTATATAAATCTTCAAGTTTAACGTCTATCCCTTTATTTTTCAGGAATTTCTGAATTCTTAGCGCTGTATCGATAGACACGCCCCTTTTGCCGGTTTCTATATAATAAACGAACATTTTGCTTACGCCGAGTTCTTCGGCAAACTGCCGCATAGATAAATTTAAAGATTTCCTTATGGCTCTTATATCCACTGTATAGTCTCCATTAATATAACTTTATGTTTACATAATAGCTTAATTACGGGGATTTGTCAAGAAAACTCAAATAAAATATGAAATATAATCGCCGAGGTTTACTTTTAATTTTAAAATTAATGCCGGATTTAAAGGATTATAAAAAAACTAACGGAATCGGGTCAGTTTTTAGTTTTATAGATGCGTGTTGCATAGATGTCGGTTCAAACCTTTGAATCGCCTATATTTTTATCCTTATATCATTTATTAACAGAACTTGTAAAATTCATCCGAAATAGCCGACAAAAAGAAATTAAATTTTTAATAATTTTAGGTCGTTAATCAAACGGCATAATTTTTAAGCAAAAGCAAATAATAATAAGGATAAGCGGTTTCTAAAGAAAAAATAAAATATGGGCACAAAATTTGGCACAGTCATAAATTTTGATTTTTGTGCGTCCAGAAAGGCTTGAAAAATGGTCGGGACGACAGGATTTGAACCTGCGACCCCCTGCACCCCATGCAGGTGCGCTACCGAGCTGCGCCACGTCCCGAAAAACGATATTGCTTAATTAGTAGAATGGTTTATTCTATTTATTGTAATATTAATTATACCCTCTTTATTTTAAAAAAGTCAATAAAACTTTACCGGAATTTTGCCGGAACGTTACAGGTAAGACATGCAGCCTCTAATCATTATTTTTTAAAAAAAATTAAGCTGCTGTTTTGTTTTTTTTTGTTTATTTTTATTCTTAAATTTTTAAAATTGTACTATAATTTATAGATATAAAAATAAGTATATATTGTAAAAATATTTTATAATCTATCGCTATTATTTTTATATTTTTATTGTTTTATCTTGATTTCGCTAAAATAAACATATAAGAGGTTCCCTGTTTATGCATTTTTACGGTTATTTAATAGTTACGTCGGTCATAATATTTTTATTAACGCTTTTTCTTATAATAAAAAAGCCTTATAATATCGGCATAGGCTGGAGCGCAGTAATAGGGGCTCTTTTGGCACTGATTTTTAACGTAATAGTTTTAAAAGACGTAATAAAAGTATTCGATATAGTATGGGACGCTACTTTTACTTTCGTCGCTATAATTATTATTTCTATAATTTTGGACGAAATAGGATTTTTTGAATGGGCGGCGCTTCATATTGCGAGGCTTGCGGGCGGCAGCGGAAGAAAAATGTTTGTTTACGTTATTCTGCTTGGGGCTTTAGTTTCTGCTCTTTTCGCAAACGACGGGGCGGCGCTGATTATAACTCCTATAATTTACGAAAAGATGAAAGCTCTTAAATTTGAGAGAAAAAATATGCTGCCGTTTATTATGGCGGGAGGATTTATTGCGGACGCGGCAAGTATTCCCTTTAAGATTTCAAATTTGGTGAATATCGTTTCGGCGGACTATTTTAATTTAGGTTTTTTTACATATTTTATAGATATGTATCTGCCGGATATATTTTCGATTTCGATATCGGTAATTGCTTTGTTTTTATATTTCAAGAAAGATATTCCCAAAAATTACGACGTCAATCTGCTGAAAAACCCAAGAGAAGCTATTAAAGACAATTCGATGTTTAAATTTTCTTTTTTTATTTTAGCGCTGCTTCTGGGCGGATATTTTTTAAGCGAATTTTTAAATCTGCCGGTTTCGGCTTTTGCGATAACGTTTGCTTTTTTGTTCGTTCTGCTCGGATTGAAAAGCCCTGCCGTTAATTTAAAAACCGTATTCAAAAACGCTCCGTGGAATATAGTAGTATTTTCTCTCGGAATGTATTTAGTGGTTTTTGGGCTTAAAAATGCGGGGCTTACTTTTCTTTTGGGTAAATCTATCGCGTATATCGCAGGTTTCGGCGGATTCGCCCTTACTATTTATACCGGATATCTCGCGGCTTTTATATCGTCTGTTATGAACAATATGCCTACGGTAATGATAAATTCGCTTGCTATTCATTCGGCGAATTTAAAGGCCGTAATGCTTAAGCCTTCGGTATATGCTAACGTAATAGGATGCGATTTAGGTCCCAAGTTGACGCCGATAGGTTCGTTGGCAACGCTTTTGTGGCTTAACGTATTGGAAAGAAAAGGAATTAAAATTACTTGGGGCTATTATATGAAGGTAGGTTTTATTATTACTCTGCCGGTGCTTTTTGTAACTCTGCTTGGACTGTATATTAGATTATTTTTATTCTGATTTTTTAATAAATTAACGCCACCCTTTTAAAGCTATTTCAAATTTAACAATTTATATTACGCTTATGACCGACTCGATTACGGCAGATAAAACACATATAGATTCCGGCAACTCGGACAATGGCAAAAACAATACCGGCGGCGTTTCCGGCAACGCCAAAAATACAGCCAATACAGCTAATACCGTCGTTATAAACGGCATAATAAAAAAAATTATATTTCAAAACCAGGAAAACGGTTTTACTATCTTAAATATTTTTTCGTCCGGAAGATTTATAACAGCTTCAGGAAGTATATTCGACAAACCTATACCAGATTCAAAAATAAAGCTTAAAGGCGAATTTATCCATCATAAAAAATACGGATATCAGTTTAGCTTCAGCGAATACGAAATATCGCTCTCAAACAGCAAAACGGCCGTAATAGATTATCTTTCTTCAAATATATTTAAAGGCATAGGCAAGGTTTTGGCAAATCAAATTTATGAAAAATTTA
>JAKAQP010000006.1 GCA_021822485.1 bacterium
TTATAGCTATTGAAACGCCGGCTTTTTTAAATTCGTATCCAAGATAGTCGCAATGTTCAAGGCTCGATAGGTAGAATATGGTTTTTTTATCGCCGGCTAATTCTTGCCATTTTTCCACGATAGCTTTGTTTATTTCTGGAGTATTAAAAGCTATTGATATAGACTTGTTGGTAAAATCCCTTTCTCCGTCAGCGGTTACGCAGGTTTTAAGTTCGTCCAAATCTACGTTTAAAGGGACTAAATAGGTTTTGACCGGCGCAAGATAGCCTTTCGCTATTAGCTCTTTATAGCCGATTTTGTAAATTAAGTTGCCGAACAAATCTTTTAAATTTTGCTTGTCGGAGCGGAAAGGAGTGGCGGTTACGCCTAAAATTTTAATGTTTTTATTCGTTTGAATAAGCCTTTTAATAACGGATTTATAAGAATTAGCGGCGGCGTGATGAGCTTCGTCGATAACGACGAAATCGTAATTGCCGCCGTCTATTTCTTCGGTTCTTAAGTTTAAGTATTGAATGGAAGCGACTGTATAATTATTGCCGTTATTCGAGGTAATGTCGCAATTTTTTTTAATTCCTGCGGCGGATAGGGCAATAAAGTTTACTTTTTCGTCGGATATAAGTTTATACTTATCTATCGCTTGTGAAAGAAGTTCGTCCCTGTGGGCTATAATTAAAGGGTTCCTAAAATACTTATGCGCAAAAGAATTAAATACGCCGGTCTTGCCTCCGGCGGTAGGAATAACGACCAGACCGATTTTTTTGTTTTTACGGATAAAGTGATTTTCGAGTTCCATAAAGCAGTCTTTTTGATAGTCTCTTAATTCGAGCATTTTAATTTCTCCTTTTTCCCTTTTTTTTAATTTGAGACTTTCTCCCAAGGAGAAAATCTCAAATTATTAACTCTCTATGAGTTAATAATTGCTATGCGTCAAAATTCCGAAACCTGCAAATCCGGTATTTACGGCAATTTGCTGACTTTTTTTATTTAAATTTCCCTACCGCTACGGTTAATTTTTTCCTACCGCTACGGTTAATCTATTTTGCCATTTTTGTTAGTATAAATCTGGGTTTGATGGCATTTTTCATTTTCCCTACTGCTACGGTTAATTCACTATAGTTAATTAGCGTTAAAACTGCTAATAGATATTAGTCTTTCTTTATTTTTTTTAGTAATATTAAAGTCTTTTATGATATATTCTTTTTTGAGTTCATTTAAAGCTTTTTTAAGTAGTTTTTGCGAGTTGTCTTTTCGTTCTGTTTGAATTACCACCCTTTCAATTAATAAATCCTCGGTAAATACATCTCCCGAATTAGTTGCTATAAAAGTATATAAATTCTTTGCTGTCGCTGATAACTTTGAATATTTTACAATATCTATCTGCAATGCTTTGTTATCACAAGCATTATAAAAATTCTTATCCAAAAAAAGCGTTAATACGCCGGTGTCGGCTTTGAACGAATATTTTAAAATCGGGTGTATGCCTATTTGGCTTGCAATTTTCTTTCTTTCAAGCTCAAAATAAGTAATGCTAAGGTTTTGTAGTCTATATATAGAATTTAAAACAGAGCGTTCATCATGGTTATTTGTTAATTTCTTAATGTCTTTAATTTCGACGTCAACTCGTATTATGTCGCCAAAATCTTTATCATTAACATTAACGGCTTTAACCGTATTATTTTTTTGCGCTATATATATTATGCAAAACAGCTTTTCCGCATCTTCGGTCGTTACGTATTCTGCCGCTCTTGCTACTACTTTTCCGTTTTTTGTGTGATGTATAATTTGCATTGCTCCGGTTTTTTTCCCGACCGCAAACGGCGGATATTTGAGTATTCGCCTATAAATACTTACTTTATCTTTATTATCATTCATTATAATTCACCTGCCTTGCCAGCCCTGCGAGGTCTTCCCTTTTTTGTATTATTGTTATTGTCTTTAATTTTCATCTTATCGTTATCGCTGACTTTTTCGACTATCATTGCATAATTTTCAAACGTCTCTTCGTCTATCCATTCCTGCCAAATTAATGGTAATGGATCGGGTATTTTGATAGCGTTTACTTTTTCCCACGAAAGCGTTAATTCTTTTTTGTCTTTTGACAACAGCATAGTAAACCTTGTGTCGTCTGTTATACTTCCGCTTCCTCTGACCTTGCTTTTGCCCTCATTTTCTTTACTTTTTGCAACATGAGCGTTAATTAAAATAGCGCATCCGGTTTCATAACTTATTTCTTCGATTGTTCTTAAAACATACGACATCTCAGAGCTATCGTTTTCGTTAAGATGACTTAGGCGGCGCAGGGTATCGATGACAACAAACTTCTTATTTTTGCAAAAATCGTATAATAGCCTTTTGGCTTTTGTGTTGATTCCGATTTTATTGAAGTTTTTTTCTGCTAATTTAAAGTTATGACCGTAAAGACAGAGAATTTCAAAATTATCAAGCAATTCGTCATTTTTTTTAATTTTAAAAAATTTTTGAAGATTGTATAAACGATGATGAATAAGTTCATCATCGTCTTCAAGGCTGATATATCCGCATTTGCCGCGTCTTTCATTAAATAAATTGAGATAATTTAAGCGTTTTGTAGTATCCGCATAAGATAATAAATATGCAAGCACCATGTAACTTTTGCCGCTTCCGCCTTCGCCCGCGAAAATGCCTGTTGTGCTTTCTCGAAAACCTTTGAAAACGAATTTGAGCGGCGCAGGTTTTTTGAATATTAGTGATTTATCAAATAATTTTGCAGGTTCTTCTTTTTCGACTTTGTCGTTTATTGCAATAAACTTTTCTATAAATTCATTTGTTCCGATTTTTTTAGCTGTAAAATCATTGATTAAGCTTAATCTTTGACGTTCTGCACTTAGTTCTTTGATTTTTTCGGCGTAAATTACAGGATTAAAACTATTCGGCGTAAAATCAAGCAGTTCGGCAATATCTACTATCCAGTCCCTATTCTCGTCAATTTTTTTAAGTTCTGTAAGGATAATATTGATATCGAAAGGCTCGCCGTCCCGAATGCAAGCGTTGACAATTGAGCTGTATATGTTACGATAAGTTGAGTCGTAAAAATCGTCAATTTTTAAATCTATGTCATAAAGTCCAGCTCCGTTTTCGACGAAGAGACAAGCAAGTAAAGACTTTTCGTAGATTTTAGAACTTTCTGTTAAATTAGTAACAGCGTTAATTTTCATTGCTATTGCCTCCGTAAGTAAAAGTCGGCGGAGCGTTTATATTGAAAGCTTCAGTCGCTATTTTCCTTATTATAAAAAGAAAACGATTAATTAATATGCTGTAAAATCTTTTTATTATTGTGTTTATTTGCATAAAATTTATTTTAACTACGCTTCGCTTGAAAAATTTATATACGTAATAAAAAATCGAAACCTCAAGCGTCAGAATAGATAAAATCAGCAACGTTGCTGATGTAATAATTAAAAAATTATTCATTATCTTTTTTCTCCTTTATTTTGATTTTTGATATGTAATCGTTAATGTTTTCTTTTTGAGAGTAATATAGCGCTTTGCGCTTCATACTTTTTATTAATTTATGTAATTTATTAAAATCGCTATATTGGTATTTTGCATTCTTGTAATAAAAGAAAACGTTATTAAAAACCGCAGTTTCGGTTAAAGGTCTTATTTTTTCTCCTTTCTTTTTTGCAAACTTAGCTTGCATAAAATAATTAAAATAGCTCATGAAAACATAACGTTCGATTTTATTCATTTCAGTTGTCATAATTATTTCAAGTCGGGTTTTTTTATCGTAACGAGCGAGCAGTTGACGAAGAACAGAGCGATTATGCATCAAATCAATAATTGTCTTTATTATTTTTTTGTCGTCTTCTGTAAAGTCTTTTTGTTTTGCGGTTGTTATTAGTCCGTTTTTTTTGAGTATGCCAATAATTTTTTTTGTGTTATTGTTTTCTTTTTGCTCAATATTATTAACTTCTTCAATTTTAGCAGTGCTTTCAATTTCTTCCATAAAAAAACCTCCTTTTTTTAGTTGTTTTTAAAAATAAGTTATGATATAATTTTTATTGATATAATAATAATCAAAATTGTTCACTTAGTAATTATTAAATAAATTAAAAGTTAGTATAACTATCATACTTTAGTTGATAAATTATTTTTAACATTTTTAGGTATTTTGTGTCAAGAGAAATTTTTAAGTCTTTAAAATTTTTTAAAAATAAAAAAAATCGATAAATTAACAAAAAACATTAAAAAAAATAAGCAAATGTAGTTAAATGCACTTAAAAACAGTTAAATGTAATTTTACATTTGAGCGTATTTGACTACATTTAACATATTTATTCTTTCTTTTCCTTATATTTTCTAATCTTTTGCCAATCGTCCGACTTTTTTCTTTTCCATTGACACCCATAAACTATCAAGTTATAATATATAACTATTAGTTATATTTCTATAACTTATAGTTTAATTAAATAACATTTCGCTATATTTTTAAGGAGCTGTTATGCCGCAGGAAAAGACTTTAGGACGCATACTTCAGGAAATCAGGCAGAGCAAACATATCTCCATAGCTTCTATGTCGAATAAGTTCAAAGTAGCCGCAGTCCATTTAAACCTGATAGAAGTCGATAAGAGGCTTCCGAGCATGGAGCTCTTAGACCAAATAATAGATATGTTTCAGGTCGACGGCAATACCAAAGACGAATTATACCTGCTCCTCGCCAAAGCGAAGCTCCAAGATAAAATACCCGACGAAGTCCTTAAGAAAATTATCCTTAAAAAAGACAGCATGCCGGATAATTTCATAGCCCGAATTAAAAAAGACGTATCCGCCAAAAAAAGAACGGAAAAGATTAAACAGGTGATGGAAGGATTAGACGTCCTTTCCAAAGAAGAGATAATAAAGCTTGCCGAAGAATTTAAGCAACCCGTCGCCGAATACCTAACGCTTGCCGGTTATATGCCGGACGAGATACTTCGTCTTTTGGAATACAAAGACTTCGAGGAGCTCCTAAAAAGCATCTCTGCTTTTAAAGACCCGGTGAGGATTCAAAAGGTTATTACAGGACTTTTAGGAGTGGTAAAGGGTTTTACGGAGTGATTGTCCCAAATTTGTCCCATAAGTAATTTTTAGAATATAATTTATTAATAAAATTAATAGGTTATTTTGTAGGTTTTCTGACTTTTAATCAGGTGGTCGTGGGTTCGACTCCCGCGCGGCTCACCACTATTTTAAAGGGTTTCAGGCGGACGCCTTGCCCGCCCTTTCCTCGTTTTTTCTAAACTATGACAAAACTATGACAAATATTTTCGGCGTTTTCCCTAAGGTAATCGTCTTCAAAATGCGTATATCTGTCAGTCATAGAAGCCGTTTTATGTCCTAAAAGTTTCTGCAAAGCGCCTTTTCTCGTATTCGCCATTGCCGACTGGCTTGCAAACGTATGCCTTAAATCGTGAAACCTGAAATCGGCAATATTCGCTTTTTCAAGCGCAGACTTGAAAGATTTTTTTATGTCGCAGTAAGGTTTTTTTGTTTCAGGGTTTAAGAAAACGTATAAACCCTTTTTATCCATAACCGAAAGCGTATTATATAAAACGCTGTTTATATAAACTTTCCGGTTTTCGCCGTTTTTCGTCTTATACAAAGAAATTATTTTATTTTCCAAATCTACCTGCTCCCATTTCAGATTTAGAATTTCGCTTTTTCTCATTCCCGAATAAACGGCTATTATAACGATATTCCTTAAATAGCTATTACAGCTTGCAAGCAGTCTGTTAAATTCGTCCTGTTTAAGATATCTGTCCCTCGACTTTTCGCCTTTTAAATTCTTGCATTTTTTTATCTTAAAATAGACGGACTCGTCAACCATTTCCGAATCCGCGGCGAACCTAAACATTGCCTTTAAGCAAGCCGCCTGCCTGTTTGCGTTTGAACGCGACTGATTTTTGTCGATAACGTCGTTTTGAACCCTTATTGCGTCCTGATACCCGAAATCTTCAAGCCTTTTATTTTTAAACTTCCTTTCAAGCGCCCTTACTTCATAACTGCGGTTTTTTATAGAATTACGCCTGTTTTTGGCAAACTCTAAATATTTGTCTGCAAGCCCGGAAAAAGTATAACCGCTTCCCTTTTTGCCTTCCGAATTTAGGGCTTCCGTAACTTCCGGCTTTTTTCCGGTCATTATTTCCGTAATAAATTCCGCGTATTTTATTTCCGCCGTTTTCCTGTTTGTCGTTTTAGGGATTTTCTGTATCTTTTTCCGTCCCTCATTATGTTTGCCCAATACTGGGCGCTTCCTTTCTGTTTGTAAATGCCCATTATATTGCCTCCGTATTCTTATGCGGGCATTTACCTGATTTTTTAGCGTTATTAAAACTGTTTGCCTCTACCCAGTTTTTTATCGCCTCTTCTTTAAACCTAACGGTTTTTGCTAATTTGATATAGGGTATATAGCTTTGATAAACCCATAAATAAACTGTTTTAACGTTGATGTTTAGCAAAATCGCTACTTCTTTCGGTTTTAATAGTCTTTCCAATACCTCCTCCGCCCGCACCTATATAAAAATACGGACAATTTAAATTAATTGAATTTTAAAAACAAAAAAGGCTTGAAAAGCCTTTTGCTCTCCAAACCCCATAACGCTTTAACCTTTTAAAGCGTTCCGTCATAATCTTCATAACTGATTATAACCTATAATCGTTTAATTTAATTATAGCATAGCCGCCCGTATTTGTCAAACGCCCCCGCTATAACGCCCCCGCTATAATTATTGCATTTTCTTAAACGGTAAAATATAATTAAATTTAAAATAATATAATAGGAGGAGTTATGCTAAAAAAAATCTTATTTTTATCTTTACTTATTTTATTAATCTTTTCGGTTAAATCTTACGCTTCTCCTTATTCCTTAAACGAATGTTTCGACCATTTAAGCGCTCAGGCTTTTAAAACGGCAAGGTCTTGGGGCATAAGGGCGGTAGATAACCATCCTGAAAGTTTTTACGCTCATTTATGTCTCGGAGAAGCAGATACTTATCTCGGCTTATACAAACGCGCCATTTACGATTTTAAGCGGGCAATTCCCCTTGCAAGCGATAAAAATAGGCTTCAAGTAGTTTATAACTGGATAGGCGGAGTGTTTCACTCGGTCGGAGACGAAAAAAACGCTTTAATGTATGATTTTAGGTCGTTAAAACTTGCAAGGGAACTAAATGATACAAGCGCTGAATCTAACGATATCAATAATATTGCTTCAATTTATAAAAACGAAGGCAAATATCAAAAAGCCCTGCTCTACAATAAAAAATCTTTGGCGCTACATCAAACTAAAAAAGGAAAAGCTGCAAGCTATAATAATATAGCGATTGGCTATTTCGATATGAATAATTATCCCGAAGCTATAAAATACCAGACTAAAGCCTTAAATTTAGACGAAAGCATAGGCAACTATTACGGGACAGCCGTAAGTTATCTAAATCTCGGCTGGCTAAATACATTAGATAAAAATTATGTTTCCGCAAAAAAGGAAATTCTAAAAGGTCTTTTAATGGAGAAAAAAATAGGAAATAAAAAGTGGATTGGAGTAGGATATGAATACTTAGGCAGGCTTTACAGGAATAAAGGAAACAACAAAAAGGCTTATGTCTATTACGAAAAAGCTTATAATATGTATAAAATAAGCGGGGATGCTCCCCTTACTCAGCATTGTCTTACTATGATAAATAAAATCAAGTAAAACCAAAAGAAAAAGATTGGGCGAATAAGACCTTAAACCGGTAAATTAAATTTAAAATAATATAATAGGAGGAGTTATGCTAAAAAAAATCTTATTTTTATCTTTACTTATTTTATTAATCCTTTCGGTTAAATCTTACGCTTCTCCTTATTCCTTAAACGAATGTTTCGACCATTTAAGCGCTCAGGCTTTTAAAACGGCAAGGTCTTGGGGCATAAGGGCGGCAGATAACCATCCTGAAAGTTTTTACGCTCATTTATGTCTCGGAGCAGCAGATACTTATCTCGGCTTATACAAACCTGCGCTTTACGATTTTAAGCGGGCAGTTCCCCTTGCAAGCGATAAAAATAGGCTCGAAGTAGTTTATAACTGGATAGGCGGAGTGTTTGACTCGGTCGGAGACGAAAAAAACGCTTTAATGTATGATTTTAGGTCGTTAAAACTTGCAAGGGAACTAAATGATATAAGCACTGAATCTAACGATATCAATAATATTGCCGTAATTTATAAAAACGAAGGAAAATATCAAAAAGCCCTGCATTACTTAAAAAAATCTTTGGCGCTACATCAAACTAAAAAAGGAAAAGCTGCAAGCTATAATAATATAGCTATGGATTATGCCGGAATGTTTAATGTTGCCGAAGCTATAAAATACCAGACTAAAGCCTTAAATGAAGCTATAAAATACCAGACTAAAGCCTTAAATTTAGACGAAAGCATAGGCAACTATTACGGGACGGCTGAAGATTATTTAAATCTCGGCTTGCTAAATACATTTGATAAAAATTATGTTTCCGCAAAAAAGAAAATTCTAAAAGGTCTTTCAATGGAGAAAAAAATAGGAAATAAAGAGTGGATAGGGAGAGGATATTTCTATTTAGGTAGTCTTTACAGGAATAAAGGAAACAACAAAAAGGCTTATGTCTATTACGAAAAAGCTTATAAAATGTTTAAAATAAGCGGGGATGCTTCCGGCGCTCAGTATTCTCAGGATTGTCTTTCTTGGATAAATATAATCAAGTCAAACCAAAAGAAAAAGATTGGGCGAATAAGACCTTAAACCGGTATAATTAAATTTCAACGGTAAATAACGGTTTAAGGTCTTTTATTTTTTAAGGCGCATTTCGTATTATTTTCCGAGATACGCCCTTGAAATTTCTTCCCTGTTATGTCCTAATTCCTTTGAAATAATCTCGTTTGCTTTATCGTATAAAGCCTTTTGGGCGTCCGTTATATTTGCGTATTTAACGCCGCCAGACGCCGGCGCGCTCATTCCGGTTAAGGCTTTATAGCGGCTCTGTGCGTATCCGTGCCTTAATCCGTGAACGGTTAATTTTTTATTATTAAGGCTTTGTTTAAGGCTTTTTACGGCGGCGGCTTCTTTATTTCCTGCGGCGGTTAGGATTTCGCGCATAATCGTCGCTTTGTTCTGCAATGTTCCGACTGCATACCCTTTATTTTTCCAATATTCCGCCAATTCTTTAAATTCTTGAGGCGTCATTTTCGACGGCGTAGTCGTTTTTATATCCGCCGCTTTAATATCTGCAGCTATGTTGTTAACTTCCTGCCTTATATTATATTTTGATTTTTCCGACAGTCCTTTTTCTGAGTCTCTTAGGCGGTTCGTCGCAAGTCTGGCGAAATGGTCGATATTTCTTGTTAATTGATTTAAATTCATAGTTTTTACCTCTTTTTTAAATTTTTAAGCGCAAAAATCCCGCAAATTTTTTTATTTTTAGTCTTTGGCTCGTTTTGATTTGTTCCTTGCAAATACTGCAAGGGGGACGAGTTACCCAAGCGAAACATTGAATTGTTGCTTGTTGGAAGCGTGCTATTACGGACAATATGCCGT
The DNA here is from genome assembly GCA_021822485.1 of bacterium. Lineage (GTDB taxonomy): Bacteria > SZUA-79 > SZUA-79 > Acidulodesulfobacterales > Acidulodesulfobacteraceae > Acidulodesulfobacterium_A. Next base: position 9,565 of record JAKAQP010000006.1, read on the forward strand.
ATGCGCTTAAAAGTTTGGTCGGAAACGTTCCGGATTTTCCGCCGTCATTTATGGCATTTGAAATAAAAACTCAAATGTTTTATATTATGCCGCCGCCCTTCAGTATGGTTTTTTAATTTTTTTAAAAAAAAATTAAAAACCGCTCGCCTTGCTCGCTACCATACTTAATGGCGGCGTTCGCAAATTATCGGCGGAACACGTAAGGGGGTAAAAGCGGGGGTGTAGTTTTGCCTTGCTTCGTTGCTTGCTCCGATTTTACCGCAAGCGGTAAAATCTCCGGCGCAACTTGGGGGGCTTTTCCGCAAAAGCCCCCCCCCAAACCCCCGAAAGCGGGGGGTAAATAAATATTTTATAGCAATTCCGTTTTTTATTTTGGTATAATTATAACTATGACAATTATGACAAAAATAAATTGCCTGAATAGAAATAATAGAAAATTTGCCATAGTATAGAATATTCAAAATAAAGACGATATCTAAAAAATCAGGTAAATGCCCGCTTTGGTTAATGTTTTAGTGGTCGGCTTTTAATCAGGTGGTCGTGAGTTCGACTCCCGCGCGGCTCACCACTTAAAACCGCAGTAAATCAAGCGTTTTAAGGCATTTCTTCAGGCATAAATGAAATGATAGCTAAGACTACCTATAAGTATTGCAAGACGTAATAATTGTCGATATATATTATGGGTATATTAAATATAAAGCCTTTATCCCGTGTCTCTAAAATCATATTTACCGGTTTACTTATTCTGATTTTATATTCAATTATTGCATCGTTAGTTTATGTGATTTTACAAAGTGAAATCAACCTTTACGTTAAAAAATCTACCGATCTTGCACTTTATACTACTAAACTTTCTACCGATTTAAATGATCTGATTATCGAATCTTCTTCAATTATAAAATATTCTAAATTAAACGACAAAAATAAGCTCAAAACATCCTTAATTAAAGCTAAAGTCTTAATAGCCTTAACGGATAAAGATTTTAAAATTGTAAAACATTATATAGAAACTTCACGGATTGGAACAAAAAATATTTTACCTTATATAAATAAATCTTATTTTAATTACATAAATCTTATAAGGCCTATAATAAAGAGGATTATAAAATATCACAGCTTAATTTCAAAAAAAATATTTCTTACGCCGGTAGAACTTGCCCTTTATAAAGATTCCCCCGTTTTTTCGCCGTTTGCCATAAAGGCAGTTGATAAAACAATAAAGCGTGAAAGAATCATACGGAACTATGTTAATCTGATTTACTTAACAGGTTCGTTATTGATATTTGCATCTATACTTTTTTTTATCTTTTATTCAAAAAGAAAAACTAAGGAAATAGAAAATCTTTATACAAAATTTAATTTAATATTCGACAATATATATGATCTTGCTTACGTGACGGAATTTACCGGCGATGCCGTTCCAAAACACTTCATAGAGGTAAATAACATGGCATTAAGAAAACTTGGCTATTCTAAAAATGAATTTTTAAAATTAAGCCATCTAAATATTATTAATGCGACCAATGAAGATATATTAAATATGATGAAACTTTTGTTTGAAAAAGGCACGATGACTTATACCACGGAAATTAAAACAAAAGACGGAAGGATAATTCCTTTTGAAGTTACCAGCCGCATTTATAAAAATAAAAATCAATACCCTATAGGAGTATGTATTGCAAGAGATATAACGGACAGGGTTGAATTGGAAAAAGAACTTAAAAGATTATCCGAAGTAGATCCTTTAACCGGAGCATACAATAGAAACAAATATAAAGAGATTATCGGAAAAGAAATCGATAGGGCGAAAAGATATAAATATCCTCTTTCCGTCATAATGACCGACTTAGATTTTTTTAAAGCTATAAACGATAAATATGGGCATGTAACCGGCGACGAGGTATTGAAAGATATCGTTTCTCTTATGACAAAAAACATAAGAAGCGGGGATTATTTAATACGATGGGGCGGAGAGGAGTTTCTGATAATAGTACCGTACGCTTCTTTAAATAATGCTTACTTGCTATCCGAAAAATTGAGGGTTCAGGCAGAATTACATTATTTTTCGTATAAAGGTATACGGATTACTTTAAGTTCCGGCATTGCAGAAATTATGGAAAACGAAAACGAAACTTCATTTATAAAAAGAGCCGATAATGCACTTTATAAAGCCAAAAATAGCGGAAAAAATAAAAGCGTAATTTCTCAATAGAAATTAATTCATTAAATAGACTGAAATTATTAATTAATATTCAAAAAGCAAAGAATTAATTTTCGTTTCTTTTAGAAGTATTGTGCTCAATATCCATTAATACTAAAATTAACTCCGCATAAGCCCATAACAATAAAAATATAACTATCGTTACTATTATGCCGCCGATCAATGAGAAAAAGAACGATGATAAAGCCGAACCTATATTAAATCCGCCTCTTCCAAACATCTCCGACATTTTTCCCGCCTGATCTGCCCACACAAATGACATTATAAAAGTACCTATTAATCCGACTACCAAATAAACAAAGGCTGCTATTTTTAATATAAAAGCTATAAGAGAAAGCGCGGGATATTTTGAGTCGTTATTTAAAGTGCCTCTAAACTTAAAGTAGGATAGGTAATTCATAAATTATTTCACCTCGTTTTAAAAATAATAGTCTTAAATTTTTATATTTATATTTTTTTATTTGTGTTTATTTCTGTTTATAGATATTTTCTTCCGCAGGAAAAGAGCCGTCTTTAACTTCCCTGCCGTATGTTTTTAATGCTTCGATTATTATAGGACGTGATTCCGCAAATTTTTTAACGAATTTAGGAGGTTTTTGAGCTAACATTCCTACCGCATCGTAAAATACAAGCACCTGCCCGTCGGTATATTTTCCGGCTCCTATTCCTATAGTAGGAATATTTATGCTTTTTTTTACGCTTACTGCGGCGTCTTCAGGCATTGCCTCCAACACTATCATAAATGCGCCTGCGTCTTCGAGAGCCTTAGCGTCTTCGACGAGCTTATCGATTTGCGAACTTATTTTACCTTGGACTTTATAACCGCCCATAATATTAATAAATTGCGGCATAAGACCTATATGTCCTATTACGGGAATACCGCTTTCGGTCAGTTTTTTAACGGTGCCGGCTATACTAACGCCGCCTTCAATTTTAACGGCGTTTGCTCCGCTTTCTTTTAATATTCTGCCGGCATTAGTCAAAGCCTGCTCGGAGTTTACCTGATAAGACATAAAAGGCATATCGCATGCTAAAAAAGTATTTTTTAAACCTGCCCTTACTATTTTAGTATGATAAATCATCTCGTCCAACGTAACGCTTATCGTATTATCTTTTCCTTGAACGGTAGTTGCAAGCGAATCGCCTACCAATACTATATCGACTCCCGCCTCTTCCGCTATTCCGGCTTGAACGTAATCGTAAGCGGTTATCATCACGATTTTTTCGCCGTTCAATTTCATTTTAATAAAATCTTCGGTCCCTTTTTGCATTTTATATTCTTATACCCATGCTTTATATTCTAAAAATTTAGGATAGTTTTCGGAAACTATAGAAGCAAACGCCGCCGAATAAAGTCTTGCTTCTGCGTTATCCGACCTGGAAGTAAGCACGACCGGCACTTTAAGCCCGACCACGATTCCTGCCACTTTCGCTCCGGCAAGATATTCCAAATCTTTAAAAAGAATATTGCCGGATTCTATATTGGGAACCAATATTATATCGGCATCGCCGGATACTTCGCTTTTTATTCCTTTTTCTTCCGCCGCTTTTTTTGAAATCACGTTATCGAAAGCGAGAGGTCCATCGACTATGCCGCCCGTAATTTGACCCCTCTGCGCCATCTTGGAAATAATTGCGGCATCCATAGTAGAAGCTATCTTAGGGTTGACTGTTTCCACAGCCGAAAGTATTGCCGCTTTAGGATTTTTAACGCCGATAATTTTGCAGATATCGATAGCGTTTTGAAGTATCTGCGCTTTTTGAGCAATATCCGGATTAATATTAATAGCCGCATCGGTTATAAAGATTAATTTCTTATAAGTTTTTATTTCCATGCAAAATATATGAGAAATAAACCTGTTAGTCCTTAATCCGCTTTCCATGCGGATGAGCTGATGAATTAATATATCGGTATGTATATGTCCTTTTATTATTATGTCTGCTTTTTTATCGTGGGCTAGTTTAACGGCAATAATAGATGCATCAACATCGTTGTCCGCACCGATTATTTCAAAATCATTCGCGGAAATACTTTTTTCTTTTTTTTTAAGGATAGAAATTATTTTATTTTTGTTGCCTATAAGTTTTGGTATTATAATACCCTTTTTATAAGCTAAAACAATCCCTTCAATTACGAAATCGTCTTCGGCAATTACTACTGCCGCCATTTTAGCTTTAAGCGATTTCGCCGATTTTATTAAATCGTCTAATTTTTTTTGCATTTAAAATATTGTTCTAAACGATTTTGCTCAATACATTTCCGGTTTGATTCATTCCGATTGCAACAGCCTGTCCGTTGTTATTATACTGATTCTGATTTGCAGCGTTATCTTTACTCGCTGATTGAAGATTCTGAATATTTTGATTAAGGTTTGCAGTAGTTTGATTAAGCGCATTTACTAAACCTTGATTCAAAGTTTTTACGGTATTTAATGTTAATGCGGCAGTTTTATCCGCAACATCGTTAGGACCGGAAATTTTCTGATATCGCCCTTTATTTGCATTTGCTTGATTGCTTTGAAATAGTTGAGATGCCGTAGGATTTGAATTAACTCCCTGAACCATTTTAATTACCCCCATTTTTTAAAATATTTACTTACTTAATTATTGCATAAATAATATCTATATTTTTATAATACCACAAAAAATTCTATTGTCAAATCTTATCGACAATTTTTTGTCGATAAGATTAACTGCAACCTTTAATATTAGATATACAATTTAATATGGAGTTTATTTATGTGATATTCTCATTTTATTATTTTATGCGCTGAATTTAATATATTTATCTTTACGGCATCCGCAAACAGGGCATTTGTCCGGAGCTTCCTGTCCCACGTGGGTATGTCCGCATACAGGGCATATATAAACCGTTTCCCCGTCAAAATCTTTACCCGCGTCAAAAAGTTCTTTAGCTTTTTTATAAATATCCCTGTGAATTTTTTCCGCCTCTAAAGCATAGTGCGTTGAGAGTTGAGCTTCTTTCTCATTTTGAAACTTGGCGGTTTCGTTAAATACGGGATACATCTCTTCAATTTCATAATTCTCTCCATTATATGCAGCCAAAATGTTTTCGCCGCATTTTTTAATACCCCCGAGAGCCCTCAAATGATTTTTTGCATGTATTAGTTCTGCTCTGGCTATCGCCCTGAATATGTTGGCTAACCTTGGTTTTCCCTCTTTTTCCGCCTCTTCCGAAAAAATCATATATTTAACGTGCGCCTGACTTTCTCCAGCAAAAGCCGCTTTTAAATCTTCTTCCGTCATGCTTCTCATAATTAAATCTCCTTAAATTATGTAAAATTATTAAAATTAAATTTAGATGCAATTAAATTTTTAGGGTTTATAGATAATTAATAAAAATAAACGCTTGAAACTGCGATAAAGTAATTTTTCATATACTGCAGATACGACCTGATAATTTTTCTATATCTCTTATATTCTTCCGTCGAAACAGTCGGTTTTTCGGATTCAAATTTATATGAGCAAATTAATTCTGCTTTGTTATTTAAAAATTTACATTTCGAATATGCAGAACTTGAACTCCCCTTTAGTTTTAGCTCCTTGGGCATATAGTATATATAAGATTTTGCCGGAAGCTTAATTATGATTAAGCCTTTATGTTCAAAAGGATAACCGATCACTAAGTTATACCGTCTTTTTCTCTTTAAGACAAGACCGAGTAATCCTGAATCGACCGGCAATATGGAATGGAATATTAATTTATCTCTTTTTTTTGTTCCATAATTCTTATCTTTAATTTTAATTATTAATTTCAAATTTTTATTTATATTTCTTAAATTCTTAAAGTTAAAACCTTTAATCTGCGCACCCGGTAAAAAATTATATAAAGAATTATAAACCGTAATTGTTTTTTCGTAATGATTTATATTTTTTAGAGAAGACCTTTCATAATTCGAATAAATCCCTTTATATTTGGCGGAAATCGTTCCTCTAAGCGTCCCGTTTTTGTTTATTTCCCCTTTAAACAAAAATATTTTTTCATTTTGATTCGGTTTTTCGGAAGGAGTTTTAATAAATTTAAATTTATTATGGCCTAAAATAGCAATGCCTTTTCTGCCGGCCGACTCGAAAGGGATATCGAAAGCTTTATAAGAGGATGAATCTGGGTAAAGATAATAATTGACATGTCGCCCTCCGCTTTCTTTAAAAGTCAAACCTATCAAAACCGAATCAAACTGTTTTGGAGAAATTGTTTTCTTATTAAAACCAGTAGTATTTAAAGACGTGATTAATACGGGGTAAGCGTTTATTTTTGCCGTTCTCAGCATAGCTATAAGGAGAGCCGCCAAAGATTTGGAATCTCCGTAACCGTCGTTAAAAACAACTATAGCATCAGCCGGACTGTAACCGTTTATTCCGTAACCGATCCCCACATACCTGAAAGTTTTGACAAACTTATCGTATATAGATGCCGCCTCTTTTTTTTCTTCTATGATACTGCCGTTATCTTCACCTTTATATTTTTTAATTGCGGATTTAACGAACTTTTCTATTTTTTTATCCGGACTTTCGGCTTTTTTAAACATTTCGTTTATTCTGTTCAAAAGAGTCCGCCACGAAGTATAAGTCGATATGGATATATATTGTCTAAAATTTTTTTCCGGAGGCATATTGGATTCTTTTTTTATAGCGGGAACATTAATTGCAGAAATGCTTAATTTCGTAAATTTTTTATTCTTAATCAGAACGGTTTTTTTAAATAAATAAGATTTTTTTATATTATGTAGATACGTATTAAGCTTAACCCCCGAAGGATAAACTAGCGAAAAATTAATTTTTTTAACGGGAATACTATAAGAAAAATAGTTCGTGTAAAAAACACCGTTTTTAATAAGAGGTTTAAAATTATTTATTTCATAAGAAAAGTTTATTATGGAGCCGTCTTCTACCGCCGGCATAGAAAGAGTCAGGTATTTTATATCGGAATAAGCCGGGTAATTAACCGCAAAACCAGGAGATACTATATTAACCGCATGTTTTCCTATAGGAATTTTAAACATTCCTTTAAGCAAAGTGTAGGCGTATAAAAATTTAATTTTTTGATATTTCGTCGAAAAAGGTATAACGACTTCCGAATACTTGTTTATACCCCTTTGGGAAAGTATTTTTAAAGACTCCGTAACATACTCGCGCAATTTGTAATTTTTATTAAGTTTTAATACGACGTCTTTTTTTATTATATATGCTCCGTATTTTTTGTATAATTTTTCAATGTTTTTCCCATTAATTTTTTTAACGGCAACGGACTTATTATTTAAAGTTTTATAAGAAAAAGCAGGGTGCGTATTTACCATATTTAAAAATGCCGTAAAAAATACCGTTATAAACATAAAAAACAAAACAATTTTTAATTTATTATTTTTCATCAATGATAATCCTTTTTTAATTTAAGAATTTAATTAGGTTAATAAGCATATATATATATTATATAAATAAAAAATCAGACTTCAAAATTACAAATTGCGTAAATACCGCATTTATCACAATCCGACCTACTACCGCCTTTTTTACATATATCCAGTATTCCAAGTCTTGTGATAGCGAAATCGTATTTTATGGGGTCTGAATAATCCAATTTTTTAAGATTCCCCGTTATTTCTTCAGCCATTTTAAAAGAAGGATTTTTCCGTATGGTTAAACCTATATACTTGCTTATCCTGCCTATATGCGTATCTACCGGCATAATAAGCTGATAAGGCTGAATGCCGTTATTCCAGATACCTAAATCAAGATTGTCCGAATTTCTGACCATCCACCTTAAATATAAATTTATCCTTTTACACGGGCTGTTATCTTTTGGGGAAGTGAAGAAAAAACGAACCATAGAATTTTCGGGAAGATTTTTTGTTCCGTAAATTGAGGAAAAATCGGCAATACGCAAAGCTCTTTCGCAAAAACTTTCGATAGCTTTTTTTAAATTTATATCGGACGGACTATATCCTATAAGGAAAAAATTTTCTATAGAACCGTATTGCTTTAATATTTCGCTTAAAATCAGAAACAATGCGGCAATATCTTTTTCTTTTATAAAACGGTAATAAAAGCCTTTAAATAATTTTAATCCAACTTCCGCATTAAAATTGAAAGTAAATTCGTAAAATTTATGTCTTGTTATACCATCTATTTTATCCAATGCTTTAAGAATCTGCGGAACACCGCCGAAAGCAAATCCCGCCGCTATAAAACCGGCTATTTCTATATCTTTAGGGTCATTGAATTTATGAACGAATCCAAGAGGGTCGGAATAAAGATAAGCCTCTTCGAACTTGAAATACAAGTCTTCAAGGCATTCTTTCAATTTAAGCATGTTTCCGTCTTTATTAAACGATTCGACCTTGCTTATAATTCCATTTTTATAAACAAAAGTTTTACCGTCCGAAAGAGACCAGCAGTCACCATCCTCGAAAGGAAACGGAACATTCATTCCTCTCCCTATAAAAACATCCTCTCCATTTATTTTTGTATAAAAGTTAAAATCGTTATCTTCCCAAATTGGAGACTTGCTCCTGTCTTCTATTGCTTCTGCGGATTCGATGCTTTTGCCGCCGGATAACGGTAACGATTTTTCGGTCTCTTTATGATAACCCATTATAAATAACCTATTTTACATTATTTTATTCATTATTTTTTAATTAATATATCAATAATTTTTCATTTTTATATTCTTTATTATTTTAAAAATAAAAAAATAGAAAAAATACATCGGCATATCGATAATACATAACGCCATGAAAATACTATGAATCCTGCGTTATTTTGTATGCAAAATCCATTCCGAATTTTTCGCATTTAGCTAAGTCTTCCTCGAACGGAGTCATTTGAATTTTTAAGCCTTCCTGCGCTATAACAAATCTCAAGCTTTTCAAAATATCCTGTATCATCTGAACCGCTTCGCCGCTCCATCCGTAACAACCGAATACCGCAGCTTTTTTATTTTTAACGTTAAGCATAACTAAGGAAGATATCATATCGAATATAGGTTTTGGGGGTTTAGCGTTAAGCGTAGGCGAGCCTACTATTACTGCGTCCGCTCTTTCAATTTCATCGACTATATAATCCGCGTTGCGGTCAACTAAATTTATCAAAGCAACTTCGGTAAGTCCGTCTATAGCAGCACCTTTAGCGATGTGCTTTGCCATTTCTTCGGTATTTCCGTAAGCCGAAGCATAAACTATTACTATTTTCTTCAGGGCGGAATCCGAATTAGTCGATTTACTTGCTTCGATGTACCAGTCTATATATTTTTTTAAATTTTCCCTCAATACCGGACCGTGCGACGGCGCAATAACATCGATATCTAAATTTTTAATTTTCTCTATTGCGCTCAAAGAATAATTTTTGAACGGTCTCATTATATGGGTAAAATAAAACTTAAAATCTTCAAAAGCCTTTTCTTTGTTTGTTATTAAGTCATTAAAAATATTTTGGTCGCAATAATGCGCTCCAAAAAAATCGCAAGGAAAAAGTATTTTATCTTCTTTTAGATAGGTAAACATAGTATCCGGCCAGTGAAGGAATGGAGCGCTGATAAACTGCAGTGTTTTGTCGCCTAAATCTAAAGAATCGCCGTCGCCTACGGTAATATTATTATAATCCTTTTTTATAATATGCTTAACGAAATGGTGGGCGTTTTTTGAATAAACAAGCGTAGCGTCTTTAGCAATTTCTTTAATTATATGAAGCGCGCCGGAATGGTCGGGTTCGGTATGATTAATAATTATATAATCTATTTTAGAAATATCGGTAACCGAGTTTAATTTATTTATAAGCTGGTCTTTAGTATTCAGTTTGACGGTATCTATTAGGGCGGATTTTTCGCTTCCTTGAATAAAATAAGAATTATAGCTTGTTCCGTTAGCGGTAGGAACGACTATGTCGAATACCCTTAGGTCCGGGTCGAATGCCCCCGTATAATATACTCCGTCCTTTATTTTTACCGCTTTTTGAGATAAAATATCATCGTTAACATTATTATCCATAAATTTAAACCTCCAGTTTAAATGTTAATGGATTTATAAAGGCCAATATTTTGGGTCTATATAAATTCAATTTAATATTTACAAATTACTTTTTAAATATTATATCATATATAATAAGAAATTTTAAGGATATTTTGGTAAGTTTAACGATAAATAACCACTATACGAGCGCAAACCAATGAAAGAATTGAGCCTATATATTCATGTACCGTTCTGTAAGAGCAAATGCAATTACTGCAATTTTTATTCAATACCTTTAACTAAATTAAAAAACACATATAACTCAAACTTAATGAAATTTTATTGGGAACTTTTGATAAAAGAAATAGAGATAAACATAAAAAAATATCATTTGGAAAATGCCCGCATAAAAAGCATATATTTCGGCGGAGGCACTCCTTCCGCTATGCCTATTGATTTTTTCAACGGTTTAATTGGATTTATCGGAGAAAATTTCCAAATTGCAGGCGACGCGGAAATAACAACGGAAGTAAATCCGGAAAGCTGTGATTTAGAAAAATTATACGGTTTAAAGGCGCTCGGATTCAACAGGCTTTCTATCGGAGCGCAGAGTTTCGACGGCGGCGTATTGAAAACCGCCGGAAGAATCCATAATAAAAACGATATATACCTCGCCGTTAACAACGCCAAGAAAGCAGGATTCAGCAATATTTCGCTCGACTTAATAATAGGGCTTCCCGGGCAGACTAAAAATATATTTTTAGACGATATTAATCATATTCTCGACATTGCGCCGGAACATATATCAGCCTATATGCTGTCTATTGAAGAAGGAAGCTTATTTTATAAAATTAATAACGATAAAAACTGTTTTCCGATTTATAAATCGCCCGAATTTATAAGCGAAGAAAAAATTGCGGATTATTATATAATATTATGCGAAGTATTACGCGTACAATCTTACGAACATTATGAAATATCCAACTTTGCTAAAAAAGGGTATCAAAGCAGACATAACATAAACTACTGGAACAGGGGCGAATATTTGGGATTAGGCCCTTCAGCTTCATCTTTTTTAAAACTTGAAGGCGGTAAAGAAATCCGAAAAACGAATGTTCCGGATTTAGAAAAATATATTCGGAATATTTCAAAAGATAATTGCGAAGAAAAAAACTGCAGGATTAAAAAGCGGAATAGCGGACAAAATAAAAACGACGGAGATTTCGCAGAAATCCTTACGGAAAACGATAAAATAAACGAGGAAATATTTCTGCCGCTTAGAACATTCCATGGAATTAACGAAAAAAAACTTAGAGAATTAGCCGGAAGCGAAATTATAGATAGATTTATTAAAGAAGGACTTATGCAAAATTTTAAAGGCAATATTTCGCTTACTTTAAGAGGCATGCTTGTATCTTCTGAAATATTCGCACACATTATGGTTTAGCTATACGTCACGCATTATTAATTCGCAATGATTAGCTAAGTCCAACTACAAAAAGGATTACAGGCCACGCACATAAATCATTCGTATGCCGCAAGTTTTATATTGCAATAATAGAAATCAATATTTATAATATAATAATAAACTCTATAAGGAGAGATGGCCGAGCGGTTTAAGGCGGCGGTCTTGAAAACCGTTGATGCTTAAAACATCCGGGGGTTCGAATCCCTCTCTCTCCGCCATAAATAAACGCTATTTCTTATACAGTCATTTAATTCAATACAGGCCATAGGATTCGAACACCCGGAGCGCGTAGCGCGTTAGGGGGTTCGTCGCTTTTAGCGTCCGAAGGACGCTCATCCCTCTCTCTCCGCCATAAATAAACGCTATTTCTTATACAGTCATTTAATTCAATACAGTCCATAGGATTCCGTTAGCTTATATCTTTTCTTGAAAATATCAAAGAGGATATTATAAACAGCAAAACAGTATAAGAAATTCCGTATATAAGGCGGTAAAATATAATACCTGAGGAAATATTCAGTTCATATGCGGCTTCGGAACTTATATTGAATATGGAAAAGTTGGGCAGGACGGTATAAATAAAGTGGACTATGGAAGTCAACGTATGATTAGCCTGATGCACTATTACTATTTTGCCTTTAATAATCTTTTTTACCGGTTTAACCAAGTCGTTCATGCGGCTCGAAACGTTGCCTATAAAAAAAACAAGAATTGCAAAAATAGATGCCAAAGCTTTTGACGTTACTAAAGAAAACAGCAGTGCGGCGGCGGAAATAAATATCGACTCGATTATTATAAACAGTCCTTGAATTATTAACGGCTGGGGCAGCACATAAAAAGTAAACGGCCGGCGGGAGCCGGCATAAGCGGCGGAACTGTTTTGCAAATTAACGCTATTATGAACAGACTTTGCCCCTGAAGCGACGGCTCCGGCATTAGGCACAACCGGCACTATAAATTTATGCATAATCAGCAGTACAAAATAAAAAATAAACATCATTATGACCGTAGAAAAAATTATCGCTGCGGTAAGTCCAAGAAAACGTCCGGTTAAATATTCCGTTCTTTTAACCGGCCTTGTAATGCTTAGAAAAATGCTTTTCTTTTCGATATCGTCGTAAACCACGGAAGATCCGATAAAAATTCCTATAAAAATATTGAAAATAGATATGGCAAATATAGAAAAATCCACCATAATTCTTCCCTGGTTTATGAAACTAGTCTGGGAAACGAAATAACTGCCCGATATAAGTATTAAGGCAAAGATTAAAAAAGAATAAAAAATTTTTGAATTCTTTATTTCTTTAAAAGAATACATTATTCCGTATAAAATATTTTTCATTAAATACCCCGCTAATTTGCTAATTTTTCCTGTTTTTAAGCATTAAATCGTAAAGATAAACCTCTAAGGGAGTGTTATATTCCCCGCTCAAACGGTCCTCTTTTTTTTCTTCGGCATATGCAGCCGCTTCTTTTTCTATATTTTCGAGGTTTTCGTTTTTTATTAATCTGCCGTTTACTAAAACCGCTATCCTGTCGCACAGTTCTTTACTGTCGGCAAGCACGTGCGATGAAAAAAATATAGTTTTCTTTCTTTCTTTGAGTTTAAATATTATATCTTTAAACTCCTTGCGCCCTATAGGGTCTAGTCCGGACAACGGTTCGTCGAATATTAAAATTTCCGGATCGCCTATGATAGAAACCGCCAATGCCAGCCTCTGGGTCATTCCCTTAGAATATTTATGCGCATGGATATTTTTCGCATAGAAAATACCGGCTAATTTTAAAGCATCGTAAATTTCGTCTTTATTTATTTTTTTATTCAAGAGTTTTGAATAGTAATTAATAATTTCTATGCCTTTTAATCCGCGCGGGAAACTGGGATTTTCAGGCAGATACCCCAAATTAAGCCTTGCTCTGTAATCGGAAGAGTCGTATCCGTTAATTTTGATACTTCCGCCAGACGCCTTAATAAGCCCTACTATCATTTTAATGGTCGTAGATTTGCCTGCGCCGTTAGGACCGAAAAAACCTGTGACTTTTCCTCCGTCTATGTCTAAAGAAAGGTCTTCGACCGCATTTTTCCGCGTTCCGAAAAAACCTATCCTGAAATATTTCGTTACGTTTTTTATTTTAATCATAATTCACCCTCTTTTTTGAGGCATAAACAGTTTTAAAGAATATGGAATTTTATAATTTTTATGCTCTTCTTTAAGCGCCATCTCGTTTTTAACGGCATCTATCCTGTATTGTATTATCTGCTTAATGTAAGGATTTTTATTGTTTTTATACATGGTTTCAAGAAAACTTAGCGTTTTTTTAAGGCTTCCGGATTTATTAAGGAGTTTAATATATAAAAATTCTAAATATTTCGGACTGCCTTTCATATCGACGGCATATTTAAGATAATATGCGGCTTTTTTATAATTCCCTATATTGTAAAAATAGTTAAAAGATATGAGGAACGGTATATTCCAATTTCCTTTTAAATGAGCCATGCCGAGCTTTAAAATTTTTATGGCTCTTTTGGGTTTGCCAGCCAGCCCTAAAAGCGTGCCTCCCGCCTGATAAGCGTAATTAAAATAAGGATTTAAAGAAACAGTTATGAACGAAATTTTATACATATACGGGTAATGCGCCTTTGCCAGCCTGAAGGACGAAGCCTCCTGAACGAAAAGCGTCCAGAAATAATCCGAAGTCAACGTATTAAAATTAAAATCTACAAATTTTAAAAATTCGGGTTTTACGGACGAATATTTTAAAAACGAAACTAATTTTAATTTTAAACGGCTCTTGGAAAAAACCGCTATATTAAAAGAAAATAAGATTGAATAGGCTAAAAATAGCATAATTAAAAAAACTGCTAAACCTTTTAAAAATTTATTTATGCTTATGCTCATCTTAGATATTATTTATATGATTAATAATCTTTTTTATTTTTTTTATTTACGCCATTCAGCAACTCAAGATAAAATTCGGCAGTTTGGAGCGTTACCGCTTTGGCATCGAATTTTTTTACGACTTTATTATAGCAATTAACAGCAAAATTTTCAATTAAATCGTATTTATCTATTAAATACATTATTTTTTCCGCAAGCTCGAAAAAATCGCCGTTTTTAAACAACAGCCCAGTTTCGTTATTTTTAATTATCTCAGGAATTCCTCCTACGTCCGAAGCTATAACTGCTTTTTTTAAAGCGCAGGATTCTATTATGATGCTTCCCATTCCTTCAATGCCCGACGGAACGGTAATTAAGTCCGATGCATATATAAATTTTGCTATATTTTCTTTAAAGCCGCTTATGACGAAATTGTCTTTAAGCCCTTTCGTTTTAATTAAACCGACGATATAATCGTGCAATTCTCCTTCGCCTATTATAACGAATTTTAAATCCCGTCTTTTTTTTATTATTAATTCTGCCGCTTTTATAAATACTTCATGCCCTTTTTCGCCTGATAATCTTCCTATGATGGAAATCATTTTTTCGTCCGGTTTAATACCGAATTCTTTTCTTATTTCGGCTTTTTCGGATTCGTAAAAAGAGGCAGCTTTATTTTCATCACCGCAAATCCTTGGACTGTAAATAGTCCTAATTAAACTTTCATCTATTCCTATGTCGTTAATCAGCCTTTTTTTAATAAAATCCGATATAACGATAAATCTGTCGGTTAAAAATTTATATATTAGAAATCCTTTTAAAAAATCTACTTTGTATGCGACATGCCGCGTTAAAACTTTTATTATCTTTTTTTTAAAAATAGAAACTGCTGCGATGCCGCTTAAAAAATGGTCTAACGACGAGTGAAAATTTATAAGGTCTATATCGTATCTCTTTAAAAAGCGCCTTATTTTCAATAAGGCAAAAATATCCATAAAATTCGTCATTCTTACGGAAAAATTACGAATGCCGCATTTATCCAATTCATCCCTTAACCTTTCGTTGTTATTATGAATAACAAATATATTGAATTCTTCGCTGCGGTACAGTTTCAAAAATTTAAGCAGAATTACTATGTCGTTTTGCGCTCCGCCGAAATTTTTAAAAGCGTCTATATGAAGTATATTAAATTTATCTTTTTTATTTTTTTTGTTATTCATAATATTGTATGTTATTATAATGCTATATTATATATATTATTGTTATTTAAAACAATTTTACTTTTAAATTTATGCAGAATATTATTATAATTTTTTTTAAAGACATATTTCTTGCTTTAATTCCCATATTCGTCGCAATAGACGTTTTTGGAATTCTTCCGATTTATTTAGATTTCGTTAAAGATACGGAAGCAGACGAAGAAAAAAAGATTAGAAAAAATTCATTAATAACCGCCTTCAGCGTGGGAATAGGCTTTCTTCTGCTGGGCAAATCTCTTTTTGCGGTTATGGGAATTTCTATATACGATTTTGAAATGGCAGGAGGAGTTCTTCTGTTTATAATATCCATAAACAATCTTCTTGCGGAAAAACGCAAACTTTATTCGTCTGCAGACAAAGCGGATTTGGGAGTAGTTCCTATAGGCGTACCTTTAATAGTAGGCCCTGGGGTTTTAACTACGCTGCTAATAATTACCGGAATATATGGATATATAATAGTAACTATTGCTTTTATAATAAACCTTTTAATTGTTTACGTCGTTTTAAAAAACACAAGACTTTTTTTAAGATATCTAGGAAAAAACGGTTCGAATGCCGCCGGAAAACTTGCAGCACTTCTCCTTGCCGCATACGCCGTAATGATGATAAGGGTAGGGGTAATAAACACCATTATCACCTACATGAAGAGCCTGCATTCTTCATAAACTCAGTGCGGAATTCAACTCCGGCACTGCCGCAAATCATACGTTAAACCTAAAATGCATTATATCGCCGTCTTTAACGACATAATCTTTCCCTTCAAGTCTTAAAAGCCCCATTTTTGCTGCATTTGCTTCAGAACCTGCTTTGATAAAATCTTCGTAAGAAATAACTTCGGCTCTTATAAAACCTTTTTCAAAATCTGTATGAATTGTTCCCGCAGCCTGTGGCGCTTTCCACCCGTTTTTTATTTCCCACGCTCTTACCTCCTGCTTGCCTGCGGTAAAAAACGAGATTAAACCGAGAAGTTTAAAACTGACCGAAGCAACGGTATCTAATGCGGAAGATTCTATGCCGTAATCCTTAAGAAAAGCCTGTCTGTCTTCTTCGTTTAAAGAAGCAAGTTCTTCTTCTAATTTTGCGCATAACCTTATAACCGGTATATTTTTGGGCTTTGCTATATTCATAATATCTTCTATATCTTTATTTAAAAAATCATGGACAAGCATATCCTCGTCTACGTTGAGAACGTATAAGGATGGTTTTGCGGATATTATGCCTAAGGATTTCAGTAAAATTTTCTCGTCGCCGTCTAATCCGGCGATATCGATATAACCCTCTTCGGAAAGTTTATCGTTAATTTTTTTTAAAAAATCAAGATTGGAAACGGCCGTTTTATCTCCGCTTCTTGCTATTTTTTCAAGCTTTTGCATATGCTTGGAAAGAATTTCTATATCGCTAAGAGCGAGCTCCGTATTTATAATATCGAGATCTCTTGCCGGATTTACTCCTCCCTCTACATGAACTACCGTGCTTTCTTTAAAAACCCTTATTACCTGAATAATTAAATCGACGTTTCTTATGTGGGATAAAAATTTATTTCCAAGACCTTCGCCAGACGATGCTCCTTTTACTAATCCTGCAATATCTAGAAATTCGACATATGTAGGGGTAAATTTTTCCGGATTAAATATATCGCGCAGTTTTTCTAATCTGCTATCTTTTACCGGTTTTATGCCTATGTTAGGCTCTATAGTGCAAAACGGATAGTTGCTCGCCTCAGCGCCTCCGGCGGTAATAGCGTTAAATATAGTCGATTTACCAACGTTTGGAAGCCCGACTATACCGCATTTAAGTCCCATAATATATTTTTAGTTATTTATGATTATAAAGATTCATAGTCTTAACAAGACCGCAATCTATAAAAGACAGTAAAATTTCGTTTATCGTTTGAAATATTTCAGGCAATACTTTTTGCTCTTCCTTAGAAAAATTAGCCAGAACATAATCCGCTCCGCTGCCGAATTTAAATCTTTCCAACGAATTAATGCCTAATTTAAGCCGGATAAAATTTTTGCTTTGCAGTGAATTTATAACCGAATTAACGCCGTTATGCGATCCCCCGCTGCCGCCAAGTTTTATCTTATAAGCTCCGAAGGTAAGATCCAGATCATCGTGAATCAATATTATATTTGAATCTTGAGCATCGGAATTTTCGGGTAATTTAAAAACGCCGTTTTTGTTTAAAACTTCTTTTACGGCTTTTCCGCTTAAATTCATAAATGTAAGCGGTTTTATCAAAAAAACTTTTTTCTCGGAAATAATTTTCTCGGAAATTAGATAATTTTTTTTATTAATAAAACCGGGGAAATTATTTCCAACAGAAAAAAAATCTACCGCAGTAAATCCAAAATTGTGTCTTGAAAATTGATATTCGCGGCCAGGATTCCCAAGTCCAAAAATAAAAATATTTTCCGACATCTTTTTATTATTATAAAACTTTTATGACTTCTTAGAATCTTGCTGAGCCGTTGCCGCAGAAGGAACCGCCGTCTGCGCCGCAGTTTCGCTTTCAGCGCCGCCGGCAGAAACGGAAACTTCTTCAACTGAAGGTTCAGCGACAGTAACTATAGCCGCATCTTTTTCGGTTATGATTTCAATTTTGTCGCCTAAATTTAAATCACCGACATGGATAATATCGCCTATGTTGAGACCCGAAACATCGATATTTACCGTGTCGATAATATCTTTTGGATAACCTTTTATGGCTACATGTCTCATTAGCGGTTCAAGAATACCTCCGAGTTTAACTCCTTCGGGCTTTCCGTTAAAATGAATAACGGCTTCTATTTCTATTTTTTCATCCATGGATATTTCATGTAAATCGACATGAATAATGCCGTCGGTTACGGGATCCTTCTGAATTTCTTTAATTACGGCCATTTTACCGTTAACGTCGGCTTCGTTACTCAATATATTGATGAATGAAGATATTGAATGTTTTGCAAAAGATTTAAGAAATTCTTTGTAATTAATGAGGATGATATGCGATCCTGTTTTTTTTCCGTATAATACCGCCGGTATCAAACCATTTTTTCTTAATGCCTTAAGATTATTTTCTTTTTTCCTGCTTTCAATATTTAAATTAATAATGTCCAATTAAAATCTCCTTTTACAATAAGTTAATTTTTATTTATATAAACAACGAGCTAACCGAATCTTCTTCATGAATTCTTTTAACGGCTTCACCGAGAATATTAGCGGTGCTTAATATTTTAAATTTGCCGGATAAATCATTTCTATTTTTTTGGTCTATAGTATCGGTTATTATAAGTTCTTTTATAGGAGAATTGTTTATCTTTTCTACGGCGTTGCCGGATAATACGCCGTGGGTAGCCATCGCAATTATTTCTTTTGCGCCGTTATCCGCTAATGCCGAGGCGCCTTGCGCTATGGTTCCGGCAGTATCTATCATATCGTCGAGCATAATTGCCGTTTTATTTTTAACGTCTCCTATGACGTTCATTATTTCTGCAACGTTTGCCTTTATTCTCCTTTTGTCTATTATCGCAAGATTTGCGCCCAAATGCTTAGCGAAAGATCTTGACCTTTCGACGGCGCCCGCATCCGGAGAAACTACCACTATATCCGAAGAATCGTAATTTTTCGTCTTTATATAATCCAGAAGAACCGGCGCCGCATATAGATGGTCCACAGGTATATTAAAAAACCCCTGAATCTGTCCCGCATGCAGGTCCATAGACAATACTCTGTCCGCACCGGCGGTCGTTATAATATCGGCGACTAATTTTGCCGTAATTGGAACCCTTGAAGCAGTTTTTCTATCCTGTCTTGCATAACCGTAATACGGAACCACGGCGGTTATCCTGTATGCCGAAGCTCTTTTCATGGCGTCAATCATAATCAGCAGTTCCATAAGATTTTTGTCAACCGGATTAGACGTGGATTGCATAAGAAATATGTCGCATCCCCTAACGTTTTCGTTGATATTAATAAACGTTTCGCCGTCGCTGAATTTATAAACTTCCGCATCTCCAAGAGACGTGTCTAAATAATCCGCCATTTTTTCGGCAAGATCCTTATTTGAATTTCCAGAAAATAATCTTAATTTATATGTCATTTTAAATTTAATTTAACTTTTATCTTTTCTATTTCTATTCTGCTGGCTGTGGCGGGAGGATGACTCCCTTCGGTCGTGATCCCATACTCAACATTATAATTTATTTAACTTTTATCTTTTCTATTTCTATTCTGCTGGCTGGGGCGGGAGGATTCGAACCTCCGAATGCAGGAATCAAAATCCTGTGACTTGCCGCTTGTCGACACCCCAATTTAAAATATAAAATATGCAATATGCAAAAACTACAAATCTTTAATAGCGGTTATAATCTATTCCTGATTGCTGACCGCTGTTTCATATGACGCAAGCACCGCCGATTCTATCATATCTCTTGTTTCGTTATTAAGCGGATGAGCGGTGTCTTTAAATGTACCGTCTTTTCTTTTTTTGCTTGGCATAGCGACGAATAAACCGTCCTTTCCGTTAATAATTTTAAGGTCCCTTACTACGAAACAATTATCAAACGTAATCGTAACATAGGCTTTTAATTTTTCTTCATTAACAGGAAAAACATTAACTTCTGTAACTTGCATAAAAATCCCTCCAAAATGAAATCGGTTGAGTAATAGTTTATAAAGTTTCCGTCAAAAAAATCAAATGCACTATGTTGTTAAAATTAAACGATTTTATTTTACTTATGTATTCTTTAGCACTATGCTCCGAAGTAAAAGCCCCAAACACGGCAGAGCCGCTACCCGATAAAAGAGAAATTTCCGCTCCGTTTAAAATCATAGATTCTTTAATTTCTTTAATAACCTTATAATTTGCAAATATAACGTTTTCAAAATCATTTTTTAAATTTATTTCTTTAAAGCCTAAGTATTGAATATTATAATAATTTGACTTATTTGTCAACAAAAAATCGTCGTAATAGTCATATGCTTTTTTTGTGCTTATTCCAAAATCGGGGATAACTAAAACTATATAGTACTTCGCAAGAGCGGCTGATTCAATTTCTTCTACTTTTTCGCCGAAACCGGATACTACCGCATCTTTTTCGGTCAGAAAAAAGGGTACGTCCGATCCGATTTTTAAAGCTATTTTCGTCAATTCTAATTTATCGAAACGGTTGCCGTAAATTTCGTTTAATTTTAATAAAAGTCCTGCTCCGTCGCTTGAGCCGCCACCTAAGCCGGCGTTAAAAGGAATATTTTTTTCTATTAATATATCTATTCCTTTATTTCTTATGTTTAGCGTATTAAAAAAAAGCTTGGCAGTTTTTATAGTTATGTTATCCTCGTTGGAGAGCGATTGAAGTTCGCGTTCCGAAATTTTGTTTTTTAAATTTGAACCTGCGGTCGTTTTAATTTTATACTGTCCATCCGTTAAATTAAACGCTATCTTATCTTTAACGTTAATTTTTCGCATAAGAGAAACAATTTGATGCAGTCCGCATGATTCTTTTTTACCGATATTTAAAGAAAAGTTAACCTTGGCGGGAGCGAAATAAACTATATCTTTCATAAAGAAGCTAAAGAAGCTGCGGAATAATTGGCGAAATTAATGAATATTTGAGGATAAACACCCATTATGAGTGTAAAAAAGAGGCATATTATTATTGCCAGCATTATTCCTTCGCTTATATTTCCGTTAACTATACCGTAATTTTTACCTTCGGCAGCTATACATGAAACATTAGAATCTTCCTTATCCGGCATATACATTTTAACTATTACCTTAATATAGTAATATGCCGCAAAAGCGCTGTTAAGCAAAGCGATAAAAACTAACCAGTAATAGCCGGATTTTACGGCAGCCGAAAATACGTAAAATTTTCCCATAAATCCCGATGTAACCGGTATTCCCGCAAGAGACAGCATAAAGAAAGCCATAGCCGCCGAAATAAAGGGGTATTTATATCCTACGCCGGAATATTTTTTAATATCTAAAGAAGCTATATCGGAATTTTCAAATATTATAACTACCGCAAAAGCTCCCGCTGTCATAAAAATATATGCAAAAAGATAAAAAAGAGTCCCTGAATAACCGTAAAAACCGCCGCCTATTATTCCTATTAGTATGTAACCAGCCTGAGCTATCGAAGAATAGGCTAACAGCCTTTTAATATTCGTAGATAAAATTGCCGCTATATTTCCGAAAGTCATAGATAAAACTGCCAGTACCCAGAGAATATCGTTAAAATTGATAACGTTATAATTGTAAATTAGGAGATAAATTCTCAAAAATACTGCAAAAGCCGCTATTTTTATTCCTGTCGCCATAAAGGAAGTTATCGGGGTAGGCGCTCCGTCGTAAGCGTCGGGAGTCCATGCATGAAATGGAAATAAAGACATTTTAAAGGCTAATCCTATCATAAACAATAAAAGTCCGATGGACAGATATTCGCTAATACCGTTTAAAATAAGGTCACTTCCGTGTTTAACGTATGAAATGTTTTCCAAATATGTATGTATTGAATTTAAATTCAGGTGACCGACTGCAGCGTAAATAAAAACAGACCCAAAAATTAAAAAAGCCGATGCAAAAGTTCCCAGTATTAGATATTTTAGCGCCGCTTCGGTACTCCGCGTGTTTCCTCTTATATATCCCGTAAGTATATAAGCACAAATAGACATAAATTCTAAAGATATAAAGACCATTATCAAATTATTAGACGACACCAAAAACATCATCGCCGATATTCCAAAAAGAATTATACTGTAATATTCGGGATAAGGGACATCGAAATTTTCTATATAATCCTTAGAAACAAGGACGGTTAAAAAACCCGACAGCAAAATAGCAATAAATAAAAATACGTCATAGCCGTTAAATACTACCGACCCGTAAAATCCCGTCAAATTTCTTCCCGACAGCATTACGACATATAATATTGAAAACGCTATACCGATTAAAGACAGATAATACGAATTTTTGCTTTTTGCTATTTTTTCAAAAAACGTTATAAATAGTACTATGAAAGCAAATAATATTATTACCGCTTCCGGTATAATGCTTAGCATGCTTTTTTCCAAAGAATTTAATCCGTATATTGCAGGCATTATATTATGCATTGGATAACCCCGTCTTTATTTTTATGGCATTATATATAATCTTATGATGATTGAGCATAGTTAAAAAATGTAAAACCGAAGGACCTATTCTGTCTAAAAACGGATCAGGATAAAATCCCATTAAAAACATCAATATTATTAAAGGCAATACGGTTATAATTTCTCTGAGGTTCATATCGTCGAAAGACTCGAGATGATGATTGTACGGCGCGGTTTGATCGTGCGGATCTTGAAACATTACTCTTTGGAACATCCACAATAAATAAACCGCCGCAAAAATAATACCGCTGGTTCCAATAATAGTCAACACAGGATACGAGCGGAACGAACCTATTAAAATTAAAAATTCGCCGATAAAACCGTTTAAACCCGGCAGTCCGACGGAAGCCAACACGGAAGTTAAGAATAAAACTGTTAAAATAGGAGCTTTTTTCGCTATTCCTCCTAAATCTTTAATCTGCCTCGTATGCATCCTTTCGTAAATCATACCTACAAAAAGAAATAATGCTCCGGTATCTACTCCATGATTTAATAGCTGGTAAACAGCTCCGTTTATGCTTATAGCGGTAAACGCAAACAATCCCACCATTATGAAGCCCATATGCGAAACGCTGGAAAATGCGACTAATCTTTTTAGGTCTTTCTGAACGATAGAAACAAATGCGCCGTATAAAATTCCTATAACTCCTATTACTACGATATATGGAGCTAAAATTTGCGCTGCATTAGGCAGCAAAGGAATCGCAAACCTAAAAAATCCGTAAATTCCGAACTTCAATAAAACTCCTGCAAGTATAACGCTGCCTGCGGTTGGAGCTTCGGTATGAGCATCCGGCAGCCATGTATGAAACGGAAAAATTGGGACTTTAATCGCAAATCCGAGAAATAATGCTATAAACAGCAGTATCTGCAAATTTACCGGAATACTAGTATTATACAGCCTGATTAAATTGAACGTAAAATTGCCCGTTTGTTGATAATGTATTATAAATATATAAATTAAACCGAATAGCATTATTAAAGATCCTGCAAGGGTATAAAGAAAAAACTTTACCGCAGAATATATTCTTTTTCCGGTACCCCACATTCCTATAATAAAATACATAGGCAGCAACATGAATTCCCAAAAAACATAAAACAACAGTATGTCTAACGCAGCAAAAGTTCCCAACATGAACGTTTCTAACAGAAGCATTAAGATGACGAATTCTTTAACATGGTCTTTTATGTATCTGTAGCTTGACAGCAAAGATACGAACGTTAATAAAGTTGTTAAAAGAATTAAAAAAAGGCTTATGCCGTCAATACCCAAAAAATAAGATGCTCCGAACGACGGAATCCAGTTAAATTTCTCCACAAATTGAAACTTATACGTATCAGGTCTGAAATATATAAATAGATAGTATGAAGCGATAAACTCAAGAAGCGACAATAATGTCGCAAGGTTTCTTAACAGCCCTTCGTTTTTCTTATTTATAGGCAGCAATATCAATACGGCGACGGTTGGAAAAAAAATCAGTATAGTTAAAATGTATTTCATAAAAAAAGCCATTTTTTATTTCCTTTATAGTTTATATGTTATCCTTATCGCGTTAATTTTATATATTATATTGTTAGCGTTACCTTATAAAATAATAAAAAAGAACTGCCGCAACGCCTATAGAAAGCGTTAAAATATAGCTCATCAGCATGCCGTTTTGAATTTTTCTTGCTTTAACAGAAAAATTTCCAAACGCTCCGGCTACCCCGTTAACGGCGCCGTCTATTATCTTAATATCCACAATTTTCCAGAGAAAACCAAAAAAAACAAGCATTGGTTTGACGATTAGAAAATCATATATTTCGTCTATATAAACCTTATTATAAGAAAGTTCATAAACAGGTTTAAACATATTCTTTATTTTTTCAGGATCTATAGCCTTTTTAATATACAATAAATATGCTATATATATTCCTATTAAACCGGCTGCCACGGAAATAGAGCTAAGAACATACCATGGCATATTATTTACTATAGGCGCAAAATCTTTAGCATTTAAAAAATCAACATGCAGGAATTTATAAAATACAGAATGATTTAAGGGCGGTATTCCCAGAAAACCAATAGTAGAAGCTAAAACAGCCATTATTATCATAGGAATAGTCATAATTTTCGGGGACTCATGCACATGTAAACCCTTATCTACTTTAGACTCTGCAAAAAATGCTAAAAATATCAGCCTGAAAATATAAAAAGCCGTCATTAATGCTGTTATCTCTCCTACAGCCCATGCAAAATAATAACCCTTATTATAAACATCCGCCAATATAGCATCTTTAGAGAAAAATCCGGAAAAAGGAGGTATCCCCGACAGTGCGAGACCGCCTACTATGAAAGTAATTGCGGTAGTTTTCATTTTTGAGTATAATCCGCCCATTTTTCTTAAATCCAATTCTCCCGAAAGTCCATGCATAACGCTGCCGGCCGTTAAAAATAGCAGTCCTTTAAAAATAGCGTGGGATATAAGATGAAACATACCTGCCGTATATGAACCTATGCCCACCGCCATAAACATATAACCCAGCTGACTGACCGTAGAATATGCAACTATTCTTTTTATATCATACTGAGTGAGAGCTATA
Organism: bacterium; assembly: GCA_021822485.1. Taxonomy (GTDB): domain Bacteria; phylum SZUA-79; class SZUA-79; order Acidulodesulfobacterales; family Acidulodesulfobacteraceae; genus Acidulodesulfobacterium_A. The sequence goes on from JAKAQP010000006.1 coordinate 35,073, forward strand.
AACGCCGCAAAAAATGCAGTGAACGTTCCTACTATGAGAACCACTTCCGAAGCTGTAGGCGAGTATGAAAATAGCACGTGAAACCTCACTATCATATATACTCCGGCGGTAACCATAGTTGCTGCATGTATTAATGCGCTGACTGGAGTAGGACCTTCCATTGCGTCCGGCAGCCATACATGCAAAGGGAATTGGGCGGATTTACCTACCGCTCCCGCAAATAACAGAAGCGCTATCACGGTTACGGTCAGCGTCGGCATTGTAGGCACCATAGCAAATATTTTTTCGTAATTAAGAGTTTTAGTCGTCATAAATAAAAGGAATATTCCCGTTGCAAAACCAAAATCCCCGACTCTGTTTACTATGAAAGCTTTTTTGCCTGCATCCGAGGCAGACTTTTTTTCATACCAGAATCCTATAAGAATGTATGAACAAAATCCGACAGCTTCCCAAAATACGTATAGTAAAAGCACGTTATTAGAGATAACGAGCATTATCATTGAAAACACGAACAGATTTAAAAAAGAAAAATATCTTGAAAATCCCTTATCGTCCTGCATATATCCTATAGAGTATATATGAACAAGAGTACTTACCCCGGTCACCATAACGAGCATGATAACGGAAAGCCTGTCTATAACGGCAGAAACTCCTACTTTTAACGTTCCTGCATGTACCCATGGATAAAGTGTATCGGTAAAGCCGTGAGAGTATGCTACTATAAAAAACAGAATAACGGACAAAATAAAGGATATTCCTATGAAAGCGCTGGCTAAATATCCGGAAAACCCTTTAAGATATCTTCCGAATAAACCCCATAACAGCCACCCTGCAAACGGAAATAACGGAATGAGCCATGTAATAGATGTTTTGAAATCCATTTTATTAACTACCTTTTATATTAATTTTTTAATTCGTTTGCTTTATCCATGTCAATAGTTCCTTTTTCCCTGTAAAAAGCAACTATAATACCGAGTGCTACCGCGGCCTCTGCTGCCGCAACAACCATTACGAAAATAACGAATATATCGCCGGAAATAAGATTTAACCGGTTCGATACCGCTACAAAGCCGAGATTAGCGGCATTAAACATAAGCTCTAAACTCATAAAAACAATTATTAAATTTTTTCGCATAAGAACGCCCAAAGCGCCTATGCAAAAAATAATTCCGGCCACGATTAAATAGTTATTCATATATTATCACCCGACTTTACCAGACTTTTAAAGTTTTTTCTTAGCAAATAAATATGCCCCTATAATCGCTACAAAAAGCAATATAGAAGCAATTTCAAAAGACAGCGTATATTTTGTAAATAAAAATTTTCCTATAACTTGAGTGTTTCCTATTTTATTTATTAACTTATGAGTAATTTCCCCCGTTGGTTTTCGGGTCTTTCCGCCTACCGTATATATAACTATTTCTGCGAATAAAACTACTGCAATTACTATTCCTATAATTTTTTGGTGAAAATCCGTCTTTACGGAGTCTAATTTTGAAATATTTAACAACATTATAACCAATACTACAAGAACCATTATCGCTCCCGCATAAACCAGTATCTGCATTACCGCAATAAACTGCATATATAAAAGTACGTAGAAACCTGCAAGTGCAAAAAAACAAAGAACTAAATAAAGCGCAGAAGTCAATGGATTTTTCATAGATATAACCATCAACGCAGAAAAAATAGCTATAAATGCAAAAAAGTAGAAAAGTGCTTCCACGATTAATCCCTCAAGTTTTATCTAGATTTAATTAATTTATCTATGCCGTAAATGGCTTCATCTCGTGTATAAAATGCAACCTCGTAATCGGTTCCAAGACTGATAGCTTCCTCGGGACATATTTCTTCGCAGTAACCGCAGCAGATGCATCTTAATAAATCGATTTCAAATGAAGACGGATGGCGTCTTCCGTCGCTATAAATTCCTTTGTTCAAATTATCCAAGCTGTGATTATGCTTTTGCCTTTCCGTAAGTTCGTGTTCTAATCCGTAGTCTACGTAACCGGTTTTTATTTTTATCGCTTCGGACGGACAGACGGTCTCGCATAAAATACAAGCTACGCATCTTAAAGAGCCGTCGCCGTTAACGTTAAGATGAGGAAAAGCCCTGAATCTTTCGGCTATCCTTAGATACTCCTTTGGATACTGAAACGTTACAGGTTTTTGAAAAAAAGTTTTAATAGTCGTTTTAAGACCTATTAAAAAATTTTTAGAAATCTCCAAAATAGACTTTTCTTGTTTCCGGGTATTCATTTGTTATCCTTTAAGCAAAACCATTACGAATCCTGTTACTATTATATTTGCAAGAGCTATCGGAAGAAGAAACTTCCATCCGAAATCCATAAGTTCGTCATATCTAAGTCTCGGATACGTCCATCTCAGCCATAAATAAATAAGTATTATAAAAAATACTTTTAGCAAAAACCATACAACCGGCGGTAAGAAAGGTCCTTGCCAACCGCCTAAAAACAAAGTTACAATTATTGCACTGTTTACCACCATCTGAGCATATTCGCCGATAAAATAGAAAGCAAATTCCATACTAGAGTATTCCGTGTGAAAACCGGCGACGATTTCTCCTTCAGCTTCTCCTATATCGAACGGAACCCTGTTCATTTCAGCAGTCGAAGCAATTAAATATAGCAAAAACCCGACAGGCTGATAAACTATAAACCATATATGCGATTGTTCGGAAACTATTTTAGACAAGCTTAGGTCTCCGGCAATCATTATTATACCTACTATAGAAAGCACGAGGGCAATTTCGTAGCTCACCATTTGAGCGGCGGTCCTTATCCCTCCAAGAAGAGAGTATTTGCTGTTAGATGCCCAGCCTCCTATAACTACTCCATAAACGCCTAAAGAAGTAAGTGCAAGAATAAAAAGTATCCCAACGTTTACGTCCGTTATTTGAAGAGGAACGATATGTCCCATAATTTTTATAGGTGCGCCGAACGGTATTACGGCGAAAGTAGTTAAAGCCGGTATTACTACTAATATAGGAGCCAAAATAAATAAAAACTTATTAGCTTCGCTCGGTATAATATCTTCTTTAAAAAATAGTTTAATGCCGTCTGCTATCGGCTGCAGCAACCCATGAAATCCGGCTTCCATAGGACCCATTCTATTTTGTATCCTAGCCGCAATTTTGCGTTCTAAGAGAGTTAAATAAGCGGCTGACAACAGCAGTCCGACAAACACTATTAATATTTTAATAACCTCAGCAATAAGCCAAAAGAGCATTTTTATAATACCTTTTAATAATATAGTTTAGTTCTATCGTTATAGTAAAATTTGCTTCTGCCTTTAATTTTATTGTAATATATCACGTTTCCGCTTTTAACGGAATTTAAAAAGTCTTCGGTTTCGTTTAAATTATATGTATTATTCATTTTAACCGAAATTTCGGCAAATACGTCAGTTAAATTATATCTGTAAATTCCAAAATTAAATTCGTTACTTACGTTTATAATTTTTCCTTCAAAATTTTCATAGTATGTATTTTTTTCCTCCAAAAAATCTTTGATGGGTATAATCATATCCGCCATAGCCGACAAAAGACTTGTTTTAGAAGAAAAAACGGCTAAAAATTCTAAATTTGAACTGCAACGTATTATTTCTTTTCCGTAATCGTCGTCTTGTATATCCCCTATATATACAAGATTTTTAATTCTGCCGGTATCGAGGCCGGTAATTATTTCTTTAAAACTATAAGCATTGCCGGAAGGATAAACACCGGTATGCAACAACCCTCTATAATTAGACGGCTTCACTAGAGGAAACAAATACACCGACTTTTCCTGCTCGCGTAAAAATTGTATAATTTCTTGCAATATTAATAAATCCTTATCTATATCTATAGAAGACATGACGGAATCGCCTATTATAAAAGAAATACAGCCTGCATCCGCAATTACTTCTATAATTGTTTTACATACGTCGTCTAAATCGGTTTGTTCTTTATAGAGACTCATCCGCATTTTATTTAAATATGTTTCAAAAAACGATTCGTCTATATCTTTCTTGGAGCAGGCAATGTCTTCAAATCTGGAAAACGATCTAACCATGTCAGCTTTTCCAGTTTTCGGATTTACTATAAAAAGCCTTCCACCGTGTTCTCTGCGCGTTTTTAAAATATCGTATGCCGCAAACGGAATCTCATCTTCTATACTGCCGAAATACAACATGACTTCAGAATTTTTAATATCGTTTATATCGAAATACTCCTCGGAAGGAAATAATCTTTTAAAATCTAACAAATTTTTCCTATATAATTCGGAAGCGGCAACATCAAAATGTTTTAGTTTTAAAGTATTCTTAATAAACTCTAAAGAAGCTTTACCTCCGTTAATTGAAATATTCGGCGAAATCAAAACTGCCGAAGCATCCTCGGCGTTATTCTCTTGAATACCCTTCATTCTCAAACCGAACTCTTCCGCCGCTTTTTCTAAAGTAACTTCTTCGGCAACCGTCTTTTTTTTAATATAAGGATTAGCGATGTAGTAGCTTTTGCAATCGCCGTTAATTGCGGGATAGAAAAAACCCGATTTACAAAGATATCCCCCAAAAGGCGCAGCCGTCCTAACCAAAGATTCATCGCGGCCGTATCTGTAATATTCTATTCTGCAGGCAGCCGAACATTTATCGCAAATCGACGAAAACGGATTTTCCTGCCAGTATCTTTCTTTAAATTTTGAAGGTTTTGAAACTAATGCGCCTACCGGACATACTTCAACGCAGTTGCCGCAATAATAGCAGTCTAAACGATCAGGTTCGACGGAAATTTCTTCAAAAGAACATCCTTCCGCAGGCTGGGAACCAAGCTGAGTTTTAGTGTCGGTTTTAAGTCCTATATAACCGTTATTCCCCTTGTCTTTCATCTGAAGAAACGGATTGCCGTACATGTCGCCGCAAACCCTAATACACCTTGAACACAAAACGCACCTTGTAGCGTTATATTCTATTAAATCGCTTTTAAAAATTTTAGTCCTATCAGGATAAATTTTTTTGTCTTTTTGCGTAGTTACGCCCAATTCAAATGTTAAATCCTGCAAAAGGCAGTCTCCGGATTTGTCGCAAACCGGACAATCTAAAGGATGGTCCAACAGTAAATGTGAAATGACTTCTTTTCTGATTTCCCATAATTTTTCCGTTTCCGTATATATTTCATAGCCTTCTTTTACTTTGGCGACGCAAGAGGGAAGAGGATTTTTCACGTCTTTAACCTCAACAACGCAAACCCTGCAGGAACCTATTGGTTTGATTCTTTTTAGATAGCACAAAACTGGTATTTTAATTCCTGCCTGAGAGGCTGCTTCTAAAATAGTCAGTCCGGACTGCGTTATAATTTTTTTCCCGTTAATTGTAATTTCAATATCCATAATATATCCTAATCCTCAAACTTTACTAACATAAGATAATAGCATCTCATGCATCTGGTAGCTTCATATGCGGCATCGTCGTTCGTAAAACCTCTATCTGCTTCTTCAAAGCTTTTTATGCGTTCTTTGACAGGTTTGATTATCTGCTTAGGCGCAAAATTTCCAGGCGGCATATCTGCGTTTTGAATTACTTCGTTTTTATCATAAACGCCGATAGTTTCGAATAGATTTTCAAACAGGCAGTCGTCTGTCGCAGTAAAAGCGCCGGTTCTTATATACTGATCAATTCTTCTGGCGGCATTTTTTCCGTCCCTGTTTGAATCAACTATACTTATAGGTCCGGTTAATGCGTCGCCTCCTGCAAAAACACCGGGCATATCCGTCATAAAAGTAAATTTATCGGCAGAGATAGTTTTTCCTTTTACTATTTTTATTTCTGGAACATCCTTTAAGCAGTCGAAATCCGGTACCTGTCCTATAGCCATAATAAAATCCTCAGTTTCTATATCGAAATCCGAACCGGGTATTTCTATAGGACTTTTCCTTCCGCTTGCATCTATTTCTCCCAGTTTCATTTTTCTGCATCTTATACCCGTTACCCTGCCGTTTTCATAAAGAATAGCGATTGGATTCGTTAAAAATTCGAACTTAACTCCTTCTTCTATTGCCGTTTCAAGTTCGTCGTATGCCGCAGGCATCTCTTCATTACTTCTTCTGTAAACTACGGTAACGTCTTTATACCCTAGCCTTACGGCCGTCCTGCAGCAGTCTATAGCAACATTCCCGCCACCCTCTATAATAACTTTTTTACCTGTATCAATTTTTTGACCAAGAGCTACTTTTCTTAAAAATTCGACTCCGTCGAAAAAGCCTTTTAAATTATCATTTTCGCCGGGCAGATTAATATTCTGACCTAAATGAGCTCCTATCCCAAGGAATACGGCTTTAAATCCCTGTTCGAAAAGGTCTTTTATAGTAAAATCTTTCCCAAGTTTGCTGTTTAATTTGTATTCTATTCCGGTAGAAATAATATAACCTATTTCCTCGTCTAAGAAATGCTTTGGAAGCCTGAATTTGGGAATTCCAACGTTCATCATTCCGCCAAGTACCGGAAGAGCTTCAAATATAATCGGTTTATACCCCATTAATCTCAAGTAATAAGCGCAGCTTAAACCTGCCGGACCGGAACCTACGATTGCTACTTTAATATTATTGTCTTTTATTTTAAAATCTGGTTTATACTCCGAATAATACGATTCGTCGGCGGCAAATCTTCTTATTAGGCATATTTGTATAGACTCGTCAATATTGGCCCTGCGGCAGTTATCCTGACAAGGATGAAAACACGTTCTTCCCAATATACCGGCAAGCGGAGTGTTTCTTCTTGCCGATTGAAGGGCATCTTCATACCTGCCGTCCCTGACTCTTTCTATCCAGTTAGGTATATCTAATTTTGAAGGACAACCGTTAATGCAAGGTGCGGTAACGTGAGCTATATAGTCGCCTCTTTTTATTATTTCTTTATTTTTTATGACTTTTTCAAAGTCTTCCCTATAATTATCTATCAGCTCTACTACCGAAGTAGGTCCTATAGTCCCTATGGTACACTTAGACGAAGACATAATCCAGTCACACTGATTTCTTAGTCTGTCTAAGTCTTCCGGTATAGCTCTGCCGCTACAGATATTTTCCAAAATTTCGGAAGCAACCGAAGTTCCGAGAGCACACGGGGTACAGACTCCGCAAGATATCTTCTGCAGTTCCTGCATGTAGCACCTTGCCAGGTCTACTTTATTATCGTTTTCATCTAATAAGGCAACACCCGTCCAATTTAATACAGACGATATTTTTTTATGGCCTGTGCGGTCAAAAAAATTCATATCGAGCCTGTCGCTTAATTTATCTATTATTTTCATAATTAATTTATTTTCACCTGTCAACTTCGCCGAGCAATATATCGACGCTTCCCATTATTGCAATTAAATCAGCTATCATATGCCCTTTAGTCATCTCGTTAAGAGCGCTTATATTACAAAACGACGGCGGCCTGACTCTCATTCTGTAAGGATAGCCGGAGCCGTCGGAAATTAGATAAAAACCTAATTCTCCTCTGGGATTTTCTATTGAAACGTAAGCTTCTCCTTTAGGAGGTTTAATTCCTTCCATACCGAATTTAAAATTAAAAATCATACCTTCCATAGTAGTCAATGACCTTTTCTTAGTCGGTTTAACATATAACGGATATTCGTCATGGCTTAAATATTCGCCTTCGGGAATATTTTCTACAGCCTGCGATATTATCTTAAGGCTCTGCCGCATCTCCTCTATCCTGATTACGTATCTGTCGTATGTATCGCCGTTATCGCCTATAGGCACTTCAAAATCGAAGTCTTCGTAACTGGAATAAGGATTTACTTTACGTACGTCGTATTTAACTCCGCTGCCTCTAAGAGAAGGACCCGTCAATGCGAAATTTATCGCGCTTTCTGCCGAAATCATTCCTAAATTTTTTGTTCTTTCGAGCCATATTTTATTTTTAGTAAGAAGCGCTTCATACTCATTTACCTTATCGGGAAAAATCTTTATAAAATCCCTGATTTTCTCTATGAAATCACTATGAAAGTCCATTGCAAGACCGCCTACTCGGAAAAAAGAAGGTGTCATTCTTTGACCCGTAATTGTTTCTATTATATCTAATATTAATTCTCTTTCGCGGAAACAGTATAGAAACTCGGTTAACGCACCCAAATCTACCGCATGCGTCGCAAGCCATACTAGATGAGAACTTATTCTGGTAAATTCGGCTAAAATGACGCGGACATATTCGGCCCTCTTAGGCGCTTTAACTCCGCAAAGCTTTTCTACCGCCAATATATAGCCGAGATTGTTTGACGCGCCCGCTACATAATCCATTCTGTCGGTAATAGTTTCAGCCTGATGATAAGTTTTATATTCCGCATATTTTTCCATGCTGGTATGCAAATAACCTATGATAGGCTCTGCATGAATTATAGTTTCTCCGTCTAATTGAACTAAAACCCTGAGAACTCCGTGTGTTGCCGGATGAGAAGGGCCTATGTTCAATACGAACTTATCATTTTCAATTAAAAAATCTTTCTGCGCAATCATAGTTAAATTATCGATAAATATTATTTAATTTGTTCCAAATCAATATAACCCGGAGTATCCATTTCAATATCCTTCGGTTCAGGTCTCTGCCTTAAAGGATAATCTTTAAGCAGCGGATGGCCGATCCAGTCGTCGGGATTCAAAATTCTTTTTAAATCAGGATGTCCTTTAAATTTAAGCCCGAACATATCGTAAACTTCTCTTTCAAACCAGTCTGCGGAATTATAAATCGACGTCAAACTCGGATATTCCGGTTCGTCTATTTTGCTCCAAATTTTTACAAAAACTCTAAAATTATTTTTTATAGAATAAAAATTGTAAATCACCTCTATTCTTTCAGCTCTTTTGGGATAATCGACCGCGAATAAATCCGAAAGCATATCAAACTCTAATCTTGCATCGTTTTTTAGGAATAAAGCAAATTTTAGCAAATCGTCTTTTTTAATTCTTATATGAGGGTCGCCGTTAATAACGTCGGAAGCAATAATAGATTGCGGCATTGACTCTTTAATAACGGTTAATGCGAACATTATATCCATATCGTCGGCTTTCATTAATATTTATTTATGTTAATTATTAATATTTTTTATAGCTATCTAATAATTTTAGGCGGTTCTTCATGCTTCAAAGTGCCTTTTTCTATTTTTTCTTGAAGTTTTACTATGCCGTAAATAAGGGCTTCCGGACGCGGAGGGCAGCCAGGGATATACACATCGACCGGAATAATAGTATCGACTCCCTGAACAATACTATAAACGTTAAAAAGCCCTCCAGAACATGCACAGTCGCCCATAGCGATAACCCATTTAGGGTTAGGCATCTGATCGTAAATTCTTTTAACCATCGGCGCCATTTTATATGAGACCCTGCCCGATACTATTATGAGGTCGGACTGTCTTGGACTTGACCTGAATATTAAACCCAATCTGTCAAAGTCGTATCTTGAGGATGCCACCGTCATCATTTCGATGGCACAGCATGCAAGACCGAAAGTTGCCGGCCATATAGACCACTTTCTGCCCCACGAAACAATTTTATCCAATGAAGCGGTGATTATATTATCGCCGAGATGCTCTTCTATTCCCATTTAAGCGCTCCTTTTAACCATACGTAAAGCAGACCGATTACTAAGATTACTATAAATAAAAACATTTCTACAAACCCGAGTATTCCAAGATGCGAAAATATAACCGCCCAAGGAAACAGAAAAAGAGCTTCGATATCGAAAAGAAGAAAAAATATAGCTATTAGATAAAACTTTACGTCGAATTTAACGTGGGGTTCGCCGGTCGGCTCGACGCCGCATTCATATGCTTTTAATTTGCCGGACTCGTATGTCTTTTTTCCTATAAAATTAGATATTAAAATGGTAAAAACCGCAAATATAATTGCTATAACAAGCATTATAAATATTGGCAGAAAAGAAATTAAACCGTTGTTGTTTATACTATTATCCATTTAATTAATAGTTAAGGTCATATAGTTTAATGTTATTAATCGAAACTTTTTGATTATATCATACGCTATAATCAAAAAGCAAGTTATAAAATTATAATTTATAAAAAAATTTAAATAAATATAAATATGCATATAAATATATATGCATATATTGATATTTACAATTATAATTTATGTTGATCTAAATAATAAAACAAAGTTCTAACTCCTACTCCGGTACCGCCCTTTGGATTATAATTAAATCCCGTTTTGGTAAAAGCAGGTCCGGCTATATCTATATGACACCATTTAGCTTTATCCGGAACAAATTCTTCAAGAAACATTCCTGCAGTAATAGCTCCGCCGTATCTGTTGCCTACGTTTTTTAAATCTGCAATCGGACTTGAAAGTTTTTCTTTCATATTATCGTCGAAAGGAAGTTCCCACATCCTTTCCCCTGTAATTTGGCTTACCGATATTATATTGGATATGAGGTCTTTATCATTTCCCATAACTCCAGAAGTATATTCTCCAAGCGCAATTACGCAAGCTCCTGTTAAGGTAGCAAGATCTATAATTTCGTCAACGCCTAACTCCGACGTGAAGCTTAAAGCGTCCGCCAAAGTCAGTCTGCCTTCAGCATCCGTATTATCTATCTCTATAGTCTTGCCGTTTAAAGCTTTAACTATGTCGTCGGGTCTTTGAGCGCCGCCGTCGGGCATATTTTCGCAAGCCGCAATAATACCGTGAACTTCTAATTCTAAATCGAAATTTTTAATATACTTCATAATACCGAGCACGGTGCAAGCCCCCGATTTATCGCTTTTCATTGTAGTCATAAAATCAGCCGGCTTCAACGAAAGTCCGCCGCTGTCGAAAGTAATGCCTTTTCCGATTAAAGCGATTTTTTTGATATTTTTACTCTTAGGCTTATTTTTAGGTTTATATGTTAAATGAATAAACCTAGGCGGATTTTTAGATCCTCGCGCTACGCCGTAAAAGGCGTTCATTCCTTTTTTCACTATCTCTTTTTCGTTAAATATTTCGCAGTCCATACCGCTTTCTTTAGATATTTTCGTTGCTAAATCTGCTAAATATTCGGGAGTTACGACGTTACCCGGTTCATTTACTATATCGCGTGCAAAATTAGCGGCAGAAGCAGTTTTTCTACCGAAATCAAAACCTTCATCTATCGTTTTTGTGTTTTCCTTGGTTGCTTTTAAGCCGTTAAAATAGACGTTAATAACTTCAGGATATTTTTCATTTTTATTTGTCTTACTTTTTTTCTTATCGTCTGAAATTTTCGACATATATTTCTTAAACTCGTACAAACCTAATTCCGCTCCCTCCGATATTGCCGCAGCAGAATAAAACAATCCTTTCTTTATATAATATTCGCCGCTTAATTCAGGCATTATTACCGTTATTTCTTCTGCCTTGTTTGTCTTAGCAGTTTTAGCCGCCGCTGCAATAAAACATCTTAAAGAATCGTAATTAAATTTGTCCTTTTTATCTAATCCGTAAATTAACGAATAAACAGGAGATTCTACAAGAACGCTCTTTCCTTTTTTTGCTTTAAAATCTAAGCGTTTAAGTCTTTTATAAATAAATTCTAACTTCTTAAAATTTCCAGATTTTAAAAAACTATTTTCTTCTCCCTGAAAAACTCCGAAAACAAAAATATGATTTAATTCGCCTGATTTGCTTTCAGATAAATTTTTATCGATTGAATCTGTTATTTTAAACTTCATTTTTTATCCTCCTAATTTTATTTTACTAATCTTCCTCGATGGTCGATAAATCTCCTTCGCTTATGCCCATTTCTCTTGCTTTTAAAACTCTTCTCATAATTTTGCCGCTTCTTGTTTTAGGAAGAGAATCGACGAACTCAATCTCGTCCGGTTTTGCAATAGGGCCAAGCGTTTTCCCGACGTTAGCTTTAATATCGTCCATAAGAGCATCGGTTTTATCTATGCCGGGCTTCAACACTACGAAAGCCTTTATCGAATTGCCTTTAACATCATGGGGCTTGCCTATTACAGCAGACTCCGCAACCGCTTCGTGGGTAATTATAGCGCTTTCTATCTCGGCGGTTCCCAGCCTGTATCCCGAAACTTTGATTACGTCGTCTATCCTGCCCATAACGTAAAAATAACCGTCTTCATCCCTTTTTGCTGTATCTCCTGCAAGATATACGCCGTTAAATTTAGAAAAATAAGTTTCTTTATATCTGTTTTCGTCTTTATAAACAGTCCTCATCATCGATGGCCAGGGCTTTTTAATTACCAAATAACCCCCCTTGTCAGGTTCTTTGACGCTTTTGCCGTTTTCGTCGAAAATATCGGCGTCTATTCCAAGAAACGGCTTTCCGCATGAACCGGGCTTTAGAGGCAAAGACGGCACAGGCGTTATAAGAAACATACCGGATTCGGTCTGCCACCACGTATCCATAATAGGACATCTTTCTTTGCCTATATGCTTGTAATACCAGCGCCAAACCTCAGGATTTATAGGTTCGCCGACGCTTCCGATAATTTTAAGAGAGCTAAGATTATGCCTGTTCGGCCAGTTTTCTCCGAATCTCATAACGCCTCTTATAGCGGTAGGAGAAGTATAAAATATATTTACGGCATGTTTTTCGACTATCCTCCACCATCTGTCGGGGTAAGGATAATAAGGCGAACCTTCTACCATAAGCGTCGTAGCTCCGTTAATCAAAGGTCCGTAAATTATATAGGAATGTCCCGTTATCCAGCCCGGGTCGGCGGCGCACCAGTAAGTATCGGTATCGTTTATATTAAAAACGTATTTTGAAGTTATATACGTTCCTACGGAATATCCGCCATGAACATGCAATATGCCTTTAGGCTTTCCTGTAGTTCCCGACGTATAAAGTATAAAAAGAGGGTCTTCCGCATCAAGCTCTTCCGTTTTAAGATAAGGGTTAGCTATGGGTAGTTTCATAAGTTCGTCGTAATAAAAATCCCTCGACGTATCCATAGAAACTTCTTTGCAGGTTCTTTTTACTACGATAACGGTTTGAACGACTGGCGCTTTAGTTACCGCTTCGTCTGCTATTTTTTTAAGCTCTACGACCTTGCCGCCCCGGAAGGCTCCGTCGGCGGTAATAAGAAGTTTACTCTGAGCGTCAAGTATTCTGTCTTTTAAAGCCATTCCCGAAAAACCTGCATAAACTACGCTGTGTATTGCCCCTATTTTTGCGCAAGCCAGCATGCTTATTGCAATTTCCGGTATATTAGGAAGGTAAATAGTTACGGTATCGCCTTTTTTTATTCCAAAACTTTTTAAGACGTTTGCAAACTTATTTACCTCTTTATATAAGGAGAAATAAGTATAAACCCTTTCTGTACCGTCTTCGCCTTCCCATATTATCGCCAGTTTATTTTTTCTAAATGTCGTTATATGCCTGTCTAAAGCATTATAGGCTATATTGGTCTTGCCTCCCGTAAACCATTTATAAAAAGGAGGATTTGATTGTTCTAACACTTTATCCCAGTGTCTGAACCACGACAACTGTTTTGCCGTTTCGTCCCAAAACTTTTCGTTTTCATTTATGGAATATTCATACAGTTTTTCATAATCTTCGACATAACTGTTTTTTAATGTTTCTTTAGACGGAAAAAAGATATCCTTCTCCTGAGACAGACTGTCAAAAGTACTCATAAAGTAAATCCCCCCATAAAGTAAATTAATTTCTATTAAATTAATATTTAAATTTCTTTAATATCCCGATTAATTTTTCGAGTTCTCCGTAAATAGAAGCAGCCTCCTTTGCCGTATTATAAGATTTTTCGGAATTAGACACCGACAGAGTGGAAACCGCCTCTATATTTTGGGAAATCTCGTTGGTAGCCGCTGTCTGCTCTTCGGAAGCGGCGGCTATCGAACTTATCTGGTCGGTTAAAACCACAATATTTTTTTCTATGCTGTCCAGGGATTCTCCCGCTTTTGAAGCGTATCCCACGGACAAATCCACTTCGCTCAAAGTTTTATCCATAGACGCCTTGGTATTTTGAGTACTTTGCTGCATCGTCTGGACTTTAGCTGCTATTTCTTTTGTGGCCTTCACGGTTCTTTCGGCTAATTTTCGTACTTCGTCCGCTACTACGGCAAATCCCCTGCCGGATTCTCCGGCGCGTGCGGCTTCTATAGCGGCATTAAGTGCAAGAAGATTAGTCTGGTCGGCTATATCGTTAATAACCGATATTATTTCCCCTATTTCAAAAGAACTTTGCTCCAATCCGTTTATTAAGCCTCCAAGCTGTTGAGTAAGCACGGCTACGTTTTTAATGCCGGATATCGATTTTTCTACTATGTCGAAACCGCTCTTTGCACTGTCGGATGCTTCTTTAGCAATAGAACTTACGTTCTGCGTATTTTTAGCGATTTCTTTAATAGTCTGCGACATTTCTTCCGAAGCCGCGGCAACATGCGTCGCAAGTTCCGCCTGTTCCTGCGCCTTACCGCTTATTTCATCGACGTGACCTTCTATGGTCGTGCTTACGTCAACTATAGTCATAGCTTCTTCGGTAATAGACTGCACTATTTCCCTTATATCTATGATAAATTTATTAAATTTATTGGTAACAGCCGTTATTTCATCATAAACCGAATTTTTAAAAACATTACAATCGGTGCAGATTTTACTGCCTTCTTTTCCGTACCTATCTTGATGAACATCCCAGCATCTATCTTTTAATTCATTTTCTTCTAGCTTGCAAGCTTTGCTTCTTATAGACTTAATTTCGTTATTTTTCAAATAATCCATTTGTATTAATTTACTTAAATCTCCGTCGCCCCTAACAATTTCGTTAAGCTTGTCATAAAGTTTTTTTATAGGCTTTTCAAATATAAATTTTAAAGCAACATAAATAATTATGATAAAAAGGATAATAAAAATAATTGAAATCGTAATCATATTCCTCATAAAAACATGCGAAGCGTTAACCGCATTTTTTAGAGAATATACAAGTTCTACGCCGCCTAAAACGGTTCCCTGCTTAACGGTATGGCACATAAGGCAGTCTATGCCCCTCGACATCTTTTTTGCAATAAAAGGAACGCCGATTTTCAAATATTTCTGGCCGTTTTTTTTGAAAGGTTTTATTATCTCTTTTTTTGAGGCGAGTATTTCTTTGTCGAATTTAGTTTTAGGCATCTCCTGTTTTAAACCAGGTCCAAATTCTTTATTGACGGGATTGCCCCTTACTAACTTAAAATATTTAATTCCCTTGATTTTCCTGTATATTTTAAATAATTGGCGCCTGTCGGATTTATTTGAGATAGTGCCGTCTTTCATCATGGCGTTTAAACTGGAAAGCATTGTTTTTGCCGTAACTATCGCATCTAAAGAAGTAGTTTTTATCGACATTTTATTTTGAAAATACAATGCATAATAAGTTAGCGCAAAAAGCACCAGCATAGATGTTATCGTAGTTAGGAAAATAAGTTTAGTTTTAATAGAAGTCTTCTTAATTATGGATAAATTCATACAGACACGCTCTCCTTAAGGTATAACAAATTATTTTATTAAAACCACAATATTATTATTTTAATCCAATAAAAAAAAATATGTTACAACTATTTTTTAAAACAATAAATAAACTTAATTAGTTAAATTTTTATACCTGCAAGCTTTCTATAAACCGACCTTTCGCTTTCGCCTATAATATAGGCTATTTCGGCTCTCGTATGCCCTTTGGAAAGAAGATAGTTTATGTACTTTTCTTCTATTTCTTTAATGGGTATTTTTTTTTCGAACATTACAAAGTCGTCTCCGCAGTTTAAATTTTTGTCTCCGGCAATCTCAAGATGAATGGCGTCATCCGTAATTTCTTCTTTATCTTCGGATAAAACTATAGACCTTTCTATTACGTTTTTAAGTTCCCTGACATTTCCGGGCCAAGCGTAATCCATAAGCTTATTTAATGCAGACTGCGAAATAGGTTTAAAATACTGAACCTTATTTTCTTTAGTCATAAAATAGTGGGTTAAATATGGAATATCTTCTTTTCTTTCCCTTAAAGGCGGAAGTTCTATAGTAAAACCGTTTATCCTGTAAAACAAATCTCCTCTGAATTTCCCGTCTTCAACCATTTTTTTTAAATTTTTATTCGTTGCCGTTATAATCCTTGTATCTATAAAAATATTTTTCGATGAACCTACTCTCCTGAAACTTTTTGTATCAATTATCCTTAAAAGTTTTGCCTGTATTATACCGCTTACTTCGCCTATCTCGTCAATAAACAGGGTTCCTTTGTCCGCATATTCAAGGAGTCCTTTTTTAAGGGCATCCGCTCCGGTAAACGAACCTCTTTCATGCCCGAAAAGCTCGGATTCGAAAAGATTCTCCGATAAATTACAGGAATCTACTATTATAAATGGCTCATCTCTTCTAGAAGAAAGCCTGTGGAGCAGGTTTGCGCTAAGTTCCTTACCTGTTCCGGATTCTCCCGATATCAGAACGTTTAAATTAGATTTTGCCGCTACGGTAATATCTTCGATAACCTTAGCGGCGGCTTTCGATTTTCCTATAAAAAATTTTTTAAAGATTTCTCTCTTAAAATAAGAGGCATAATTTTTAAGCTGTAATTTTTCTACCAGCTTTTTTAAGGTTATACTGAGCTCTTCTAAACTTAAAGGTTTTACTAAATAATCGCATGCCCCTATTTTTAAAGCCGATACCGCCGAATCTACGCTGCCGAATGCCGTAAGAATTATCATCTCTATGTCTTCCGACCTTGACTTCACGGTTTTTAACAGTTCTATGCCCGTTTTTCCGGGAAGTTTTAAATCCGATATAATAATATTAAAAAAATCTTTTTCCAATCTGCTTATAGCTTCTTCGGCTGAATTTGCAGAATCTACGTCGTAACCTTCGTTTTTTAAAAAATCGGAGAGAATTTTTCTATAATTGATATCGTCGTCGACTATAAGTATAGAAACTGAATGGTTGTCCATATTAAATTTCTTTGTTTTCCGAAAAATTTTTATTAACCGGAACTTTTATAGTAAATTTGGTTCCGTAATCGAGTTTTGACCTGACCTCTATTGACCCGCCCAGAGATTTAACAATGCTCATAGATATAGACAGGCCGAGCCCGGTGCTTGCAGAGTTTTTTCTTTTAGAAAAAAACGGGTCGAAAATTTTTTTAATGTCTTCCTGCGCGATACCGCAACCGTTGTCGACTATTATTATATAAATATAATCTTTTATTTTTTTTGTTATAAAATATACTATTCCGGTTTCTTCGCGGACGGCTTGGACGGCATTTAAAGCAATATTTAATAAAACCTGCCTGAGTCCGGCTTCGGAAAAGCTTATAAGCGGGATATCGCCGGCAAGGTTCTTTTTTATCATAATATTCTTTTTCCCCGCGGTGAAAGAAATAAGCGCAAGCGTTTCTTCTATTGAATTGTTTACGTTAACTATATCGCTGGAATTGGAAACCGGACGGGATAAAGTAAGGAGTTTTTTTGTAATATCTTTGCACCTTTCAATTTCGTCCTTCATTAATTCAAAATATTTCTTGATATCGCATCCGCCTTCTTTCATTATATTTGCTATATCCTTATTTTGAATAAGTTCGGAATTGCCGGCGCATATTTTTATCATATCTATAGATGCAAGAATGTTGTTTAATGGATTATTTATCTCATGAGCGACGCCTTCCGCAAGAAGTCCGACTTCGGACAAACGCTGGGAAAGATTGAATTTTAAGTGGGCGTTAGAACCGTTTCCGAGGCATCTCAAAACCTCTACGGCATATCTTTTTCCGGTTTTTTCGTTCGTATAAGGTGCAGAATTTATCTCTACGGCAATTTCCTTGCCATGTCTTCCGTAATGTCCGTGTATAACTTTTACGGTCTTGCCTTTTTTAATAACTTCTTCGATGGAGCAGGATTCAAGCAGAGGATCGCAAGGTTCATCCCTAAAATGACTCACCTTATAACAGTATCCTCCAATTATTTCGGAAGACGATATACCTGAATCGTCTATAAAACGCTTATTTGCATAAACTATTTTATAATTTTCGTCTATAACGATAATGCCGTCGCTTATATTATCTAAAATATCGGCGGCATTTATCGGCATATCGTCGTTATATTTATTATGCATATTTATATCCATTTGGTGGTAGTGCCGGAATTGAATTTTGGCAAAACCTTCCGTTTTGTGACGGGGACGGAATTGAATTCCATACCCGTAGCGTATCATTGATTCATTAAGTTTAAAAAGTCGGCATTGGATTTTGTATTTTTTATTTTATCGAGCAAAAACTCCATTGCTTCGGGAGTATCCATAGTTGACAGGAGTTTTCTTAATATCCATACTTTTTTTAAATGGTCTTTATCGACAAGGAGCTCTTCTTTTCTCGTTCCGGATTTATTTATATCTATTGCCGGGAAAATTCTTTTTTCCGAAAGTTTTCTGTCCAAATTAACTTCAAGATTGCCGGTTCCTTTGAATTCTTCAAAAATTACTTCGTCCATTCTCGAACCGGTGTCTATTAAAGCCGTAGCAATAATAGTCAAACTGCCCCCTTCCTCTATATTTCTTGCCGCTCCGAAAAATCTTTTGGGTTTATGCAGAGCATTAGAATCGACGCCTCCGGATAAGACTTTTCCGGAAGAAGGTATCGTAACGTTATATGCCCTTGCAAGCCTTGTAATAGAATCAAGCAGAATAACTACGTCTTTTCCGGTTTCTACCAATCTTTTTGCTTTTTCTATAACTATTTCAGCAATTTGAATATGCCTCTGCGGCGGTTCGTCGAAAGTGGAGCTAATAACTTCTCCGTTAACGGATCTCTGCATATCCGTAACTTCTTCAGGTCTTTCGTCTATTAAAAGCACCATAAGAAAAATCTCTTTGTGGTTCGTATTTATTGCATGCGCAATATCCTTAAGCAGCATAGTCTTACCGGTTCTCGGAGGAGCGACTATAAGCCCTCTCTGTCCTTTTCCTATAGGAATTAATAAATCCATAAGCCTCGTGGACATATTCTTAGGGTCGAATTCAAGATTTATTTTTTCTTCGGGATATAAAGGCGTCAAATTATCGAATAATATCTTTTCTTTTGCAATTTCCGGGTCCTCGAAGTTTATGCTTTCCACTTTCAAAAGCGCATAAAATCTCTCGCTGTCTTTGGGCGGTCTGATAATTCCGCGTATAGTATCGCCTGTTCTTAAGCCGAATTTTCTTATCTGCGACGGAGATACGTAAATATCGTCGGGTCCGTGAAGATAATTTGCTTCAAGCGATCTTAAAAATCCGTATTGATCCGGTAGAATTTCTAGAACTCCTTCGCCGGAAATCAATCCGTTTTTTTCCGCCTGCTGATTCTTTTCCGTTTCTGCTTGAAGCAGAGCGTATATCAGATCCTGCTTACGCATGCCCGATGCGCCTTCTATATTGTAATCCTTGGCTATTTGCAGCAGTTCGTTAATTTTTTTTACCGATAACTCCTTAATGTTCATAAAGAACTCCTTTAAAAATTATTTTTATATAACAGCCCATCTTTTTTCTCTTTTTGCATCTATCCGGCGTCCTTCGGCAATATCGAGAATAGTTCTTTCGTTACTGCCGTCCCCGGGAAATTCTGAAACGCCGGCATTCAACGATAAAATTTCCTGACTGTCTTTTTTAAAAGAAACTTCGGTTTCGTCGAATATTTTTTTAATTACGGTTTTGGCTTCTTCTTTTCTTACGTTAGGAAATAATATTATGAACTTATTGCCGTATCTCGATGCGGTATCAAATGCCCTTATATTTTTTTTGATTATATTTGCTATTATTGAAATATTTTTATCTCCCGCGGTGTGTCCGTTGACCGAATTTAACTTATTTAACTGGTTTATAGAAATCAATCCGACCGATAGCTTACTGCCGTCCTTTGCCGCTTTTTGCATCTCCTGAAAAAGCTTTTCATGAAAATACTTAAAATTATTCAGTCCGGATACATAATCTATCTGAGAGCAGTCCCTCATTGCCTGGATAGACCTGTCCGAGTTTAAAATATATGCCAGTATTGAAAAAAAAGTGTCAAAAATCTTAGCTTTATCGAAACAGCAATTTTTAAAACCTTTAACGGAATATGTTATTACAAAATACGAGTCCGAATAAGGTGTTTTAAGTTCATACGCATAAAGTTCAGCAACATTTTCATGTTCGAATAAGACTTTGTATTCATCGTATTTTTCCTTTTCTTTTTTGAAATCTATAAACAATCCGCCTTTCAAACGGCTTAAGTTTTCTATAATTTTATAAGGTGGATTCTCGTTGATTTTTTTAATAAAAAAATTTGAAAAACCTCTGGATATTTTAACGCTTTCGTCGACATCATATTTTTTGTGCAAAAACATAATGGCGGTTGCCCCGAAAGAATATTCGAACGCAATATTTACAAAATGCATAACCTCTTCCGCAGTTTTTCTTTGCGAAGCGAACTCCATGAGTTCTTCTATTAACTTATATCCTATATCTTCACAATTTTTATTCTCTTCCATAAAATAATGCCTCCTTTTCTCCCGTAATTATATTCAAAAGCCGAATATACCGATTATTTATACTATTTTTATGCAGTTTGTTTAATTTTATCTATTATTTATTAATTAAATATTATCGCTTATTGCGAAACAGGTATATTTATAGGGATAGATTTGAGTTTCTCTCCATATATAGTTTTTAAAAATAGCACAAAAGATTCGATTTGCGGAATTAAAAATTTAAATCCGAAATTATTGTTTATTATAAAATCCGATTTTTTAATTTTTTCTTTCTGGCTCAATTGATTTTTATCTCTTTTAACAAAGTCTTCTACATCGAATTTTTTATAAGACCGCATAAGTCTTTTTGAAAAATCGCATGTTATTACGGCGGTTTTATTTAAATTCCTATAATACCCCGATTCTATAATAACGGCTCCTTCTATGACTGCGGCGCTCTCGCTGCTTTCGGCAAGAAATACGTCTATATTTTGCCGCAAAGCAGGATAAACTATATCTTCTAAAACTTTTTTCTTTGAAATATCCGAAAAAATTATACCGGCAAGAATCCTGCGGTCTATATCATAATCTTTATTTAAGATTTTATTTCCAAAAAAATCAACAATTTTTTTATATTCTAAACTGTTTTTTTTATAAATTTTTTTTGCCTCTTCGTCGAGGTTTACAGTTAAAAAACCGGAATTTTTAAATAAATTAAGCACCGTGGTCTTGCCTGAACCTATAGAGCCGGTCAATCCTATTTTAATCATTTATTTATAAAACTCCGTATGCTCTTTATTTGATATAGAGATAAAAGAAACCTGTCTTTTGTCGGTCTTATTGCGCCTATAGCTGAAAAAATTTTCATTTTCCATAGTGCACTTATTTATATCAAAAACGTTTTTGCCGTTTAATCCATTAAAAATTAATTCATTTTTGATAAAAGATTTTAAATCAAAAAAGATTTTGTTTTTCCCATTCTCGATTTTTTGTTGAAAAAAGTTTATATTTAAATCGTTTTGCTTTAAAAATAAATTTAAAAAATCTTCTTTAACTTCGTAACATTTCTTGCAGACGGAAGGTCCTATAATAGCAGAAATCGAATCAGCGTCTATATAAAAACTGTTTACAAGTATGGATACGGCATTTTTTATTATTCCTCCGCAGGCTCCTTTCCAGCCGCAATGCACGGCGCCTGCGGCGGCAACGGTTTTACCTTTAAAGCCGGCGAAAAGCACCGGAACGCAGTCTGCCGTCCTTATACACAAAACGATGCCTTTCCGTCCGGTAAAAACACCGTCCGCATCGTCGTTATCAAAAAAAATGCGCCTATTTTTTGCTTTTTCTTTAAATTTTTCGTCTAAAACGTTAATATTTACACCGTGGCTCTGTTTTACTTCGTAAGAATAATCTTCGGAAACAATGTTTAGAAAATCTTCCCTTGCCGATTTGCTTGCGGGATTCGCCGGATTAAAATCGATAGAATCGTCCATAAAACCGTATTTTATTCCAAATTCGTCAAGATTTAATTCGTTTTTATTTAACTTATAAATCATAATAGGGTATTTTTATCGTTATCGTCGTAATCATCAGTCAGCCATAACATATCGTCTGGAAATTTCGCTTTCAATACCGTTTTTTCTTTATTCGCGGGGTGAGGAAATTCAAGCATATAAGCATGAAGCATCTGCCTTTTGACGAAACTTAAACTTTTGAATCTGTTTTCTATATCTTTTCTTTTATATAGCTTATCTCCTACAATAGGATAGCCCGTCTCAAAAAGGGAAACTCTTATCTGATGCGTTCTTCCCGTTTCAGGCAAAACTTTAAGGAGTGTCGCCGCGCCTCTTATATGTTTGATGTTTTCAAAGCGGGTGAGACAGTATTTTCCCGTTTCTTTTTTATACATTGCCATTTTAACCCTGCTTTTGGCGTCCCTTTTTATAAATCCTTCTATGCATCCGCTTTTTTGAGTTATAATACCGTAAACCGCAGCAAAATAAGTTTTTTTAATTTCCCTGTTTTTAAAACTTTCCGCAAGAGCGTTATGCGCAAAATCGTTTTTGGCTATAAGCATAATGCCGGAAGTATCCTTGTCTAACCGGTGAACTATCCCAGGTCTTTCTACCCCGCCTATACCAGACAGATCGGAAATCTTGCCAATTAAAATATTAACGAGTGTATTGTCGTAATTACCTTTCCCCGGATGAGACGAAATGCCTGCTGGCTTATTGACTGCCGCAATATATTCGTCTTCATAAATTATTTCAATATCTCTGTCGAATATCTTTATGCCCGGCTTGACCGGATCTGGTTCTTCAAAAACAACGGGATTACCGTCTTTTAATAAATATGCGGGCTTTTTTACCGCTTCTCCATTAACCTTTACGGCTCCGCTTAAAATCTGCTTTTTAATGAAAGTTCTTGTTTTATCGGAAAATTTTGCGGATAAAAAAACATCCAATCTTACTGCCTGACCATAATAAATAAATGAAACTATTCCCATAAAACACGTCCGGTCATTTCGGCCGGCACTTCTAATCCCATCAGCTTCAAAACGGTCGGAGCGATATCTGCAAGCTTTCCGTGCTTTAACTGAGGAATTTCTTTGTAATCGTTAGAAACTATAACGAACGGCACCGGGTTAAGGGTGTGGTTAGTCATAGGTTCGCCGTTATCGTCTATCATCGTTTCGGCATTGCCGTGATCTGCAGTTATAGCGCATACGCAGTCGCCGAGGTCTAAAATTGCAGGTATTATCTCGCTAATTACCGAATTTACGGTCTGCACCGCTTTTATAGCCGCATCGTAATTGCCGGTATGTCCCACCATATCGCAATTTGCAAAATTACAAACAATTAATTCATATTTGCCGGATTTAATTTTTTCTATAAGAGCGTCCTTGATTTTAAAAGCACTCATTTCGGGTATTAAATCGTAGGTCTTAAACTCTCTCGGAGAAGGTATAAGCATCCTTTCCTCGTTTTTAAAAGGTTCTTCCCTTCCGCAGTTGAAAAAATAGGTTACATGCGCGTATTTTTCGGTTTCCGCTATCCTGAACTGGTTAAAACCGAGATTTGATATAACCTCACCCAGAATATTTAAATAATTTTGAGGCTCTATCATATATTTATTTTTGAAAGAATCGTCGTATTTAGTCATAGTAATAAAATTTTCGACCGGTTTAAACTGCCCTCTCGAAAAATAATTGAAATCGGCGAAAGTAAGCGCCATAGTAATCTCTTTTGCCCTGTCTGCCCTGAAATTAAAGAAAAAAACTCCATCGTCTTCTTTGATTCTGCCGTCGTTCCGTTCTCCGTTATCGATTACTATCGCCGGCATAAATTCATCGGTAGTGCCGGCTTCGTAAAACTTATTCAAGGCTTCCGACGGATCGTTAAATTTTTCTCCTTTTACCTGAGTCAGCAAATTAAACGCAACTTCAACCCTGTCCCAGCGCGTATCTCTGTCCATAGCGTAAAACCTTCCGCAAAGCGTCGAAATAAATACTTTATCGGCATAAGGTTTTATATGTTCCGTTAATTTTTTAAGAAAAATAGGCGAACTTTGCGGCGGAGAATCCCTACCGTCCAAAAAAGGATGAAGATAAATTTTTTTTATTCCTTTTTTATAAAAAATATCGATTAAGTAAAGTAAATGGCTTAACTCAGAATGAACTCCGCTTTCAGAAAGAAGACCTATAAGATGAACTATAGAATTTCCAGATTTTATTTTTTCGATAAATTCCGATAAAACATCGTTGTCTTTAAGTTTATCCTCTTTTATAAGCAGGTCTATTTTCGTTAAATCCTGCATTATTATACGTCCTGCGCCTATATTGGAATGTCCTACTTCAGAGTTGCCCATAGTGTTTTCGGGCAATCCTACGTCGAGCCCGTGCGCCTTTAGCGTAGTATATGGATAATCTTTGAAAAGTTTTTCTATAAATTCCGGTTTAGCATTTATTATTGCATTTCCTTTAATCTTTTCCGATATGCCGAAACCGTCCATTATTATCAAAACGGCTTTTTTTAATTTTTGCATAGTTTTTATATTTTATTTTTTATACATTATATATTGATGATGCGTTGCCGGTAAATTCAATTTAAAATTTAATTTATCTAAGCAGAGAGGAAATATTTTTTTCATCGTCTTTAGCGGCGGTTTCATATAACGTGCCGGCAGTTTTAATATTATAAGTGTTCCATTTATTGCAGGAAGGGCATATAGACGAATAATTATAAGAGGTATGACCACAGTTAGAACATACAAAAGGCAGTTTAACGGGATAGCTGCTTTTTAACGCTTTTCTAAAGTTTACCGAAGCATCGTTATATTTTCCTCTTTTAAAATAACATTCCGCAAGTAATAAGTTTAATGCGTTATCCTTAAAAATATTAGCGGGAATTAAAGATAAAGTTTCTATAGCGTCGTCTATCATCTCCAGCCTTATATACAATTTTCCAAGAAAAAGCCTGTATTCCCATCTTTCAGGATTGTCGTAAATAAGCTCTTGATAAAATCTTATTATATTTTCGGGGTGATTGGTCTTTATCGAAACATCCTCTATTTTTATTGCAATAGCTAAATTAGACGTTCTAAGAAAAGCCTTTTCCCAAAATTCGAAAGCTTCGTTTATTTTTCCTTTTTTTATTAAAGCATCTCCTAAAGATAAATAAGCCGGCACGAAATTTTTGTCCTGGCTAAGCACCTGATTGAAACGTTTCATCGACCTTACCGTATCGTTCTCGGATTCAAGAAGATATTTGCCGAATTCATATTTTAACCCCAGCATAACCTGTTCTTCTTTTTTGTTTATATCTTTATCTTTCGACTGGGAAAGAAAAAGTTTAGACATCCTGTAAGCGTTTTTCCATTCCTCTTTTTTTATAAAAATATCTTTTAACCGGGATATGGCGTAAAGGTCGTCGGATGAATATTCAAGCGCTTTATTAAAATAATAAACGGCTTTATCGTAATCTTTGTTAAGTTTATAAAGATTTCCGGCTTCGTTTAGCGCAGTGACGTTTTCTTTTTCTATTTCTAAAGCTTTATTCAAGGCATTTTCCGCGTCTTTCATTTTTCCTTTATGTTTATATATTTTTACAAGCAGAAGATATGCCGCTATATTATTCGGATAATTAATTAAATATTTTTTTATTAAATCTATTCCTTTATCGTACTGCCCTTTAATATATGCTTCAAACGCCTTATTTACGGAATTGTCAAGCTCGGTTTTTATATACTGCTTTCTTTTATAAAATATATTTTTAATCTGAACTATAGAATCTTTTAAAACGTTTATTATTAAAATAATCGCTATACCTATAAGGAATGCGGCGAATATGTAAATTATAAGATAATTATGGATAACGTAAAGTTTTCCCGGGGCATAATGCAGAGGAACCCTCTGAGGATTAAGGGCATAAAGATATTCAAAAAATGCGACTAAAACAAGTATCGCTACTATAACGGTTATTATATACATATTTGATGTCTGCCTTTTATTCTATATATTTATATACATCATTTATTACGGTTTATTTGCCGCATATACACTCATAGCCTTTATTAGTTTACGTTTAAAAATAACTTTATAACGTTTATATTTTTAATTAACGTTTAAGGTTGCGCCGAACGAAGATTCCACTATTAATTCTTTAGCCTCCGGCCACAAGCCTTCTATATTATAATAATTTCTCAAGTCGTCATGGATTAAATGAATCATAATACCGCCGTAATCGATGACTATCCATCTTGCGCCCGGCGTAGAAATTCCTTCCTGTCCAAGAGGTTTTTGTTTGAAAGAAGACAGCAGGTTATCGGCTATCGTGTTAAGGTGTCTGTCCGAA